>NZ_CP077080.1:3304015-3604380 GCF_019141525.1 Pseudomonas alvandae
AATTGGCGATGCGTTGCCATGTCAAGGGCGCGCCTTGCCATTCCGCCTACGCGCCCTACGGGGTCAATGCCATCGAGCAGGCGGCGCGCCTGATCGGCCAGCTGGGTGAGATCGGCGCCGAGCTGGCCGAGCCTTCGCAGCACGACGTGCGTTTCGACCCGGGCTATTCGACGGTGCAGGTCGGCGTGATCCAGGGCGGCACGGCACTGAACATCGTCCCCGCCGATTGCCGCTTCGACTTCGAGGTACGCGCCTTGCCGGATTTCGCCCCGCAGCGGGTGGTGGAGAAATTGCAGGACTACGCCGAACAGGCGCTGCTGCCAAGGATGCGGGCGGTTCACGCCGACACCGCGATCCGTTTCGAGCCTTTGTCGGCCTATCCCGGCCTGGCGACCTCGGCGGACAGCGAAGCCGCGCGCCTGGCTGCCCGACTCTGTGGCAGCGATGCCTTCGGCACCGTGGCGTTTGGCACCGAAGGCGGGCTGTTCCATCAGGCCAGCATCCCGTCGGTGGTCTGCGGTCCCGGCAGCATGGACCAGGGTCACAAGCCCGACGAGTACGTGAGTGTCGAGCAAATGGCCGCCTGCGATCGGTTGATGGATCGCCTGGCGATTCACCTGAGCGAGCCCGATGGACGGGACCCAGGATGAACAGTTTTGTAATCGCTGTAGACCACGCCGCCCGCGCTTACGGTCACTTTTAAGTCCCGTCGCCGACTCGTGCGGGCGAGCCGGCATTTTCGAGGAACCGCTTCATGTCCAGATCCTTGCGTTGCAACATTGCGTGTGCCCTGGCGTTGCTGAGCACCAGCGTCCTGGCCGCGCCACAAAGCCTGACCGTGATTTCATTCGGCGGCGCCACCAAGTTGGCCCAGGACAAGGCCTACTTCCAACCCTTCAACGCCAGCGGTGCGGGAAACATCGTGGCCGGCGAATACAACGGCGAGCTGTCGAAAATCAAGGCGATGGTCGCGGCCGGGCACACCAGTTGGGACGTGGTCGAGGTGGAAAGTCCCGAGCTGCTGCGCGGTTGTGAAGAAGGCTTGTTCGAAAGACTCGACCCGACGGTCATCGGCAAACCCGGGGATTTCGTTCCGGGAGCGCTCACCGAGTGCGGCGTGGCGACGTACGTCTGGTCGATGGTCCTGGCGTATGACCAGAGCAAACTTGCGAAGGCGCCGACGTCCTGGGCGGATTTCTGGAACGTGAAGGCGTACCCGGGCAAGCGCGGTTTGCGCAAGGGCGCCAAGTACACCCTGGAAATCGCCTTGCTGGCGGATGGCGTCAAGACCGAGGACGTGTACAAGGTCTTGAACACACCGGAGGGCGTCACACGGGCATTTGCCAAGCTGGACCAGATCAAGCCGAACATCCAGTGGTGGGAGGCAGGCGCCCAGCCGGCGCAGTGGCTGGTGGCCGGCGACGTGGCGATGAGTGCCGCCTACAACGGTCGCATCGCCTCGGCACAGAAGGAAGGCATGAAACTGAGCATCGTCTGGCCGCAGAGCCTGTATGACCCGGAGTATTGGGCGGTGGTCAAAGGCACGCCTAACAAGGCCCTGGCCGAGAAGTTCATCGCCTTTGCCAGTCAGCCGCAGACGCAGAAAGTCTTCTCGGAGAACATCCCGTACGGACCGGTGCATCGCCAGACGCTGGGCCTGTTGCCCGCTGAAGTCCGTGAGCAACTGCCCACCGCCGAGGCCAACCTGGCGCAGGCGCAAGCCGTAGACGCGGAGTTCTGGGTCGATCACGGCGAGGAGCTGGAGCAGCGTTTCAACGCCTGGGCGGCTCGCTAGTATCCAACCTGATATCGAACCGCTCTTGTGGCGAGGGAGCTTGCTCCCGCTGGGGTGCGAAGCGCCCCCTTTACCCTGTGATCGTGGTGTAGCAGGTGGACCGCGTCAGGTTTTTGGGGCTGCTGCGCCCGAGGCGTCGGACCGGCCCAGCGGGAGCAAGCTCCCTCGCCACGGGGTATCAGGCTCGCCGGTCTACGCCAACCACTCCCTGAACTGCTCCTTGCAATAATCCACGAACAACTGCGCCGGCTTGGTCAGGTGCGCGCGCTTGAGCCAACCGGCCACCAGTGCCGAACCCGTCACGTCCTCGGCGATACTCACGCATACCACGTGCTGTCCGTCGTAGGTGCAGGTCGATTGCGGGCGGGTCACCAGCACGGCAAAGCCAAATCCCTGGCCGACCATGCCGCGCACCATCTCGATGGAAGGCGAGCTGAAGACGATGTTCGGCGTCAGGCCCAGCTCCTCGAAAATGCTGACGAAATAGGTACGGCTGGGCTGGACGTCCAACAGGATCATCGGTTCAAGCACCAGGTCGCGCAGCGATACCTGCGATTGATTGGCGAAGCGGTGATCCGCCGGCAGCAATGCATAAGGCCGTTGCGGCGCCGTCAGCGCTTCGGTTTCTATCGTGCTGTCGAGGTCGTGCTCATAAAAAATCGCCAGGTCGAAACGCCCACCGGTCAGGCCCTGGACCAGCTCCTGCTGCTCGCCGTCCTGCACGCGGATCTCCACGCCGGGAAAGCGCTCGCGAAAACCCGCGATCAGCCGTGGCAGGTAGAGCGGGGCGACGGTTTCGAAGCAACCGATGTCGATCTGTCCACTGACCACGTCGTTGTCGGCCAATGCGTTCTGCTCGAACTCCCGGGCCATGCGCAACAGCTCCTGGGCCTTGCGATAGAAACGCGCACCGGCCGGGGTCAGCGAGACGCCCTGGGCGTGATGGCGGATCAACAATTGCACGCCGAAACTGTCTTCCAGGCCCTTGACCGCCGTGGCAATCGACGGCTGGGCGATGTACAGCTTGCGGGAGGCTTCGGCGACGCTGCCACATTCCACGGTGGTGACGAAATACTTCAACTGACGCAGGGAATAGGACGCCACGGCACACCTCGATCCGGATGGTTTCGCCTACCTTACCGTGAGCCGCCGGTGCGGGGCGACGGGGGTTGCAACGGATTTTGCTGGGCAGTGGCGATATCCAGGCTGGCTTGTCGAGCGGGCAGAAAAAACGCCCGCCGAAAAATCCTTGGCAGGCGTCTGGGAAAAACCGGCACAGAAGGAGGGACTGGCCGGAGTAGGGCGCGTCTGGATATGAGGATCAGGCCACCGGGATGGAGGGGTCAGCCGCCGCCAAGGCGGTTGCGCGGTCGGCGGCGGGCGGATAGATCCACACCGAGTTGATCTGGTGCTTGAGCTCCTTGGCTTCCTGGCCGAGCAACTTCACTTGGCGATCCCAGCCTTCGGTGTACACCGCGCCCCAGGCGCCGAGATCCAGGCACGTCACGTACTTGGGTTGGCTGTAGGTCATCGGCGCGACGCCGAGCAGGTCGGCGGCAACGTTGTTGCCCGCGTAGCGGCCCAGGGCGATGGCGTGCTGGCAAGACATGACCGCGTAATTGCCGAGGTCGTCGGTCGCGGCATAGGCCACGTCGCCGGTGGCGTAGACGTCGTTTTGTCCCAGGACTTTCAGATGCCCGTCGACATGCAATCGGCCCTGGCGATCGTGGGTTCCAGGTATTTGTTCGGTCAGTGGGCTTGCGCGAAAACCGACCGTCCAGATCACGGTCCTGGATTCGATGCGCTGGCCGTCCGATAGGGTGACACCGCTGGCATCCACCGATTCGACCGAGGCATTGAGGATCCACTCGATACCCAGCTGATCGGAGGCTTCGATGATCGAAGGGCTGATCCCTTCGCCCAGCGCGGCACCGATTGACGGTCCACGGTCGACGACGATCACGCGGATGTTGGCATCGCTGCCGAGAACGGCGCGCAGGCGGGCGGGCATTTCGGTGGCGGTTTCGATCCCGGTGAAGCCACCGCCGGCCACCACCACGGTGTTGCGAGCGGGGCTGTCGGGCAGGGTTGCGAGGGATTTGAGATGGGCTTCCAGGCGCGCAGCCTGTTCGATCTCATCGACGTCGAACGCGTGTTCCAGCATGCCTTCCAGCTCCGGGCGCATCAGCTTGCTGCCCGCCGCGAGTACCAGCCGGTCGTAGCTTTGCGTGGCGAGGCTGCCGAAAACGTCGCGGTAGCCGACTTGTTTGCGGTTTACGTCGATGCTTTCGGCGACACCGTGGATGAAGTTCACGCCGACCGCATCGAACAACTCGCCCAAGGGCGCCATCATGGTATGGACGTCGGGCTCATAGAAACGCGGGCGGATGCGCAACTCCGCCTGGGGCGCCAGGACGCTGATCTGTACATCGTTGCGATCATGCTGGTCGAGCAGGCGAGCGGCGCTGAGTGCGCTCCATACCCCGCCAAAACCGGCGCCGACGATCAAGATGTGCTGTTTCATGATGTGCTCCCAAAGACGAAATCGATACGTTGAATTGTTTGTTTCAGCGTGACCGTGTGGCGAACGAGCGGAAGGGCTTGGCCTGGCGTTTGGAATCGCCAGGCGTATTCAGCTTCGGTTCGCTGTGGGAGATGGTAGGTGGTGGAGAGAGGCGGGGCACTTCTACATAGGGTCAGTGCGGGCATGCGTGGGTGTGAGGGGACTATACGAAGGTATGGACGAAGGTATGGAAAAACCCCATCAACCCCCACCAAACAGATCCCGGGAATCCAACAGCCGCCAGGCAATTTCAGGCCGCTTCTCCAGCCCTCGCCGAATCGCAGCCGGAATCGACTGGCGAATCTTGCGGCACAGCCCTGGCTGCTCCTGAAATTCAATGGCAATACCGCGCATGGTGCGAACCTCGTTATGACCCGGCTCGATCGTCACCCGCACGCCCAGGTTCTCGAACAGCCGCTGCTGCAACCGTTCGAGCTCGTCCAGGCTCTGGATATTCTCCAAACGCTCAAGCAGGCGCTTCTCCTCCTGGCGATTCAGGCAAAGGATGCGCAAATCGCTGCCAGGAGTTTGCAGCAATGCATCACGCCCGCAATCACACACGCCAGGCGGGCAGGGGGGACGGATCGGAATCGACGCGGTCATGGGCTCCACGAGATCTGCGACACAGCAAAACCGCCTTTTGGCGTAGGGGCGACCCAGGCAATGTGATGCCTGGCGGCGCGTCGGTCAACCCTTCGAACGGGCCGCCTGTCCGCGCGCCGGCAAGGCCCGCTCGTCAGTTTCGCCAGGATCCGATCAAATTTTTCAGCGCCAGCCGTGTTCAAGAAGACAAACACGTCGCGGCCCGCTTCGTCAGCAGGTCGCACCTGGAAAAGGAGACTCCCTTCGATGCAATCCAATCCGTCCACCTTACCGCTGCTGGAAGAGCTGCTGATGGCCCGCGGGCCCGGCGGGCAGGAGCACGAAGTGCGCGATATCTGCCTGCGGGAGCTGGAGCCGCACTGCGACGAAACCTGGGTCGATCCGGCCGGCAATGTCATCGGCCTGATCAAGGGAAACCTGTCAGGCGCTGAAACGAATTCGCCGGTCCGGATCATGGCGCACCTGGACGAAATCGCCATGCTGGTCAAGCGTATCGAGCCCGACGGCACGTTGCGGGTGGTCTCATTGGGCGGCGCCAATCCGATCAACTTCGGGGTGTGCCCGGTGGACATTCTCGGTGACCGGGACTTCATCCCCGGTGTGTTGTCATTCGGATCGATGCACAGCACTGGTGAAACCCACCAGGGGGCGGATGTGCTGTCGGGGAACGTCAATTGGGGCGATGTGCATGTGATCACCCGATGCTCCGGTGAACAGTTGCAAACCCATGGCGTACGCCCCGGCACGCGAGTGGTCTTGAGCCAGCACTGGCGGCGCCCGTTTCGGGTCGGCGATGCCATCGCCGCGCATTTCCTCGATGACCGCGCGCCCATGGTCGCCAGCCTCCAGGCCGCCACGTTATTGGGCAGCCGCCGCGAGACGCTCACGCACGACGTGTATTTCGTGTTCACCACGCAAGAAGAGGAATCCAATGCCGGCGCGCTCTACGCCGCCAGCCACCTGCCAGGGGATGCGACGGTTGCCGTTGAGGTCGGCCCCGTGGTCGCGGAATACGCCACCCGCCTGGGCGTCGATCCGATCATCAACACCGGCGATAAAAACGGCTGCTACCACCGTGGGATCGTCGACCAGTTGTACCAGGCCGGCAGGCGCTGCGGGCTGACGCCACAATTCGCGCTGCTGGCGGATTTCGCCAGCGATGCCAGTGCGATCATGAGCAGTGGGGTGTCGGCCCAAGGCGGCTGCATTGCGATCCCGACGGAAAATACCCACGGTTACGAACTGATCGTGGACGGAAGTATCGAGGCCTGCGCTGGAACGTTGCTGGAGTTTTTGCTGAATCGAACCAAAGACTGACAAAAAACAGTGTGGGAGCGAGCTTGCTCCGGGCGGCGTTCCGACGATGGCGGCCGGCCAGTCAACAGAGGTGTCGACTGCCAGCTCATCGCGAGCAAGCTCGCTCCCACAGGTTGGGGTCAGTCCAGGTTTGGGTATTACAGCCCCAGATCGGAAAGCCCCGGGTGATCGTCTGGCCGACGGCCCAGCGGCCAGTGGAATTTACGTTCGCTTTCCTTGATCGGCATGTCGTTGATGCAGGCGTAGCGGTTGGACATCAGACCCTCGTTGTTGAACTCCCAATTCTCATTGCCATAGGAACGGAACCAGTTGCCCGAATCGTCGTGCCATTCATAGGCGTAACGCACGGCAATGCGGTTGTCGGTGAAGGCCCAGAGTTCCTTGATCAGCCGGTAATCCAGTTCCTTGGCCCACTTGCGAGTCAGGAAAGCCTTGGCTTCTTCCCGGCTATGGGCGAATTCGGCGCGGTTGCGCCATTGGGTATCGAGGGTATAGGCCAGCGAAACTTTCTGCGGATCGCGAGAGTTCCAGCCGTCTTCGGCCAGGCGAACTTTCTCGATGGCTGTTTCACGGGTGAACGGCGGCAGCGGTGGACGAACTTCGGCAGAGGACGACATGGCAAATCTCCAGAGGATGAGTGCATCAATTACAGGCGGTCTTGCAGGTACGCGTGTTGCTTATTCAATGGCCAGCAGGGTCTTCAATACGTCTTGGGCCTGATCGGCAGCGTCGTGATCGCCCATGACCAGCGCGAGGGTGATGGCGCCGTCGATCAGAATGAGCACCTGCCGAGCCAGCTGCTCCGGCCGCTCGATGCCTTGCTCGACACACAGGCCGGTCACGTAGTCGAGCAACTTCTGCTTGTGCATTTTCGCCACTTGGCGAACCGGATCCCGGGGGTCGCCGGTTTCGCCGCTGGTATTGATGAACGCACAGCCGCGGAAGCCTTCGCTCTCGAACCAGCCCTTGAGCACAGGGAACAGGTTGAGCAGCCGTGCGAGCGGGGTCGGCGCCTTGTCCACTTCGCCGCTGAACCATTGCATCCAGCGTTCGTCCCGGCGCTTGAGCGCAGCAACGACCAGATCGTCCTTGTTGGCGAAGTAGCGATAGATACTTTTCCTGGAGACGCCGGCGGTTTTCACCAGGAGATCCATGCCGGTGGCAGCGATGCCACTTTTGTAGATCAGTTTTTCGGCGACATCGAGGATGATGTCTCGTGTTTCACTGCTATTGATTTCGTTCATGGGCCTAAAAGTAGAATGATCGTTCTCCTTGGTCAAATGTTTTTTTCATCGGGCGGGGGAGGCCCAAAGCCGTCCATCATGGTGTAAGCTCGTCGGTTCTTCGGATTTGACCTTTTGCGAGCCCTATGCCGTCGCTTTTCAAACGCTCCCTGCTGCCCAAGCTGCGCAGCTTTGCACTGACCGCCGATGCCGTGACCATCCTTGATGGCGCCGCCGAGTTCCGCCGTTGCCTGCTGGAGAAAATCGCCCAGGCCACCCAGCGCATCTACATCGTCGCCCTGTACCTGCAACAGGATGAGGCCGGCCAGGAAATCCTCGATGCCCTGCATGCCGCCAAGACCGCGCGTCCCGAGCTGGAGGTGGTCGTGGTGGTGGATTGGCTGCGCGCCCAGCGCGGATTGATCGGGGCCAAGAAGCAGCCCGGCAACTCGGCGTGGTATCAGGAACAGACGCGCACCCATGCCAGCGAAGTGCCGATCTACGGCGTGCCGGTGCAGACCCGCGAGCTGTTCGGCGTGTTGCACTTGAAAGGCTTCGTGATCGACGACTGCGTGCTCTACAGCGGCGCCAGCCTGAACAACGTCTACCTGCACAAATTCGATAAATACCGCTACGACCGTTATCACCTGCTACAGAACACCGCGCTGGCCGATTCGATGCATCACCTGGTGCAGCACGGCCTGGTTGCCTCCCGGGCGGTGCATCGCCTCGACTTGCCGAACCTGCCCAGCACCCGCAGTTTGCGCAAGGACATCGGCGACCTGCGCAGTCGCCTCAAATATGCGGCCTACGACACCACGGCTGGCAGCCTCGATAAAAGTGGCCTGTCGGTCAGCCCGCTGCTGGGCGTCGGCAAGAACAACCCGTTGAGTCGAGTGATCGGTGAACTGATTGCCAGCAGCCGCCAGCAACTGACCATCTGCACGCCTTACTTCAACCTGCCGCTGGCGGTGACCCGGGAAATCAACCGGGCCCTGGCCCGCGGGGTGCGGATCGACATTATCGTCGGCGACAAGACCGCCAATGATTTCTACATTCCGCCAAGCGAGCCGTTCAAGATCATCGCCGCATTGCCGTATCTGTACGAGATCAGCCTGCGGCGCTTCGCCAAGCGGCACCAGCGCTACATCGACAGCGGCCAGTTGAACCTGCACCTGTGGCGCGACGGCGACAACACCTACCACCTCAAGGGCATGTGGGTCGACGAGCGCTACACCTTGCTGACCGGCAACAACCTGAACCCCAGGGCGTTTCGCCTGGACCTGGAAAACGCCCTGTTGCTGGACGACCCCAAGGGCGAACTGCTGGTGTCGCGCCAGGCCGAGCTTGAAAAGATCTATCGCCACACCCACCGCATCGAACGCTACCTGGACCTGGAAACCCTGCCGGACTATCCGGCGGCGGTGGGCAAGTTCCTCAAGCGCGTCAGCCGGGTGCGGATAGAGCGACTGCTTTATCGGATCCTGTGAACACCCGTGCCATGGCGGAAAAAGACACCATCTCCATCCAGTTGGTGCGTGAGGCGCTGTTGCAAAGCTGCGCGCCAGGAGCCGCGACGGATGAAGTCCTGGAAAAGGTCGGCATAGCCCCGGCCTTGCTCGATGATCCCCAGGCCCGGGTGCCGGCCCATGCCTATGCACGGCTCTGGCGCCTGCTGGCCCGGCGCCGCGATGACGAGTTCTTCGGCATGGACCCGCGCAAGCTCAAGTCCGGCAGCCTGGCGTTTCTTTGCCAGTGCGCCATGGCCCAACCGACGTTGGCTACGGGTTTGACCGCAGGACTGGGTTTCCTGTCGCTGATGCTGGAACATCTGCCAGCCCAGTGGGCTCGCCAGCAGAGCCTGGCGGAAATCGTCCTGCTCGAAGAAGGCCAGGCGCCGCGTCGGGCATTTACCTATTTCACCTATTGGATGATTGTCCACGGCGTGGCCTGCTGGCTGGCCGGACGGCGCATCCCGATCCTGTCGGTCGAGTTACGTTGCCCAGCGCCGGATTTCTGCGACGATTATCGCGTCATGTTCTCCCAGAACCTGCGCTTCGACCGACCTCGCACCAGGATGATTTTCTCCGCCGAATGCCTGGACCAACCCATCCGGCGCAGTCCCGAAGAGCTCAAGCGCTTCCTGGCCCAGGCGCCGGCGAACATCCTGGTCAAGTACCGCGACCCGCAAAGCCTCTCCAGCCGAATCCGGCATGATTTGCGCCAATTGCCTGCTGAACAGTGGCCGGAAACCGAGGCACTGGCCCAGCAGCTGTGTGTGTCAGCGTCGACCCTGCGCCGCAGGCTGGCGGAGGAGGGGCAGACCTACCAAGGCCTCAAGGACAGCGTGCGCAAGGAGTTGGCCATCACCTGGCTGGCCGAGCCGTCCATCAGTTTCGTGGAGATTGCCTCGCGCCTGGGGTTCGCCGATGCCAGCTCGTTCTACAAGGCGTTTCGCAAGTGGTCCGGGTCCAATCCAGGGCATTACCGCAGCCTGATTCTCAACGATCCTCACTGATTCCCCTGGATAGGCGCAGGGAGTTTTTGTGGGAGCGAGCTTGCTCGCGATAGCGATTTAACAATCGACAATTGTGTCGTCTGACCCACCGCCTTTGCGAGCAGGCTCGCTCCCACATAGGTTTTCCCACATAGGTTTCACTGGGCAGACCGGCACGCTCATAAAACCGTCATCTATTTTTGCTAAAAGGCTCTGCAGCGCCCGGAAAAGCCGGGCCATCAGCCAGGGTAGCGTATGCAAGTGACCGTTTTGGGTAGCGTATGAAGGTGCTGGTCACCGGTGCTGCGGGATTCATCGGGTTTCATGTGGCCAAGCGGCTGTGCAGCGATGGCCATGAAGTGATCGGCATCGACAATCTCAACGACTACTACAGCGTCGAGTTGAAACAGGCGCGCCTCGCGCAGTTGGCGCAATGCCACAACTTCCGCTTTCAACGGCTGGACGTGGCGGACAAGACGGCCCTGACGGAGGTCTTCGCGCAGAACGCCTTTGAATATGTCATCCATCTCGCGGCCCAGGCGGGCGTTCGTTATTCCATCGACAATCCCGACCTGTATGCGCAAAGCAACCTTGTGGGTTTTCTCAACATCCTGGAGGCCTGCCGAGCCCATCGGCCGGCGCACCTGGTCTACGCTTCGAGCAGCTCGGTCTATGGCTTGAGCGAACGCCTGCCCTACGCCACGACCGACCCGGTCGACCAGCCGGTTTCATTTTATGCGGCGACCAAGCGCGCCAACGAGCTGATGGCCCACGCCTACTCCCATCTCTACGGCACTCCCACCACCGGCCTGCGCTTTTTTACCGTGTACGGGCCATGGGGGCGACCGGACATGGCGCCATTCAAGTTCACCGACGCCATCCTCAAGGGCCGTCCCCTCGATGTCTACAACGATGGCGCGATGTCGCGGGACTTCACGTATATCGACGACATCGTCGAGGGCCTGGTGCGCTTGCTGCCGCTGCCGCCAACCGATGAGGCTGGCGTGCCCAACAAGGTCTACAACATTGGCTTCGGCGGGCCGGTGAAACTTCTGCAGTTCATCGAGTGCATCGAAGAGGCCTTGGGCATGCGCGCGGTCAAGCATTTCCTGCCGTTGCAATCCGGCGACGTGGTCGATACCTGGGCTGACACCCGTGAACTCGAGGAGCGCGTGGGTTTTCGCCCGCAGGTCCCGGTGCCCGTTGGCGTGCAGTCGTTCGTCGATTGGTACCGCCACTATTACCGCGTTTAACCCACCCATTCCCGTGTTTTAGATTGGAACGCCATGCACGAAACTCCTTATGTGTCGGTCCTGATTCCGGCGAAAAACGAAGCTGGCAACCTCATTCCCTTGCTGGAAGAAGTGCGTGTTGCACTGGCCAACGAGGCCTTTGAGGTCATCGTGGTCGACGATGGCAGCACCGACGCCACCGCGGCCGAGCTGCGTGCGCTGCAACGCGGCGGCTATCCCCAGCTGCGGGTGCTCAGCCATGCCCGTTCCCTCGGTCAAAGCACCTCGATTTTCCACGCCGCCGAGGTGGCGCGCGGGCATTGGTTGGCGACCCTGGATGGCGACGGTCAGAACGACCCGGCAGACTTGCCGAAGATGCTGGACTTGGTCCGTGGATCGGAAGGCGCGCCCGGGGGGGTGAAATTGGTGGCCGGGCATCGCGTCAACCGCCGGGACACGGCGAGCAAGCGCTGGGCGTCGCGATTCGCCAACAAACTGCGGGCCAGCCTGCTCAAGGACCAGACGCCGGACACTGGATGCGGCATCAAGCTGATCGAGCGCCAGGCATTCCTGCGGCTGCCGTATTTCGATCACATGCACCGTTTCATTCCGGCGCTGATTCGTCGTCACAACGGCCGGATGCTGGTCCAGCCGGTCAACCATCGTGAGCGCGGCGCCGGTGTCTCCAACTACGGCAACCTCGATCGCGCCCTGGTGGGCATCCTTGATCTGTTCGGCGTGTGGTGGCTGATAAAGCGCACCCGCCTGGACACCCACGCACAAGAAACCGAGGTTTGACATGGGCAGAGAATCGTTGTGGCTTGCGGTCGGCTTCGGCGGACAACTGGCATTTACCGGCCGTTTCGCCCTGCAATGGCTGTACAGCGAGTACAAGAAGCGCAGCGTGATTCCCGTGGGCTTCTGGTACCTGAGTATCATTGGCAGCGCGTTATTGCTGGCCTATGCGATCTACCGCCAGGACCCGGTTTTCATTGTCGGCCAGTCGTTCGGCTTTATCGTTTACCTGCGCAATCTGCAGTTGATCGCCAAGCACCACGAGCGGGAGAACCGCGAAGTGGCAGGGAAGGGCTGAGACGGTGAGGATACGACTGTCCAGCTCGCGCCTGGAATGCCTGGCGTGGGCGGCGCTGGCCTTGATCATGGTCGGTGCCGGCCTGGGCTGGCGCCAACCGATGAATGTCGACGAGGAGCGTTTCCTCGGCGTCGCGCTCGAAATGCTGCAAAACGGCTCATGGTTCATTCCCCATCGCGCCGGTGAAATCTACGCCGACAAGCCGCCGCTGTTCATGTGGGCGGTGGCGTTGTTCGTGCAGTTGACCCATCTGCCCAAAATCGCGCTGTATCTGCCTGCGCTGCTGGCCGGCGCAGTCACCACGGCGTGCCTGTATGACCTGGGCCGGCGCCTGTGGGGGCGGCGCGTGGGAAGCATCGCTGCGCTGTTGTTCCTGGCGACTTACCAGACCTACAGCATTCTGCGCACGGGCCAGATCGATGGGTTTCTTGCGCTCTGGACCATCCTGGGCATCTATGGTTTGTGCCGACACCTGTTGCTCGGCCCGGCCTGGGGCTGGTACTACGCGGCCTGCGCGGCGATGGGGTTTGGGATCATCAGCAAGGGCGTGGGGTTTCTGCCGGCGTTGATGCTGATTCCCTACGCGTATGCGCTGCGCAAGGGTTGGAAGGGCGTAGTGCCGATGCCCGGCAAAGCGTTGGCCTGGTGGCTGGGGCTGGTCGTTGCGTTGGCGGCCATCGCGGTATGGCTCGGGCCGTTGCTGGTGATCGTCGGGCAGGGCAGCCCTGACAGCCTGGCGTATGTCCAGGAGATCTTGTTCAAACAGACGGCGGGGCGTTATGCCAACGCCTGGGAGCACCGCGAACCGTTCTGGTATTTCATCGTCCAGGTGATCCCGAAATACTGGTTGCCGCTGTTTTTCATGCTCCCCTGGCTGGTGCCGGCGTGGCGCAAGCAGCTCATCAAGCACGACGGCCGGGTGCTGGTGCTGCTCGGTTGGGTGCTCCTGGTCCTGCTGTTTTTCAGCCTGAGCAGCGGCAAGCGCAAGTTGTATATCTTTCCGGCGTTGCCGGGCTTGATCCTGTTGGTTGCACCGCTGGTGCCGTGGATGCTCCGTCGCTGGTTTGGCAAGCGGCCGAGGGGCAGGGTGGTGTTCGCCGCCTTGACCGCGGTGTGGCTGTGCGCCTGGTTCGTGCGCGGTTTCATTGAGCCTTACAAGGAAGGCGTCAACCCCCATGAGACCTTGATGCGTGATGTGGCGCGACTGACGGGCAACAGTGAATTGGTGCTGGTGGGCTGGCGGGAAGGCCACTGGTTGTTCGCGCAACAGCCCATCGTGCATTTCGGTTTTCATACCGGCGATGCCCTGGAACAGTCCGCTTCCTGGCTGCGCAGCCATCCGCAGGCGTTTGCCTTGGTGCCGGAACGGAACCTGGCGCGTTGTTACGACCCACAAAAGGCCCGCCGGGTCGGCGATACCTCCCGGGCCAAGTGGTTCCTGGTGGGGGCCGATGCGGACAACCAGCGCTGCCAACCCCCGGCGCCGGAAAAGGCCTATTCCTTTGCCTGGAAACAGCCCCTGTAGCGGCAGTAATACTCCTCACTTAAGAAAAACGATGGCCCCGTGGCGAGGGGATTTAGCGAAACGTCGCACCGCCCCGTTGGGCTGCGCAGCAGCCCCAACAGCAACGACCTCGATCTTACTGGCACACCGGGTTGTCTGGTTGGGGGCCGCAGCCCAACGGGGATAGATCCCCTCGCCACAGGTGTTTAAGCAGGCTTGCTGTGGCTGCCAGCCATTGCGGGAGCGAGCCCACTCGCGATGAGGCCATTCCTGGCAACACCGACTTAAGTCCATGGCCAAACCAGTCAAGCAACTTGATGGCTTTGACCATTGCCCCCCACGCCCTTCGGCGCGAGTATTTGCGTGCTCTTCACGGTTCCCCCACCAATAAAAAGTACAGAGGGATTCTGGTCATGCGCGATTATTCGTCCGCCACGTCGCAGTTCGATTACCTGCACACCGTCAATGCCGCGTTGCACGGCTCGCTCGAGGCACTCAACGCCTGTGTTGAATGTTGCGACCGGCACGCCTTGCCGGGGCGCATCGCCCTGTTCTGGGAAGGCCGTGACGGCAGTGACGCGACCTGGACTTACCGTGAGCTGCAAGACAACGCCGCGCGCTTCGCCAATTTCCTCCGCGCCCAAGGCGTCGGCAAAGGCGACAAGGTTGCTGGCCTGTTACCGCGCAACGCCGAATTGCTGATCGTGGTGCTCGCCACCTGGCGCATCGGCGCCGTGTACCAGCCGCTGTTCACCGCGTTCGGTCCCAAGGCCATCGAACACCGCCTCGGCAGCTCCGGCGCGCGGATCGTGGTCACTGACGCGGTCAACCGTCCCAAGCTCAACGAAGTCACCGGTTGCCCCACCGTCGTCACGGTCGGCGGTGCAAAGGGCGAGGGCATCGTCCGTGGCGATTACAGTTTCTGGGCCGAGGTCGCCAACCAGTCCGACCAGTGCGAACCCCTGATGCTGACGGGCGAGGATCCGTTCCTGCTGATGTTCACCTCCGGCACCACCGGCCCGGCCAAGGCGTTGTCGGTGCCGCTCAAGGCGATCGTGGCGTTCCAGAGCTACATGCGTGACGCGGTGGATCTGCGACCGGAAGACGCTTTCTGGAACGTCGCCGACCCGGGCTGGGCCTACGGCATCTATTTCGGCGTGACCGGCCCGTTGGCGCAGGGACATCCGATAACCTTCTACGACGGCCCGTTCACCCTTGACAGTACCTGCCGCGTCATCAACAAGTACGGCATCACCAACCTGGCGGGTTCGCCCACGGCCTATCGCCTGCTGATCGCCGGCGGCGAGCAGTTCGCCCGGTCGATCAAGGGTAAGCTGCGCATCGTCAGCAGCGCCGGTGAGCCGCTGAACCCGGAAGTGATCCGCTGGTTCGCCGACAACCTGGACGTGGTGATCCACGACCATTACGGCCAGACCGAACTGGGCATGGTGCTGTGCAATCACCACGGCCTCGACCATCCCGTCCACCAGGGTGCGGCCGGTTTTGCCTCGCCAGGCCACCGCATCGTGGTGCTCGATGAAAACCATCAGGAACTGGGCGTCGGTCAGCCGGGCATTCTTGCCGTCGACC
Source organism: Pseudomonas alvandae (assembly GCF_019141525.1). GTDB lineage: Bacteria > Pseudomonadota > Gammaproteobacteria > Pseudomonadales > Pseudomonadaceae > Aquipseudomonas > Aquipseudomonas alvandae. Next base: position 3,319,433 of record NZ_CP077080.1, read on the forward strand.
GCAGCCAGTCACCGATGTGCTGGTTCGCCGGTTACGAAGGGGGCCCGACCAAGGCCTTCGTTGGCGATTATTACCTGAGCGGCGACACCGTCGAGTTCAACCCCGACGGCAGCATCAGCTTCGTCGGGCGCAGCGATGACGTGATCACCACGTCCGGCTACCGGGTTGGCCCGTTCGATGTGGAAAGTGCGCTGATCGAGCACCCGGCCGTGGTCGAGGCCGCCGTGGTCGGTAAGCCCGATCCGGAGCGCACCGAGCTGGTAAAAGCCTTCGTGGTGCTCAGCGCCCAATACCGCGCCGCGCCCGAGCTGGCCGAAGAACTGCGTCAGCATGTGCGCAAGCGTCTCGCCGCCCATGCCTATCCCCGTGAAATCGAATTTGTCAGCGACTTGCCGAAAACCCCGAGCGGCAAGTTGCAGCGCTTTATCTTGCGCAACCAGGAAATCGCCAAGGCCCAAGAAGCCGCGGCGCAGAACGTTTCAGCTTGAATCCAAGGAAACCATGATGCAGATCGACAACAAGATATTCCTCGTCAGCGGTGGCGCTTCCGGCCTCGGCGCGGCCACCGGTGAAATGCTGATCAAGGCCGGCGCCAAGGTGATGCTGCTGGATGTCAACGCCGACGCCGTGGCTGCCCAGGCGCAGAAGCTTGGCTGCCAGAGCGTGGTCGCGGACATCAGCAACGAAGCCGCCGCCGAAGCCGCGGTCAAGGCCACGGTCGATGCGTTGGGTGGCCTCAATGGCCTGGTGAATTGCGCTGGCATCGTGCGCGGCGAGAAGATCCTCGGCAAGAACGGTCCCCACGCCCTCGCCAGTTTCAGCCAGGTGATCAACGTCAACCTGATCGGCAGTTTCAACCTGTTGCGCCTGGCCGCGGCGGCCATTGCCGAAACCGAAGCCAACGCCGATGGCGAGCGCGGCGTGATCATCAACACCGCATCGGTGGCGGCCTTCGACGGCCAGATCGGCCAGGCAGCCTATTCCGCGTCCAAGGGCGCGATCGCCAGCCTTACCCTGCCAGCCGCCCGCGAACTGGCGCGTTTCGGCATCCGCGTGATGACCATCGCCCCCGGTATTTTCGAAACCCCGATGATGGCCGGCATGACCCCTGAAGTGCGCGATTCCCTGGCTGCCGGCGTGCCGTTCCCGCCGCGCCTGGGCAAACCCGCCGAGTACGCGGCGCTGGTCCGGCATATCATTGAAAACAGCATGCTCAACGGCGAGGTGATCCGTCTCGACGGCGCCTTGCGCATGGCCGCCAAATAGGAGGATTAGTCATGTCCCACGATCCGATTGTCATCGTCAGCGCCGTCCGCACCCCGATGGGCGGTTTCCAGGGCGAACTGAAAAGCCTCACCGCGCCGCAGCTGGGTTCCGCGGCCATCAAGGCCGCCGTGGAACGGGCCGGCATTGCCCCCGATGCGGTTGAAGAGGTGTTGTTCGGCTGTGTGCTCGCCGCCGGACAAGGCCAGGCGCCGGCACGGCAGGCAGCGCTCGGCGCCGGGCTGGACAAATCGACCCGCTGCACGACGCTGAACAAGATGTGCGGCTCGGGCATGGAAGCGGCGATCCTCGCCCATGACATGCTCGTCGCCGGCAGCGCCGATGTGGTGGTGGCGGGCGGCATGGAAAGCATGTCCAACGCCCCGTATCTGTTGGACCGCGCTCGCGCCGGCTTGCGCATGGGCCACGGCAAGGTGCTCGACCACATGTTCCTCGACGGCCTTGAAGACGCCTATGACAAGGGCCGCCTGATGGGCACCTTTGCCGAGGACTGCGCCGAGGCCAACGGCTACAGCCGTGAAGCCCAGGATGCCTTCGCCATTGCCTCCACCACCCGCGCCCAGCAAGCAATCAAGGACGGCAGTTTCGATGCTGAAATTGTCCCGTTGCAGGTGATGGTCGGCAAGGAACAGGTCACCGTGCGCCACGACGAACAGCCGCCCAAGGCACGGATCGACAAGATCCCCACGCTCAAGCCAGCCTTTCGCGACGGTGGTACGGTGACGGCGGCCAATGCCAGTTCGATTTCCGATGGCGCCGCGGCCCTGGTGCTGATGCGCCAGAGCCAGGCGCAACAGCGCGGCTTGAAACCACTGGCGGTCATTCACGGCCATGCGGCCTTTGCCGACGCCCCGGGCCTGTTTCCCACGGCACCGATTGGCGCGGTGAAGAAGCTGATGGGCAAGACTGGCTGGTCCCTGGACGAGGTCGACCTGTTCGAGGTCAACGAAGCCTTCGCCGTGGTGGGCGTGGTGACCATGGACAAGCTGGAAATCCCCCACGACAAGGTCAACGTCCACGGCGGCGCCTGCGCACTGGGGCACCCGATCGGTGCGTCCGGCGCACGCATCCTGGTGACGCTGCTGTCGGCCTTGCGCCAGAAGGGCCTGAAGCGCGGCGTCGCGGCGATCTGCATCGGCGGCGGCGAAGCCACGGCCATGGCCGTTGAATGCCTGTACTAAGGAATCACCATGCTCCCGACTGAAGAACAGACCCAAATCCGCGACATGGCCCGGCAGTTCGCCCAGGAGCGTTTGAAACCGTTCTCGGCTGAATGGGACCGCGAGCACCGTTTCCCCAAGGAGGCCATCGGTGAAATGGCCGAGCTGGGCTTTTTCGGCATGTTGGTGCCGGAACAATGGGGCGGTTGCGACACCGGTTACCTGGCCTACGCGATGACGCTGGAAGAAATCGCCGCCGGCGACGGGGCGTGCTCGACCATCATGAGCGTGCACAACTCGGTGGGCTGCGTGCCGATCCTCAAGTTCGGCACTGATGAGCAGAAAGCCAAGTTCCTCACGCCCCTGGCCAGCGGCGCGATGCTCGGCGCCTTTGCCCTGACCGAACCCCAGGCCGGCTCCGACGCCAGCAGCCTGAAGACCCGGGCGCGGTTGGAGGGCGACCATTACGTGCTCAACGGCAGCAAGCAGTTCATCACTTCCGGGCAGAACGCCGGGGTGGTTATTGTGTTCGCGGTCACTGATCCTGGCGCCGGCAAGCGCGGCATCAGCGCGTTCATCGTGCCCACCGATTCGCCGGGCTACAGCGTGGCACGGGTCGAAGACAAGCTCGGCCAGCACGCCTCCGACACCTGCCAGATCCTCTTCGAGGATTTGAAAGTGCCCGTGGCCAATCGTCTCGGAGAAGAAGGCGAGGGCTACAAGATCGCCCTGGCGAATCTCGAAGGCGGGCGGGTTGGCATCGCGGCGCAGTCGGTGGGCATGGCCCGCGCGGCGTTCGAAGCGGCGCGCGACTATGCCCGCGAGCGCCAGAGCTTCGGCAAACCGATCATCGAGCACCAGGCCGTGGCGTTCCGCCTGGCGGACATGGCGACGCAGATCGCCGTGGCACGGCAGATGGTTCATCATGCCGCCGCGCTGCGCGATGCCGGCCAGCCCGCGCTGGTGGAAGCGTCCATGGCCAAGCTGTTCGCCTCGGAGATGGCCGAGAAGGTCTGCTCCATGGCGCTGCAAACCCTGGGGGGCTACGGTTATCTCAACGATTTCCCGCTGGAGCGCATCTACCGCGACGTGCGGGTCTGCCAGATCTACGAAGGCACCAGCGACATTCAACGCATGGTTATTTCGCGCAATCTTTGAACAGGAGTCCTGCATGAATTACGAAACGATTTTATTGGAGATCAAGGACCGCGTCGGCCTGATCACGCTGAACCGTCCCGAGGCGCTGAACGCCCTCAATGCCCAGATCGTCAGCGAGCTGAACCAAGCGCTGGACCGCCTGGAAGCAGACCCGAAGATCGGTTGCATCGTGCTGACCGGCTCGAAAAAAGCCTTCGCCGCCGGCGCCGACATCAAGGAAATGGCTGAGCTGACCTACCCGCAAATCTATTTGGATGATCTGTTCAGCGACAGCGACCGCGTTGCCAACCGCCGCAAACCGATCATCGCCGCGGTGAACGGTTTTGCCTTGGGCGGCGGATGTGAATTGGCCTTGATGTGCGATTTCATCCTGGCCGGCGACAACGCCAAGTTCGGCCAGCCGGAAATCAACCTCGGCGTACTGCCGGGCATGGGCGGCACCCAACGCCTGACACGCGCGGTAGGCAAGGCCAAGGCCATGGAAATGTGCCTGACCGGGCGCTTTATCGATGCGGTGGAAGCCGAGCGTTCCGGCATCGTCGCGCGCATCGTGCCGGCAGATGAGCTGCTGGACGAAGCACTGAAAACGGCGGCGTTGATTGCTTCCAAATCCGTGCCCATCAGCATGATGATCAAGGAAAGCGTCAACCGTGCCTTTGAAGTCAGCCTGTCCGAAGGCGTGCGCTTCGAACGTCGGGTGTTCCACGCCGCGTTCGCCACGCAGGACCAGAAGGAAGGCATGGCCGCGTTCGTCGCCAAGCGTGCCGCGGAATTCCAAGACAAGTAGCGCAACTGGCGCCCGCGAAGGCGGGGGTACATTCGGCGTGGATGTGATGGACCCACCGCTTTCGCGAGCAAGCTCGCTCCCACAGTTGACCTGAGGTGTACGCGATACTGTGTACACCACCAAACCCTGTGGGAGCGAGCCTGCTCGCGAAGCTTTACACCAGGTAGTGCTTCAACTCCCGGGCAATCACCATCCGCTGAATCTCGCTCGACCCCTCATAGATCTGGGTAATCCGCGCATCCCGGTAGTAGCGCTCCACCGGATAATCCTCCAGATACCCATAACCCCCATGGATCTGTATCGCCGACGAGCAGACTTTCTCGGCCATTTCCGAAGCGAACAGCTTGGCTTGCGAGGCTTCCGACAGGCACGGCTTGCCGGCGCTGCGCAGGCGCGCGGCGTGGAGGATCAGCAGGCGGGTGGCGTTCAGGCGGGTGTGCATGTCGGCCAGCAGGTTGGCGATGCTCTGGTGCTCGATGATAGGTTTGTCGAACTGCACGCGATCGCGGGCGTAGGCCAGGGCCGCTTCGAACGCCGCGCGGGCGATGCCCAGGGCTTGGGCGGCGATGCCGATGCGACCGCCTTCCAGGTTGGACAGGGCGATGGCCAGGCCTTTGCCACGGGCGCCGAGCAGATTGGCCTCGGGCACGGTGCAGTTGCTCAGCGTCACCGCGCAGGTATCTGACGCGCGGATGCCCATCTTGTGTTCGGAGCGGTCAACGTTGAACCCCGGCGTGTCCGTTGGCACCAGGAACGCCGAAATGCCTTTCTTCCCAAGGTCTGGGTCCGTCACGGCAAAGACAATCGCCAGTTTCGCCCGCTTGCCATTGCTGACGAACTGCTTGGCGCCGTTGATCACCCACTGACCATCGCGCAGTTCGGCGCGGGTGCGCAGGTTGTGCGCTTCCGAGCCAGCCTGGGGTTCGGTCAGGCAGAAACAGCCAATCGCCTGGCCGCTGGCCAGGTCCGCCAACCAGGTCTGTTTCTGTTCATCGGTGCCGAAATTGAGGACCGGCCCGCAACCCACCGAGTTGTGGATACTCATCAACGCCCCGGTGGCGCCGTCGCCCGCGGAGATTTCTTCCACGGCGAGGGCATAGGCGACGTAATCGACATAGGTGCCGCCCCATTCCTCGGGCACTACCATGCCCAGCAGGCCCAATTCGCCCATTTTGGCCACCAGAGCGTCATCGATCCAGCCAGCCTTTTCCCAAGCTTGGGCATGGGGGGCGATTTCACCGCGGGCGAAGTCACGGGCCATGTCGCGGATCATCACTTGTTCTTCGGTCAGCTCAAGGTCTTGCATGTTCAATTCCCGTGGTAGTCGAAGCCGTCGAAGAAACTCTCGACCTGTGCGGCGTCCAGCGCCTCCAGGGTCGGTGGGTTCCATTGCGGGTTCTTGTCTTTATCGATCAGCAAGGCGCGCACGCCTTCGATCAGGTCGCCGCGTGCGAACCATTGGCGGTCAAGGTGCAGTTCCAGGGCAAAGCAGTCTTCCAGGCTCAGGTGCCGGCCACGGCGCAACATCTCCAGGGTCACCGCCATCGCCAGGGGCGAGCGGGTCTCCAGGAGTTCGGCGGTTTTCAGCGCCCACTCATGGCTGTTCGCGACGGTGACCTGGCGCATCTGCTCGACCATGCTGGGAACGTCGGGCAGGGCAAAGAAATGATCGATGGCCGGCCGCAGGTCGGCCAACGGTGGGGCAGGGAGTTGTTGCACAGCGATTTTTGCCAGCAGGCTTTGCAAGTCCTTGAGTGCCGTGTCGCGCCATTCCAGCCGATCGAGACGCTCGTCGAGCTGGGTGAGCTTGCGGCTGTCGAGGTACCAGTCGGCCAATCCGCAATACAACGCGTCGGCGGCACGAATATGCACGCCGCTGACACCGAGGTAGATACCCAGCTCGCCGGGAATGCGCGGCAGGAAATAGCTGCCGCCCACATCGGGGAAGTAGCCGATGGCGACTTCGGGCATGCCCAGGCGGCTGCGTTCGGTCACGATCCGCAGGTCGGCGCCTTGCGCCAGGCCCATGCCACCGCCCAGCACGAAGCCGTCCATCAGGGCCAGGATCGGTTTACGGTAGTGGTGGATCGTCAGGTCGAGGGCGTATTCCTCGACGAAGAAATCTTCATGCAGGGTATCGCCCTGCTTGTGGCTGTCGTACAGCGAACGGATATCGCCGCCGGCGCAGAACGCCTTGTCACCAGCGCCGCGCAGGACCACGGCGCGGATCTGCGGATCGTGGGCCCAGGCATCGAGTTGCTGCTGCATGCTGCGCACCATGCCCAGGGTGAGGGCATTGAGGCCGGCGGGGCGGTTCAGGGTCAAGTGGCCAATATGGTTGCGGACGTCGACCAGCACCTCGTAAGGCGCGGTTTCGACGCGGTCCGCAGCTTGGGATGAAACCTGAGCTGTCATCGCTAACTCCCTGCTTTTATTGTTCTTTATAAATAATGTCGCGCGTACCCGGTCGGGATCGTAACAGTGCAAATTTGCATTGCACAACCGGGATACGTGCAGGTCCTGTCTGCATATTTATAGCAGCCACAGGCTCAACCGCGACCCGACAGTACCTCCGTGATGCTGCGGCGCTTGGCATGACGCTCGCTGGCGTGGATCAATTGCTCCAAGTCTTCGGGGGTTACGTCGAAGAATGCTTCCATTTCCTCAAGTGCCGACTTCAAGTCTTCAGCGGTGATGGCTTGGCGATCAACGGGGGGATGGTCGGCCGGTATCACCGCCACCGGCTCGCTGGCGCGCTTGGGATAGCGCACGCGCGTCAGGTTGTTGTAGGCCAGTGCAAAGACGAGCAGGCCAGAGCCGGCCAGCATCGCCGCCGCCACTGCCTGCCAGTCCAAGGCAATGATCGACGGATCGGCCAGCACCAGCGTTGCGGCCAGGGCTCCCGCTGGCGGATGCAGGCAACGCAGCCAGCACATCAATATCAGCGCCATGCCCGCCGCCAGGCAGGCGCTTTCCAGCGTGCGGCCCAGCACATGGGCCACCAACAAGGCGAGGACCGAGGCACACAGGTAACCGCCGAAAATCGACCAGGGCTGGGCGAGGGCGCCCGATGACACCGCAAACAGCAGCACAGCCGAGGCGCCGAGCGGGCCGATCAGGTGCTGCGCCACCTCAAGGCCGAACACCTGGCCACAGAGCCAGACACTGAACAAGGTGCCGAAGGACATGCCGATGGCGGCACGGCTCCATTCGGTAGGACGGGTATTGATAGCTGCGGGGAACCAGCGAGAAAACATTCAGCAACATCCAAAAAACGAACAAAAAAAGGGGCTTACGGGGTAAATCCCAGAAAGCCCTTTAAGTGTTCCAACAGTTGGGGGAGGAACGGTGCACAGTGTGCCGTCCGCCCCCTTGGGTTACAAATTCATATTAATGCTGGTTGAGTGCATTAATTTTGAAGTAACGAATCAGGCGCTTTTGGAAACTTCAAGCCACGCCTGCTGTGCAATCGGTAAATTGCAGGATTGCCCGCGCCCCATCGGGAAGTAGATAAACCCTTTGTCCGCCATGCGATCCGGGTCGTACAGGTTGCGACCGTCGAAAATCACCGGGGCCTTGAGCCGTTGCTGGATCAACTGGAAGTCCGGGGCCTTGAACGGCTGCCATTCGGTGCAGATGATCAGGGCGTCGGCCCCCGGCAAGACCGATTCCGGGGTGCCCATGAGCATCAGTTTCGGCTCGTCGGGGTAGAGCAACTGGGTTTGCTGCATCGCCTCGGGGTCGAACGCGCGAACACTCGCCCCGGCCGCCCACAGCGATTCCAGAAGCGTGCGGCTCGGTGCGTCGCGCATGTCGTCGGTGTTGGGCTTGAAGGCCAGGCCCCACAACGCGAAGGTCTTGCCCCGCAGGTCGCCTTTGTAGAACGCCTTGATGCGTTCGAACAGCTTGTGTTTTTGGCGCAGGTTGATGGTTTCCACGGCTTGCAGCAGGTCGCTGGAGCAATGGGCTTGTTCGGCCGTGTGGATCAAGGCGCGCATGTCCTTGGGGAAGCACGAGCCTCCATAGCCGCACCCTGGATAAATGAAGTGGTAGCCGATCCGTGAGTCAGCGCCGATGCCCAGGCGCACGGACTCGATGTCGGCCCCCAGGTGCTCCGCCAGTTCGGCAATCTGGTTGATGAAGCTGATCTTGGTGGCGAGCATGCCGTTGGCGGCGTATTTGGTCAGTTCCGCGCTGCGCAGGTCCATGAACAGGACCCGATCGTGGTTGCGGTTGAACGGGGCGTACAGGTCGCGCATGGTATCGCGCACTTCATCGCGCTCGCAGCCGATGACGATGCGATCGGGGCGACGACAATCGGCGACCGCCGAGCCTTCCTTGAGAAATTCGGGATTGGAGACGATATCGAACTGCAACAGGCGCCCAGCCTTGAGCAGGCATTTCTCGATATGCGCCCGCAGGATATCGCCGGTGCCCACCGGCACGGTGGATTTTTCCACGACGATCAGCGGTTGCTCGCGGTAGCGGGCCACCGCCTCGCCAACGGCCAGCACCTGGCGCAGGTCCGCAGAACCGTCGTCCCTCGACGGCGTACCGACCGCAATGAACAACACCTGGCCATGCTGTACGGCAAGTTGATCATCGCTGGTGAAATGCAGGCGCCCGGCCTCCAGCCCCTCGCGCACCAGCGCTGCCAGGCCAGGTTCGAAAATACTTACCAGGCCTTGGCGCAGGTTGGCGACCTTGTGTTCGTCAATGTCCATGCACACCACGTCATGGCCAACCTCAGCCATTACTGCGGCTTGCACCAATCCAACGTAACCACTGCCGAACACACTGATTTTCATGGCGGGACTCCCTGGATCATCCTGAGCGGTTGGCACAGCCAGCAGTTCGCCGCAGTGCGCTCGCCCCAGAATAAGTCGGGGATGTTTCAGTTCACTGACAGTCCGGCGAAGCGCTCAGGCCTGGCTCGGCACCAGGCGGTACTCCGCCGGGAGTTGCGCGACGTAATCGTCGACCACTTCCCGGGTCAGGCTGACGATGTCTTCGACGCGTTCCATGCCCGCGCCGGTCCGCCAACTGGCGACGATGTCCATGACCGAGGGTAGCGGCACGCCGTCCACCAGGACCAGCGAGCCCTGGTTCAGTTCACCCACCACCAGCGCCGCAGGCATGGCGCCGATGCCAAAGCCATCGCGAACCAGGCGGGTGATGGCTGACGCCGAGTTCACGCAGTTGATACGCGGCGAGACGAGGTTGGCCGAATGCAACATGTTGAGCAAATCCTGATGCGGCCGGGAATTGCGCGAGAAGGTCACGATACGTTCCTGCGACAGGTCCTCCAGCGAGGCGTAGTGGCGGTCGTAGACGGAACCGGTACGCGCCACCCAATGCATCGGATAGCGGGTCAGCAAGGTGTTGCGCACGCTGTCCAGGCGCAGGATGTCAGTCTGGAAAATGATGTCCTGGTAGCCCTTTTCCAGTTGCGAGCACAGGTTGCTCGCGGTGTCGGCGGTGAGCTCGATTTCCAGCGCCGGGTAACGCTCCATCAGCCGTGTCACCAACGGGCTGAGCCACGTATGGATGACGGTGTCCATCGCACCGATCCGAATCCGGCCACGCACCTGGCGCGGATCCTTGATCACCGCTTTCATGCTCTGCATGGTGTCCATGATCCGCTCGGCATACTCCAGCACGCGCTGGCCTTCGGCGGTCAGCGACACACCCTTGGAGTCGCGCACGAACAGGCGCACGCCCATTTCGTCCTCCAGGGCCGCGATCCGGCTGGAAATCGACGCCTGGGTGGTGAAGAGCTTTTCCGCCGTCAGCCGGAAGCTCTTCAGGCGCGCGACCCAGACAAACGTTTCCAGAAACTTGATGTTCACGTCGGCGGTTCCTCGAAACTGAAGGGCAGGGCATTGGGCTTCCCGAAGGCAGATCAGCCCACTGAGATGTATTGGACCACGTCTTCAAGCGGCGTTGAATCCGGCGCCGTGCCCACGGCGGCGTCCGCGTTGGTCCATGGATACTCCAGGTGCGAGACCCAGGCCATCACCGCCGGCAACTCTTCTGCCGGCAAGGTTTTCATGTGCTCGATGGTAATGACCAGTCCCTCGGCCAAGGAGGACGAGGGGCTGAACCGCCAGTCATATCGCCCGCAGCCGACGCGGACCTCGCCGCTGTGCTTGTCCGACATCGCGACCAGCCATTTGCACTGGAATGTCTCGATGTTGTCGGCAGGCGGGGCGCCCAGGCAGAACGTGTAGACGTTTTCGAACGTCTGGTTGAAACGGCTGACCAGGACGTCACCGATCCCGGGACGGCCTTCGACGTGATCCGGGAATGAAATGGAACCGGTGCGAACCACCATGTCCAGGGTCGCCCCAGCGGTAAAGGCTTGGTCCAGCAGGTGAGGGCGGTTGCCATCCTTTGCGCGGATGTAGTGCTCGATGGATCGTTGCGCAGTGGTCATCAGTTTCAATCCGTTAAAAAGGTCTACAGGGCGCTGTTCAGGAGATCCGTCACCAGCATGCACCCGGGGGCGTGAGTGATACACAGCGGCGGACGAGAAGCCTGGACCACGGACTGGGGCGTTACGCCGCACGCCCAGAAGACCGGTATCTCATCCGCCTCGACCGGCACCGCGTCACCGTAGTCCGGCCGGTCGAGCGCGTGAATGCCGATCAACGCAGGATCGCCGATGTGCACCGGCGCGCCGTGGACGTTGGGCATGCGCCCGGTGATCTGGATGGCCTGGATCGCCGCCGCGGCTTTCATCGGACGCATGGTCACGACCATTTTGCCAGACAAGCGCGCGGTAGGACGCGTGTCGATGTTAGTGCGGAACATGGCGACGTTGCGGCCCAGGTCAATATGCCGCAGGCGTATGCCGGCCTCCAGCAGCGGTTGTTCGAAAGAAAAGGAACAGCCGAGGGCGAACGCAACCAGGTTGTCCTGCCACAGGTGCTCGATGTCCAGCGGCTCTTCGCTCAACTCGCCGTGGCGGTAGACGCGATAGCGCGGCACCTCATGGCGGATATCGATGGGCGCGCCCAGGTTGCGCAGGAACGGGTCGCCGGGTTCGCTCACGTCCAGCACCGGGCAGGCCTGGCGATTGAGTGTGCAGTAGCGCAGGAATTCGTCGCCCCAGTCACCCGGCAGGATCACGATATTGGCTTGCACCCGCCCTTGGCCCAGGCCGCTGGTGTGGCCGTGGTATCGACCGGCCGCGATGTTCTGGCGCAACGCCTGCGGTGAACAGGGCTGCAGTTGTTCGAATGACAGGGCTGATGAACTCATCGCGGGGTCTCCGTAGGTTTTTATTAGAGATCCCTTTGTAGAAAACCCGGGCGATGGCGTCCAACAAGGAAAACTGCTACCCCCTGACAAGTAAAAGTTATTCGACCGTCGACAGGCCCGCCGCCGCCACCATGCGCTGGGGCCCGACATCCGTGGCGTATTGGCAGACGACCTGGCGGCTCATGTGCACGATGCTCTCGATCAGCTCCAGACCCACGCCCGCACGCCATGACGCGACGACATCGAGCTGGGGCAGGGGCGCGCCGGGCTCCAGCTGGATCAATTCGCCACGGGCCAGGGGCTTGGCCACCAGCGCCGCCGGCAATGCGCCGATGCCGAAGCCGTCGCGTATCAGTCGGGTCATGGCCGACACCGAGTTGACGCAACTGACCCTCGGCGTGTTCACGCCGTGGGCGTACAGCAGGTTCAATACGTCCTGGTGCGGCCGCGATTGCTTGACGAAGGTGATGATGCGTTCATTCGCCATTTCGGCCAGCGAGGCGTAGGACCGGGCATAGATCGATTGGCTGGCGGCGATCCAGTGCATCGGGTAATGCCCCAGTTCGAGGTTGCGCACGCTTTCGTGGCGGACCAGGTCAGTCTGGAACGCGATGTCCAGATAGCCTTTCTGCAACTGCTCGCAAAGATTGCGCGCCGCGTCGGCGGTGATTTCGATCTCCACGGCGGGAAACGCCTGCATCAGCATGGACATCAACGGACTGAGCCAAGTGTGGATCACCGTTTCCATCACGCCGATGCGCACCAGGCCTTGCTGCGGGGTGCTTTTGTCCAATGACTGTTTGAGCGCACGCTGGACTTCAAGCATTTGTTCGGCGTATTCGAGCACTTTCGTGCCTTCCGGCGTCAACGACACCCCGCGTGAATCGCGCACGAACAGGCGCAGGCCCAACTCGTCCTCCAGCGACGCGATCCGACTGGAAATCGCTGCCTGGGTGCTGAACATCTTTTCGGCGGTCAGGCTGAAGCTTTGCAGCCGGGCGACCCAGACGAAGGTTTCGAGGAACTTGAGGTTCATGGTGGTTCTCTTGGCGTTTGTCGTTCTTATGGTTGCAATTGTTACTCCAGGTCGGGCCCGGATGCGCATCAAATTTTCTTATGCCCGAGGGCGCCTTTTTTCCGTTTGACCCTTGCCTGCGCCACTGCGAAGAATCTGCCCCCAACAATAAGCGAGGCGCACACGCCGTCCCCGAAGGGATCGCTCTCGTCCATAAAAAGGAGCACGCCATGCCCCGTTTCACTGACACCCGCTGGAGCCGTTCACCGGTCGGTCCCTTGCTCGGCCTGGGCCTGATCGGTGCGCCAATGGCCCACGCCGATTTCATCGCCGACAGCAAGGCCAGCCTGGAAGCCCGCAACTTTTATTTCAACCGCGACTTCAGGCAAGAAGGTGCCCGGGACAAGGCCGAGGAATGGGCGCAGGGCTTCCTGCTGCGCATGGAGTCGGGGTACACCGCCGGCACCGTGGGGTTCGGTCTGGACGCCTTGGCGATGGCCGGTTTCAAACTGGACTCCGGCGGTGGCACGGCGGGCACGAACCTGCTGCCGGCGGATTTGTCCGGCGGCTCCCAGGACCGCTACGGTGAAGTCGGCCTGACCGCGAAGATGCGCATGTCCAACAACACCCTGAAAGTCGGCACCTTGCAGATCAAGGATCCGGTGGTGAATTCCAACGATACGCGCCTGTTGCCGAGCACCTTCAAGGGCGGGCTGTTGAACGTGCAGGAAATCGACCGTTTGAAACTCACCGCCGGGCAGCTCACCCAGATCAATCTTGTCGATTCCACCGACTACCAGGACATGACCGCCAACCGCATTGGCGGCACAAGCGACAAGTTCCAGTTCACCGGCGCGGACTACCAGTTCCTGCCCAATCTCACGGCGCAATACCGTTACGGCAAGCTGGAGGATATCTATCAGCAGAACTACCTGGGTTTCGTCCATACCCTGGACCTGGGCGCCGGCCAGTCATTGAAGAGTGATGTGCGTTATTCCCGCAGCACCGAGGATGGCAGTTTCCGCAATATCGACAACCAGGCATTCGGCGCGCTGTTCACCTACAGCCTCGGCGGCCATGCACTGGGCCTGGGGTATCAGCGCATGAGCGGCGACGATCCGTTTCCCTACATCTCCCGCAGCGATCCGTACCTGGTCAACTTCGTGCAGATCGGCGACTTCGCCAATATCGACGAACGCTCGTGGCAAGCCCGCTACGACTACAACTTTGCCGCCCTCGGTGTGCCGGGCCTGACCTTCATGACTCGCTACATCAGCGGCGATAACGTGCAGCGCAGCGCGCCAGGAGAGGGTCAGGAATGGGAACGCAACACCGACCTCGCCTACGTGATCCAGGACGGCACGTTCAAGGGGCTGGGATTCAAGTGGCGCAATGCGACGGTGCGCTCGAACTTCGGCAATGACCTGGATGAGAACCGGCTGATCGTCAGCTATACGATGGCGTTGTGGTGACGGCCCACCTGGAGTGTCAGGCCTTGACCCAGCGCTGACGACTCCAACTGCTCAAGGTATCGACGGTGAAGACCAGCAGCAACATCGCCAGGATCACCGTGCTGCCCTGGGCCTCCTGGAACAGGCTGAGGCTGACATAAAGCATCTGGCCCAGGCCGCCGGCGCCGACGAAGCCCAGCACGCTGGCCATGCGGATGTTGTTCTCCCAGCGGTACAAGGTGTAGGCCAGCAGTTGCGGCATCAGGTTGGGCAGCGTGCCGTAGCAAAACGCCCACAGCGCGCTGCCGCCTTGCAGGCGAATGGCGTCGGCGGGTTGTGGCGGGGTGTTTTCCAGCGCTTCGGCAAACAGCCGGCCGAGCACGCCGACGGTGTGCAGGGCCAACGCCAGTGTCCCGGCGTTGGGACCGAGCCCGGCGGCAAACACCATCAACGCCGCCCATACCAGTTCGGGCACCGCGCGCAAGGCGTTCAAGACCAGTCGAGACGCGCTTCGCAATGGCCAGCCAAGTCGCCCGGCGGCCGGCAGCGCCAACGCCAGGCCCAGTACCGCCGCGAGCAGCGTGCCGAGGGCGGACATGGCGACGGTTTCCAGCATGCCGTGACCGATCGCTTTCAGATAGGCAGGGCTCAGGTCGGGCGTGAGAAAACGCTGCGCATAAGCGCTCATTTGCTTGAGGTTCGAGTGGTCACCGAGCGCGGCCAGGTCGATACCCAGATAGACAAACGAGGCAACTACCGCCGCGCCGAGGCCCAGCAGCATAAGCACGTTGAGCAGGCGATTCATGCCAGCCTCCAGCGCAACAGGCGGCTGAGCTGGTCGGCGAGCAGCACCAGCACCAGGAAGGTCAGCAACAGGCTGGCGACTTCACCGCCCGCGAACATGCGCAACGAGAGGTCCATCTGCTGGCCGAGGCCGCCGGCACCGACGAAGCCCATCACCACCGAGGCGCGAATGGCGCATTCCCAGCGGTACACGGTGTACGACAGCAGTTCGGCCACGACATTGGGCAGGATCCCGTAGCAGAACGCCGCAAGCCGACCGCTGCCGGCTTGCATCAGCGCGTGCGCCGGACGCTGGTCGACCGACTCGAAGATTTCCGCGTAGACCTTGCCCAGCATGCCGCTGTAGGTAATGGCGATGGCCAATACACCGGCGGTGGGGCCAAGGCCGACGGCCCGGACGAAGAGCAAAGCCCAGACGATCTCCGGCACGCTGCGCAGGAAGATGAGCAGGCCACGGACCGGCCAACGCAGCCACTGGCCCCAAAGGCCGGGCCTGCCGGCGCGGTAGGCGGCCGACAACGATAACGCACGACTGGCGAGCAGGCTCGCGGGAACCGCCAATAGCAGTGCCAGGGCCATGCCGGCCGTGGCGATGGCGATTGTCTGCAACGTGGCCTGCAGCAGCAATTCGATGAACGCTTCGTCATGGGCCGGCGGCCAGAATGCCGCGACGAACCGACCTATTTCGCTCTGGCTGTCGCTGGCCAGCAGTACGCTGAGGTCCAACTCGCTGAAATGAATGCCCGGCCACAGCAGGGCGACGGCCAAAAGGCCGAGGAGCAGGCGAGGGCGGGCAGCAGGGTCCCGGACGTCGTGCTTCAGCATCGCGGAATCTGCACGCTCGAAGGTGGCGCAGGCTTCGACATGGACGCCAGTTGCTCGTTGGCATAAAGCGCGTCAAGCCGATTGCGGTCGACGGCTTCGGTGGGCAAGTCGAACAGGATCTGGCCGTCACGCAAGCCGATGATCCGCGAGAAATGCGCCAGCGCCAGTTCCACCGCGTGTAAGCTGGTGACCAGGGTCACGGCGTGTTCCCGGGCATGCTGGCAGAGCACCGAAAGCGTGTGTTCGGCCAGGACCGGGTCCATCGCCGACACTGGCTCATCCGCCAGCAACACTTCGGGTGCCTGGTACAGCACCCGGGCGATGCCGACGCGTTGCAGTTGGCCGCCGGACAGTTGCTGGCATTGGGCGAAGAGCTTGTCGCCCAGGTCCAAGCGGGCCAACGCCGCCCGCGCCCCTGGGATGTCCAACGGATGCAGCAGGTTGAGCAGACTCTTGCCCATGCCCCATTGGCCCAGTTTGCCGGCCAACACCGCCGTGACCACCCGTTGGCGCGGCGGCAGCGGCGGCGCTTGATGAATCAGGCCAATGCGTGCGCGCAGGCGTTGGCGCTGGCCGGCCGACAGGTGCCAGGCGCGCTCGCCCAACACCTGGACTTCACCGTTTCCCGGCCGCAGGGCGGTCGCCAGCACATTGAGCAGGCTGGATTTACCCGCGCCGGACGGGCCGATGATAGCGACCTGTTCACCCGCCTCGATGTGCAAGTCCACGCCCCGCAGCGCCTGGGCGCCGTTGGCGTGGGTGACGCTGGCCTGGGTCAAACGCAATGTCATTTCAGCAGTTCGGCGGCGCGAGCGGCTTCTTCGATGCCCTTATAATTCTCGGGCTTGGTTTCGATGAAGCGGCTGGCGGCTTGCAGGTCGAGGAT
Organism: Pseudomonas alvandae; assembly: GCF_019141525.1. Lineage (GTDB taxonomy): Bacteria > Pseudomonadota > Gammaproteobacteria > Pseudomonadales > Pseudomonadaceae > Aquipseudomonas > Aquipseudomonas alvandae. The sequence continues at coordinate 3,336,066 of NZ_CP077080.1, forward strand.
TTCCTTGTCTTTCGGATTCGCCGGGTCGAGCGCCAGGAACGCTGCCTTGAGCTTGGCCGCCAGCGCCGGGTCGAGGGTGCCGCGCACGGTCCAGTTGTAGTCGAAATATGCCGGGGTGGTGGCGAACACCTTGACCTTGCTGGTGTCGACTTTGCCGGCGGCCACGAGTTTTTCCCAGACGCTGGCGTTGAGCACGCCGGCATCGACCTTGCCCGCCTGGACCCAGGCCGCGGTCGCGTCATGGGCACCCGAGTAGCCGACGCGGCTGAAGTAGGTTTCCGGCTTGATGCCGTCCTTGAGCATGAAGTAGCGCGGCATCAGGCTGCCCGAGGTGGATGAGATCGAGCCGAAGGCAAAGCTCTTGCCCTTGAGGTCGGCCAGGGATTTCACGGCGGGGTCGGCGGTGATGAATTTACTGGTGAACTGAGCGTCCTGTTCGCGTTGTACCAGGGGAATGGCGTTGCCGGTCTTCAGGCGGGCCTGGACGAAGGTGAAGCCGCCCAGCCAGGCCAGGTCGATCCGGTCGGTGGCCAGCGCCTCGACCACGGCGGGGTAGTCGCTCACCGGGACGAACTCGACTTTCATGCCGATCTGCTGTTCCAGATAAGCCCCCAGTGGCTTGAACTTGCGCAGCAGTTCGGTCGGCGCCTCGTCAGGGATCGCGCTGACTTTCAGGGTGTCGGCGGCCTGCGCCAGGACAGCGCTCACGGTCAGGGTGAAACCGACGGCCAGTGCCAGGGTACGCTTGAGCATGAAAATCTCCGGTGCTTGGAAGCATGAATGTTCAGGCGCCGGGCATTCTTGCCGGGCGCGTTGTGAGGGTAGACGAATGGCGGCGATTTTGATCGTTTCCGGTGATCAGGTAAATCTTTATAGTCGCTTGCCCTTATCCTCTTTCTGGAGCGTCCACGACATGCTCAGCGCCGAGCTGAAGTCTTTCCATATGGTCGCCCGCCTGGCCAGCGTCACCCAGGCGGCCAAGAAGCTCGGGTTGAGCCAGCCGACGGTGACCACGCAGATTCGCAATCTGGAGGCCCAGTACGGCGTCGAACTGTTCTTTCGCGGCGGTCGCCGCCTGACCCTCAGCGACGAAGGCGCGCAGTTGCTGCCGATGGTGCAGAAGCTGTTGCAGCAGGAAGCCGACATCGAGTTTTTCCTGCGCAACAGCGGCCAGGTGCAAGGCACGCTGCGAATCGGCGCCACGGCCCCGTACTACGTGCTCGATATCATCAAGGGCTTTCGCGAGCAGTTTCCCCTGTGCGAAGTGACCCTGGAAATCGGCAACTCGCTGCAGGTCATCGAGGCGCTGGAAGAGTACCGCGTGGACCTGGCCGCGTCCTCGCAATTGGTGGATGATTCTCGCCTGACCCGATTGGTATTGGGCCACGACCCTCTCGTCGTGGCGGTGCACCGCAGCCACCCGTTGGCGAGCCATGATCGCGTGGCGCCCGGCGCATTGGCCGGGCACTGCCTGCTGATGCGTGAAAAGGGCTCGACCACCCGCACGCTCACCACAACGCTGCTGCGAGAGGCTGGCGTTGCGATTGGGCCACTGTTGGAAATTGGCAGCCGTGAGTCGATTCGCGAAGCGGTCCTGCGCAACATCGGCATCAGCGTCATCGCCCGTCATGAGGTGCCGGAGAATCCGCAGCTCAAAGTGGTGGAGCTGGAGGGCGCGCCATTGATCGCCGAGTACCTTTATTGCCTGAAGGAACGCCGCCAGGCTCGGCTGCCTTCGGCGTTCCTTGGCCTGGCACGGGAAACGGCCGAGTCCTGAGCCGGCTACGCAAATTTGCCGATGGCACTATCGGCAGCTTTTAGCCAACTGCAATCAAGCCTTCGTACTGCCTGCCTACCATGACCCTCGTCGAGCTGACCGCTCATCGAGGTAACGTCATGACCAGAACACACTCCGTAGACATGCAGATACGCGACATCCATAAAAGCTTCGGTGCCTTCAAGGCCCTGGACGGGGTGTCGCTGGACATTGGCGCCGGTGAGCTGGTGTGCCTGCTCGGGCCGTCCGGCTGCGGCAAGACCACCTTGCTGCGCTGCATCGCCGGCCTGGAGCGGCAGGATCGCGGCACGCTCATGATCGGCGCGCGGGATTTCTCCAGCCTGGCGCCGCAAGCGCGGGACTACGGCATCCTGTTCCAGTCCTACGCGCTGTTTCCCAACCTCACGGTGGAGCAGAACGTCGGTTACGGGTTGGCGGGTAACAGCCGCGAGACCATTCGCGGCCGGGTCAATGAGATGCTTGATCTCGTCGGGCTGTGTGGCAGCGAGAAAAAGTACCCCGGCCAGCTTTCCGGCGGCCAGCAGCAACGGGTCGCCCTGGCCCGTGCCTTGGCCCCGGCGCCCTCGCTGTTGCTGCTCGACGAACCGATGTCGGCCCTCGATGCGCGGGTGCGTGAGCATCTGTGCACGGAACTGCGCGGGCTGCAAAAGCGCCTGGGCATCACCACGTTGATGGTCACTCACAACCAGGACGAGGCGATGCTGATGGCTGATCGCATCGCGGTGATCAACCAAGGGCGCGTCGAACAGTTTGCCAGCGCGCAACAGATCTACCGCGCGCCGGCGACGGCTTTCGTCGCCGATTTCATCGGCCAGGGCAACTGGCTGCCGTTCGAGCGCGGCCAGGATGGGCAGGTGCGGGTTGGCGAACTGAACCTCACCCTGGGCGGCAATGATATTGGACCGCGCGGACGCCTGTTCTGCCGTCCGGAAGCCGTCCGGGTCAATCCGACCACTCCGGAACACAACCTGTTCGATGCGCAACTGCGGGAGCTGACTTTCCTCGGCAATCGCTGCCGGCTGAGCTTCGAACTCGATGCGCTGCCAGGCCATGGTTTGTTGGCTGAGCTGGAGCCGCACGCCATGCCGCCGTTGACCGGCGCCCACCTGAAAGTCGCGCTGCCGCCCCAGTGCCTGCAGGTGTTCGCTTGATATGGATGTCACGATGACCCTCAAGCCCACCGTGTTCCAGCCACGCCAGGTGGCCGGTGATTTCGCCGATCGCCTGTTCATTCGCGGCGGTCAATGGTTGCTGCTCATTTTGCTGGTCGTGGCGGTCCTGCTGCCGCTGCTCGCCATGTTGTGGCGTGCCGTCAGCGGTGATGCGAGCCAGGGCGGGGGCGTGCACGCCGCACTGACATTGTTTGCCAGCGCGAACTTCCGCTGGTTGCTGGGCAACAGCCTGACGGTTTCTCTGACCGTGGCGATGATCGTGGTGCCGCTGGCCTACGCGTTCGCTTATGCGTTGCAGCGCACCTACATCATCGCCAAGCCGCTATGGCGGGGGATTTCGCTGCTGCCGCTGCTGGCACCTTCGATGCTGCCGGGAATCGCGCTGATCTACCTGTTTGGCAACCAGGGCCTGCTGCGCGGCTTCATGACGGAAAACATCTATGGCTTCTGGGGCATCGTCCTCGGGCAGGCGATCTACACCTTTCCCCACGCATTGATGGTGCTGATGTCGGCGCTGGCCCTGGCGGACGCCCGGCTGTTCGATGCGGCCTCAAGCATGGGCGCATCGCCTTGGCGGGCATTTCGCAGCATTACCTGGCCCGGTAGCCGGCAGGGTGTGTTTGCCGCGTTCTGCCTGGTGTTCACCTTGTGCATCACCGATTTCGGCGTGCCGGTCACGGTGGGCGGTGACTACCAGGTGCTGGCGCTGGAAGCCTACAAGGCCGTCGTGGGGCAACAGCAATTCGGGCGCGGGGCGTTGATCGGCCTGGTTTTGCTGGTGCCGGCCTTGCTCAGTTTTGCGGTGGACGTGTGGCTGCGCCGCAGTCAACGCGACGCCATGGGCGGCCGCGCCCAGGTCTATCACCCGCGGCCATCAGCGGGACGGGATGCGGCTTTCCTGGGCATGACGGCAATGGTCTGTTGCGTATTGCTCGGGGTGTTCGGCATGGCGGTGTACGCGTCGCTGGTGCAGTTCTGGCCCTACGATTTGTCCTTGTCGCTGGATAACTATGGGTTTTCCGACCTGCCCGGCGGCTGGCTGGCCTATCGCAACAGCCTGTTACTGGCCGCCTGCAGCGCCGTGTTCGGCAGCTTGCTGATCTTCACCGGCGCCTACCTGATCGAAAAAACCCGGCAGAGCGCACTGACCCGAATCCTGCGGCTGCTCAGTTTTGTGCCCATGGCGGTCCCCGGCCTGGTCCTGGGCCTTGGGTACGTGTTTTTTTTCAATCTGCCGGGCAATCCACTCGGCAATCTGTACGGCAGCCTGGCGCTGTTGGTGGTGTGCACCGTCGCTCACTTCCTGACGACGGCGCACATGACGGCCAGCGCGGCCCTGCGCCAGCTCGACGACGAATTCGAGGCGGCCGCGCTGGCGCTCAAAGTGCCGTTGGCGCGGCATTTCCTGCGGGTCACGCTGCCCATGTGCCTGCCGGCCTTGCTCGACATTGTCCGCTATCTGTTCGTCTCGGCGATGACCACGGTCTCGGCGGCGATTTTCCTGTACAGCCCGGACAGCGTGCTGGCCGCGGTGGCGGTCCTGAACATGGACGACGCCGGCAACGTAGGCGGGGCCGCCGCGATGTCGACCTTGATCCTGCTGACCTCGGCCAGTGTCTCGCTGCTGCTTGCGACGTTCTCCCGGCGCCTGCTGCGGCGCTCCCAGGCCTGGCGCCAGCCGGCGCCGGGCCTTTGAAAACCTGTTGGAGATTCTGATGCACTACCAAACGCCAACCCGCCTGCAAGCCGCCATCCTCGATTGGGCGGGCACCGTAGTGGACTTCGGTTCGTTCGCCCCGACGCGGATCTTCGTCGAAGCTTTCGCCAGTTTCGACATAGAGCTGAGCCTGGAGGAGGCTCGTGGCCCGATGGGCATGGGCAAGTGGGATCACATCCGCACCCTGTGCAATCAATCCGCCGTGGCCGAAAGATTTGTCCGCCGGTTCGGGCGCACGCCGAGCGACGACGACGTGACCGCGATCTACCAACGCTTCATGCCGATGCAGATCGCCAAGGTCGCCGAGCACTCGGACCTGATCCCCGGCGCGCTGGAAAGCATCGCCGCACTGCGCCAACGAGGCCTGAAAATCGGCAGTTGTTCCGGTTATCCCAGGCAGGTCATGGACAAGGTCGTCGAATTGGCCGCGACCAAGGGCTACAGCCCCGACCATGTGGTGGCCACCGATGACGTGCCCAAGGGCCGGCCGAGCCCGGCGCAGGCCTTGGCCAACGTCATCGCGCTGGGGCTGGACGATGTGGCCGGCTGCGTGAAGGTCGATGACACCGAGCCCGGCATCCTCGAAGGCCGCAGGGCAGGGATGTGGACCGTGGCGCTGCGTTTTTCCGGCAATTTCCTTGGGCTTGACTGGGCACAATTCCAGGCCCTGCCAGCCCGGCAGTTGGCCGCCGAGCGTACGCGCATCGATGGACTGTTCGCCGCGAGCCGCCCGCATTACCTGATCGACACGATCGCCGAGTTGCCCGCCGTGATCGATGACATCAACGCGCGACTGGCCCGCGGCATGTTGCCGTCCCATACCTGAAAGCCCCACTGACCGATACGGAGCCGTACCATGTCCAAACGCACTGCCTTGGCCGCCGGCCTGCTGGCCGCCTGTGTTTTTCAAGCCCAGGCGAATACCGAACTGACGGTTTACACGGCCCTCGAAGTCGAGCAGCTCAAGGCCTACAAACAAGCCTTTGAGCAGAAGAATCCAGGCATCGAAATCAAATGGGTGCGCGATTCGACCGGTATCGTCACCGCCAAGCTGCTGGCGGAAAAGGATCGCCCACAAGCCGACGTGGTCTGGGGCCTTGCCGGTTCCAGCCTGGCCATCCTCAAGCAGCAAGGCCTGCTGGACGCCTACAGCCCGGCGAACCTGGGCCAGATTGCAGCAAACTACCGTGACGCCGACACGCCGCCAAGCTGGGTCGGCATGGACGTCTGGGCCGCGTCCATCTGCTTCAACACGGTGGAAGCGCAGAAGCTCGGGTTGCCGAAACCCACCCGTTGGGAAGACCTCGCCAACCCGGTGTACCAAGGCAAGATCGTGATGCCCAACCCCGCGTCGTCGGGCACCGGTTACCTGGATGTCAGCGCCTGGCTGCAGACATTCGGCGAAGCCAAGGGCTGGGCCTACATGGACAAGTTGCACGCCAACATCGGCCAATACACCCACTCCGGTTCCAAACCCTGCAAATTGGCGGCTTCCGGTGAGTTCCCCATCGGTATTTCGTTCGAATACCCAGCCATTCAGCTCAAGCGCAAGGGCGCGCCACTGGACATCGTGCTGCCCACCGAAGGCCTGGGTTGGGAAATCGAAGCCACCGCCGTGATCAAGGGCACGCCACACCTGGAGGCGGCGAGGAAACTGGCCGATTTTTCCGCCAGCCGCGAGGCCATGGATCTGTACAAAGCCAACTTCGCTGTCCTGGCACAACCGGGCATCGCCGAGCGCTTGCCGGAGTTGCCAGCGGACTATGAGCAGCGGCTGATCGGCAACGACTTCAACTGGGCGTCGGAAAACCGCGACAACATCTTGGCCGAGTGGCGCAAGCGCTACGACGGCAAGTCCGAGCCTGTCGCCAAGTAACTCGGCTGTTCCAAGGCCCGAGGTGTCGAGCGGGCCTCACCTGGTCATTGAAAATTCAAGGAGTCTCCATGTCTGAGCACGACTGCGACCTGCTGGTCGTCGGTGCGGGTATTCTCGGCCTGGCCCATGCCTGGGCCGGTGCCAAGCGCGGCCTCAAGGTCAAGGTGTTCGAGCGTAGCCACACACCCCTGGGTGCCTCGATCCGCAACTTCGGCCAAGCGTTGGTCGGTGGCCAGGCGCCGGGCATCATGCTTGACCTGGCACGCCAGGCAAACGGTTTGTGGAAGACGCTAGGGCAGGCCGCCGGCTTGCATTTGCACCAGCAAGGCTCGTTGCTGTTCGCCCGCACGGAAGCCGAGGAGGTGTTGCTCGAAGCGTTCGTGAACGGGCGCGGCGCGAGTTTGGGTTATCGCACCGAACTGCTGCGCGGCGATGCGCTGGAGGCCCTGTATGACGGCCGTTTTGCCCATCATCGTGCCGCGTTGCTTGGCCTTGATGACCAACAGCTATATTCCCGCGAGGCGCTACCGCAGATCGTCGAGTATCTGGCCCGGACACTGGGCGTCGAGTTCCATTTCTCGACGCTGGTACGCGATGTCGAGACCCACCGTGCCGTCACCAGCGCCGGTCGGTTTACCGCCAGGCACATCGTCGTGTGCTCGGGCCATGACTACCAGACGCTGCTGGCCGAGCCACTCGCCGCGCTGCGACCGCAGGTGTGCGGCCTGCAAATGCTGCGTGTACGCCCGCGTCAACCGCTGGCCCTGCGGCATGCGCTGCTGACAGGGCTGAGTTGTGTGCATTACGGCGCCTTTGCCGACCTGCCCGAAGCGGATGCCATCCGTGCGCAGATCCGCAGCCAGCAACCGGAGCTGGAAGCCCATGGCATTCATTTGCTCATCAGCCCGACACCCTACGGTGACCTGATCATTGGCGACTCCCATGTCTACGGCAGCGATATCTCGCCGTTCAACGCCGAACAGGTGGATCGGATCCTGATCGATTTGGCGCAGGACACCTTGGGCGGCGAAGTCGACGTGCTGGAGCGCTGGCAGGGCGTCTATGGCGCGCGTGGGCCGGGGCCGTTCAGCGTGCTTGATGCGGCGGATGGCGTCACCGCGGTGGTGATGCATACTGGGCTGGGCATGAGCGTCGGCCTGGCGCTTGGCGAGCGTACCGTCGCTGCACTGTTGGGGGAAGCCGGGCCGATCGTCCCGAAGCACAGCACGGCGGCTTGACTGGCGGACGCCCAAGGCAGGTGCCGCAGTGAAGGCTGAGGGGAGGGCAGGACTGCCAGCTTTACGTCATCGCCGTTACACTACGGCCCCTCCCTTACGCCAGGAAAACGCGGGATGCGTGCTTTATTCAAGGCAGTGCTGTTCTTTGTGCTTCCTGCAGCCCAGGCCATGGCCGAGCCGCTGTCGTTTTCGTTCAGCGCCGGCAGCGGAGCCTACCTCGTTGAAGTGCTGTTCCCCCAGCCACCCGAAGATCGAAAGCAACTGGCTCCGGCGGTCATCACCGTGCGCAACCCGGCCACGCAAGACGTCCTGCAGCAATTGCAGACCCAGGCCGGCAATATTCCCCTGGACCGCGATGGCAAGGACAACGGCTGGATGCTCGGTCGTTTCAGCCTGGTGTACTTCGATGATTTCAACTTTGATGGCCGTCTGGACCTGGCGATTCGCAACGGCGACGATCCTGAAGTGGCCTATAAAGGAAACTACGATGTCTATCTGCAAGATCCGCAGAGCAACCAGTGGGTCCTCAACCGGGCGTTGACGAACCTGGCGAAGGAAAGCAATGGCGGGATGTTTGCGGTCATCCCGAATGAAAATCTGTTTTCCCAAACCGACCGCGACGGCCATTGGACGCGCACGTGTCGATGGAGAAAGCAGGGTGACGAATTGGTCCGCCTGCATTGCGACACCGAGGACAACATCCAGCCGACCGAATACGACGATACCTCCAGCATGCCGCGCGGTTACACCCGGCGCACCGTCGGCGATTGGAGGGACGGCCAGTGGCACGAACAATCGACCCTGGACGGGCCGGACAAAGAGGATCCGCAGTTGTTTGCCGGCAGCCTGCAAGACCATGTCCCACTGGAAATCTGGTACCAGAAGCAGGGCGCGGTGGTCATTGGAGAAGTGCGCTACCTCAAGGCAGCCGGCACCGAGTCAGTCAGGCTGGTGGGGACTCGGGAAGACGAGGGAGACGACGAATTCGTCAACCTCTATGAATATGCCCATGACGGCCGGCGGATCGGTGAATGGCGCATCGCCCGGGAACAGGTCGATCCTTACCCATACATAGGCACCCGGATCCGTGCCGACAAGAACGATAACCGCCCACAGAGGGTTGTGTTGCACGAGGATGAGCGCGAGTCGGATGACGACAAGACCGGCGATGTCGAGTCGGATCAACGCAGCGGCCATTACCAGATGCGTCAGGACTCGATGGGCCGCGACGGTGATCTGGACCTGAAGATCCTGCCGGATCGCAACGCCGATGGGAAAGAAATGGCTGAATTCACGATCACCCTCAAGGGCATTGTGACCGAACACCAGATTGTGCCGATGGAAACCGAAAACCTCATTGTCGTGTCGCAAGCGCAAACAACCGGCAAGAATGGGCCGTACCACATTCAACTGGTGAAGAATTTCGCGATCATCAACCACAACTGGCCGCTGGATAGCCAGGACATGCTGTCGGGCATGTACCTGAAACAGCACCTGGCTGGCGAAAGCGGCGCCTTGCCGAAGTAAGGCGCCGGTCTACCGCGTCAGAGCCAGTAACGCAGGCCCAGCATCACGGATTGGGACTCGTACTCGGTGCTCACGTCGCCCTGGGGCAAGCGCTCGATGTCACCGAAATGCGCTTCGCGCGTCTTCAGGCACCGGTAATCCACCGACATGGACCAGTGCTCGGTGAACTCGTACCCGACGCCGGCACCCAGTTGGTAAGCCGAAACCGTGTCACGATGGGTACCGCCGAATTCGACACCGCCGGCCTCCAGGCCACTCACCGTGAGGGTGGCATAGCCGAGGCCGCCACCGACGTAGGGTGTGAATCGGTCGAACGGCGCCGGCAGGTTCAACACGTCGTACCAGAGATTGGCCATCAAGGTCGTGGCTTTCTCTTCGCCTTTGCCGTCGATGCTCCCGCCGCCCTCATAGACCCGGTTGTTGAACTGGGTCAGCGTGTTCTTGCGATAGCCCAGTTCAATCTCCGGCCTCAGCCCTACAGGGAAGCGCCAGCCCAAGGCCAGGCCAGTGGCGTAGCCGGATTCGGTGGGTTGGTTGAACTCCATCTCGACGAAATCCAGGTCGTTTTGAGTCAGGTCCTGCTCAGCGACCCAGTTCGCGCCGCCCATCAGACTGGCGTAGGGGCCCAGCGTGTCGGCGAAGCTGGACGCTGGGACGATGAGGCCGATGCCGATCATGCTAAGCGCCAGGTATTGGGTGTTTTTCAGTAGGTTCATGCTCGGTCCAAATGTGCCGTTATCAAAAAAATTGCCGTAGCTCGCGCTCGGGACATGACGTCCCGAGGCGGTCATACCAGGTGCAGGTGCGTTTCAGATTTCTCGCCATCGGGGATGCAGGCGACATCCGCCCGCAGCTCAGCCAACGCCTTCAGGTTGTTCAAGGCCGTGGTCATCGCCACGGTCAATGCCTTGCGCATCAGCCCTCGGTACAGAAAGCTCAAGGGGCCGGAGATTTTCGCGCTATGGATAACCTGGGTTTCATTGGGCGAGAGCCTGCGCAGCCGATGATCGAATTCGAGGTTTATCCAAAGCAGTTTCGCGCTGTTGCGATAGCTTTCCTGAGGCTTCACCGCCTCCAGCTTCAAGGGCATTTTCAGGCCATTGTTCAGGACGCATTTGCCCTGCGTCCCGGGTTGGAACGGGCCATTGAGCTCACAGTGGCGGACGTCGGTGTCCCACAGTGGCGATTCTGGAAAGTTGCTCCAGATCTTCCATATGACCGGCGGTGGTGACCGGACTATGACTTTTACGGTGACATCGTTCATGGGATTACCTTGGCTGTTGGGGCACGGTCGTGCTCGAAGTGGACTTCGAGCCACGCTTCAGGCGGCAGGCGCGGCTTGGCTCAGCACTTGCGCGGTGATATTCGCCTGGCCGATTTTTTCGCCCCGGTTGAACAGATCGATGTGGATGCGGTTGGTCTTGAAGGACTGCAACTGCGCCTCCATGCCGGCTTGCGGCGCCAGAGAAAGCGGGCTGTTGCGCGGAATAGGACGGTCCAGGCTGAAACTCAGGGCCAACAGGTTCATGGGGACATTGAGGGGGATCTGCAGATGGCCGTGGGCAATCTGCATGTAGCACTGGCGCGCGATCTCGAGGAAATACACCATGGAAAAATGCGCGGGGTCGCCCTCGTGGAAGAAGTGCCCCTCGGGCAGCTTGACGGTGTCGACGCTCAAGCCTTGGGCCACCGAGCTCATCTCACTGACGATCACGTTCTCTTCCCTGGCCTTGTGCAGGAACGCCTTGTTGCCACACCGGCGGGCGGTGAACTCACCGTGCGGTGCGGTTTCGAAGGCCGAGTTGTAGGCCATTCCCAGCACGCACGTGCACATCAGTTTCCCGCCCTGCATGACCTTTGCCTGGAAGACATGAGCGTCCTGATCTTGCTCTACGTGCAGGTCGATCACGCCTTCCTTCTGCACGTATTGCTGGAACTTGATGCCCAGCGTCTTGACGTAGGCGACGCGGCCATTGAGCGGGGGCATGGCCTGCTCGATCAATTGCATCACGCCTTCGAGCAGGAGAATGCCGGGCACATGATCCAGCGGGTGGTCGAAGAAATAAGGGTGAGCCTCGTTCACCAGCAATTGTGCGCGCAGCGAACGCGGGGCCCGTTGCACGTGGCTGATCACTGTGTTTTCGGGACGACGAGGCCATTGCGTCGGCCGCTGGGCCGCTGGGCCCTGCTGCAGGGCGAAAAGCCCTTCCATCGCGCGGACGCGAACGCGCAACCCGGCCAGGACCGTGCTCGTCAGCAGGTCGCTGAGCTGCAATACGTCGACGCCGTCGTGTTGCGGTTCCCGGACGATTTGGCCGGGGCGCGCAGGTGCGGCGAGCGGTTGCAGCGAACGCGGCGCCTCATGGGCGAAACGCAGGCTGAACGGATGCTTGAGGGGAGGGGCGAGGTCGGCCGGCAGCGGTTTCCAGTCCCGGAGCTTTTCGGTGAACAGCCACATGATCGGCGTGCCGCCTTCGCGAACCTCGATCACCGTGTGCGCCGAGGCATTCAACATCACCGCCAGCAAGGTCTCGATGCCGCTGGCTTCCGCCAGGAAACCGGTTATTTCTCGCAGCGGTCCCTTGGCCTGGGCCGTTTCCGGTTGCAATTCGCAGACCTCGACGTGCGGGTACTGGTCGCGTTTTTTGCCTGCCAACTGGCACGCTTCGTCCAACGACGTCGCGGCATGGGCGAGGACCGCCGCACGAATCACCAGCAGCGGCGCATCACCGGAGTCAGGCTGATAGGGACGCAGGGCGACCACGCCGAGCCCTTCGCCTTGTACCGCTGTACTGCGCAGGGCGCGATCGATCTCGATTTCACCGCTGATAAACCGCCCGGCGCCCAGCAGCAGGGTGGTAATGCCTTGCTCGAACCATTGCCGGGAAGCCAACAGCGTCTGCCAGAACAGACCTGGGGTGCCGGCCAGCGTCTGGTGGAAACCCTTGAAGTCGAAAATCTGCGCCGGGTAGCCGGAGAGCATGTTCGGCAGCATGGTCGCCACGTCCGTCACCTCCACGCCGGGCGGGGTGCCTTGGCTTCGGGCGTAGAAATGCTCGGCGCTGCTGTAGGCATTGTTGAACCGTTCGCCGCCCATGTTGCAGCACATCACCATGGCGGTGTCGGCGGAGCCCGCCACGCCCGGCAGGCGTCGCAGCAGGTGGTTCACCCGATCGCTGACCAGCAGCTTGAACGGGTCGACATGGGCCAAGGGCTTGGGGCCCATGCCGAAACCGGTGATGTCGATGAGCTGGTCCTGGGCGAGGAACTTCCCGGATAGCGGCCGGCTCAGGTCGCCGCTGTAATCGACGAAGCGACCGTAAGGAAACAGCACGGCGGGCGCGGCTGGCTGGTCGAGCTGCTGTTGAAATGACTGCAGTGAATCGCAACCGCTGAACGCAGCTTCAGCCTCGACCACGGCGAGATCAAGTTTCAACACGCCCGGGACTGCCCGGGCGGCGGGCGCGTGCCCGTGGTCGATGTATTCATCCACCACCAGGTGCGCGTTGGCGCCGCCAAAGCCGAAACTGGAAATCCCGATCCGGATGGCCGCTTGGCGATCAGCCAGGGACTGCGGTTGCCGTGTGGCAAGTTGCAGGCAGGTTTCGTCGACTTTTGCGCTGGGGCGGTAGTCAGGCTGGGGCGGGACGCTCCGGTGACGAAGGATCATCAGCGCCTTGGCGAGCGATGCACCTCCCGCGGCAGCCAGCGGATGGCCGATGACGGACTTGATTGAGCCGATGGTCAATTTTTCGCCGGTGTTTCGATGGGCGGCGAAGAAACTGTCCAGCGAGGCCAACTCGGTCGCATCACCCAACGGGGTGCCGGTGCCGTGGGTCTCGATATAGTCGACGCTGCCTGGGTCCAGGTCGCTGTAGGCGCGCTCATAGGCACAATATTGAGCCTGTTTGCCCGGTGCGAACACCGAGCCTTCGGCGCCGTCGGCGGACAAGCCCAGCGCCCGCAGGACCCCCAGCGGCTGCCGCCGGGCGGCCAATGCCTGGGAAACTGGCTCGACCAGGAATGCCGCTGCACATTCCCCGGGCACAATGCCGTCGGCGTCCTGACCGAACGCCTGCATGCTGGCCCGGGCGGAAAATGCTGTCAGTTGCGAGAAGCCAAGGAACAGCGCGGGCGGCAGGACCGTGTTCAAGGCCATCACGATCGCGTTATCCGCCTGACCGCTGCTGAGCAACGCCTTGGCCATGTCGATTGCATAAGGGAAGGAACTGCAGGCGGTGTCCACGGACAACACCGGCCCGCCCAAGGCGAAAGCGCTGGCCAGTGCGGCCACTTGTTCGCCCGGGGTGAACCCGACAGGCGCGCCGGCGCTGTTCGCGGTTCCTGTCGCGAAATAACTTTCGTCGCACCATGAAGTGGCGACCACCAGCGCCGTGCGCTTGGTATCCAGCACCGAGCCTTGGGCCGCCAGTTGAGTGAGCAGCGTCTGAAGGACTTTCTTGCCGATCGCCACCTGCCGGCCATCGTGACGCGAGGGAATCGATGCATCGTCGGTCAGGCAAAAGGCACTGTCCAGGTAGGTGCGGTCCTTCTCGCCAGCCTTGGCCGAAAATATCGCGCTTTTATCCAGCTCCCAACGTGCCGGCATGGCCTGGATGGGTGCTATCTCGCCTTGGACGAGCACATTCCACAGGGCATCCGTCGAAGGCGCTCCCGGGAATTCGCCCGCCATCGCGCTGAAGCACAAGTCATCCTCTGTCGTTACCGCGCCACTCATCGCTATCTCCTGATTCACTAAAGCTGGGTCACCTGTCGGTCACCCGGTTTCCATTCCATGTGTTGGCAGCGCCTGCCAGCGGGCTTCAGCCCATTCTTTCCAGCAGCGACAGCGCGTCCTGTGGCGTGCGGCGCGACATCAGTGCTTCGCCGGCGAACTCACTGTCGGGGCAGCGTTGGGCCATCGACTGGCAAAGCGCCTCCCGATCAAAACCGTTGAGCCCCAACTGGGCAAAGGGCGTCTCGACATCCAGCGCCGATGGCGCGTCCGCGACCAGTGGCGAGAGGGCGCCGAGCAACACCTTGTCGATCGGCGTCGATTCATCTGTGGTGCCGGTTGCAGGCTCATCGGCAGCGCTGCGTGGCGCGTCTTTGGCAAGCTCGTCTTCGATGAGCGCAATGGTTTGCTGCGCACATTTGGCGTTGGCCAACTCGCTGCTCCGGGCCTTGAGTTGTGGCCACAGGGCGACCACCGACTCGAGGAAATCCAGCTGCACCAGAGAATCCATTCCCAGGCTTTCATAGCTTTGTTGGCGATCGAGCTGATCGACGGTGAAACCGGTAATGCCGGCCAGTTGGTCGAGGACCCAGGCTTGGACGTCCACTGCCGTCGCCTGGGGGTTGGCCTCTAGCCTGGCGAGCAAGGCCGTCGGTGTCGGGGCATCGAAGAGCTGCGAAGTGAGGTCTTTCTTTTCCGGGAAGTGCTGGGCCAACGACTCGAAGATATCGACCAACCCCAGCGAGTCGATGCCCAGGCTTTCAAAGCTCTGGTCGAAATCGATCTGCTCGCTTTTGAAACCCGTGACCGTGCTGATTTCCGTACGCAGCCATTGTGCGTAGGTGAGTGCAGGCAGTTGTTCGGCGACTGGCGCCGGGGTCAGCACCGATGGCTGCGAGATAACCGGCTCGAGTGCCGCGACGTTGTCGTTGGCAGGCGCTTGGACACCGTGGGCGTAGACGCCCTCGAGCACCTGCTGGTGAGCGTTGAAGTAATGCGCGGTAACGGTTTCGGCCTGCTCCAGCAGGCGCATCAGGATGGATTCCTTTGCGATGTTGGATTCGCAAAGGGAATCAATGATTTTTTCGGACAGTGAAAAATAGCTGTGGGCTATTTTCCCGTTGGACACGATGAACTCCTGCACAACGTCGTTGAGCTGCAAGCGCATAAGGTTCTCCTTAACCATAAGTGAGTCGGTATATTCAGTCATCAAGGCATGGCCCAGGGCTGGGCCATGAGAATCAGCAGGGCAGATCGGCAGTCACAACTGGAAGTGGGAGTTCCACCGCATCGATTTCGGAAAAGGCTGTCTTCCCGGCGCCCTTGAGCAACCCGGACCTCACGCTCAGGTAAGTCATCAGCGTTATTGCATCGGCGCCCTGGAAGGCGATGTAGCCATCGGGCCGGATCAGCATCAACGTGCCTTCCTTGGCGTGATAGCGCTTGTGCAGGCGCCAGTCAGGGTCCAGCAGGGTGGATTGCTCGGCGGGCAACCCGACACTGCTCAGGGCATCGACCACGCAGTAGGCCTTGATCGCCGGGTAGTCGCGCTCCACCGAGGCGGCCAGCGAGTAATGACTTGGCAACAGCGGCGAGAATTGATCCGCCGCGCTGAAGATCAGCAGGGTGAAGGTTCCCTGGAACAGATCGATCAGGCGTTTGGGTGGCATGCCCTGGTGTTGCCACAGCTCGACATCGGGCGCCAGTTGTCCCGAACGAGGGGCGGGGGCTTGGAACGGGGTTTTCTTGCCTTTTCTGGCCCAGCTGCTGCGCTGCTTTTTGGTCAGCGATTCCTGGATGTATTCGCTCTTGCCATAGTGGTATTGATGGCCGGAAATCATCGACGGCAGCTTGCGCTGGATCTTTTGGCGATTGCTCAGCAACGGCAGGACGTTGTCTCGTAACCAGACCAGGGCACGATGCCTGACGGTAATCAGCCCGGTGAGGCGATGCGCGGTGTTTTCCACTTCGAGGGCGACCGGGTAGCGTTCGTCGTTGTAGCTTTCCAACAGCGACGGATCGGCGAGACCCTGATCGACATAGGCCATTTTCCACGCCAGGTTATAGGCTTCGGAAATGCCCAGGTTCATCCACTGGCCACCGATCGGGCTGCCGATGTGCGCGGAGTCGCCCACTAGGAAGATCGAGCCTTGCTGCAGCGACTGCACCCGGCGATGCTGGAACGAGGCAATGGTGGTCGACGAGATATTGGACAGGGTCATCTTCTGCCCACGTCCTTCGCACAGCCGTTGGAAATTCTCCAGGGTCAGCGGCGGCCGCTCGCCTTCCGGCGGCAGGTTGTAGGGCATCTCGATAAAGAGGCGATAACGCGATTGATCGCTGATCGGCGCGACCGCGACATACCCATCCTGCGCGCCAAGGAAAAACGCGCCTTCATCCTTGCTGCCTGACCACTCGATGTCGGCGTCGGCGAGCATGAAGAAACGGTCGTAGGAGGAGCCCTCGAACGTCATGTCCAAGCGTTTTCGGATGTTGCTGCGGGCGCCGTCACAGGCCACTGCCCAGCGACTGGTAACGGATTCTTCGCTGCCGTCGGCACGACGCAGTGCCATGTGCACGGCGCCTGGCTGGTTTTCGATGTCGACCAGTTCAGTGTTCCATTCGACGTCCGCGCCGAGCAGGTTCAGTCGCTCCAGCAGGATCTTTTCAGTCTGCGGCTGCGGCAAGCTGAGGAGGAGGGGATAGGTGGCGTCCAGGTAGGAAAAGTTGTAGTTCAGCACCCGTTTTGCATTGGACTGGACCGAAAACTGGTTGATGGTAAAACCGTCGGCCAGCGCCTGCTCGGCAATGCCGAGGTCGCGGAAGATTTCCAGGGTCCTGGAGTGAATCGCCATCGCCTTGGTCGCGGTCGAGGGGCCGGCGTTTTTTTCAATGATGCGAAAAGCCACGCCCCATTGCTTCAACATGATTGCCAGGGACAGGCCAATGGGGCCGGCACCGACGATCATTACCGTCGCAGCGTTGCCCGGCTGTTTGAAATGCTTGGGGGCCAAAGTGCTCAGAGTGTTCATCGATCAGTACCAGTTTCTGTAGAAGGGGGAGTTGGCAATGCCGAGCAGCGCGTCGTCCCCGGACGAGTCGCCGTAGGCGTAGATGTAGAAGTCATCGAGGTTGCTCAAGCAGTCCCGGAGCCGCGCCACTTTTTCCCGGTCGACACAATTGGTGCCGGAGATTCCACCCGTCAGCTTGTTCTTGGCCGTCGCCAACCGGGTCCCGCATACGTGGTCGAAACCCACCGCCTGGCCCCACGGGATCAGGTAGTTCTCTGGCGAATTGCTGACCAGCGCCGTCACGTGCCCCATGGACTGGTGCCATTGCAGCCGGCGCAACGCTTGCGGCCTCAGCCAGAGTGGCAATTGCTCGGTGATGAAGAACCTGGCGTGTTCGCGCTCTTGCTCTACCGTCAGGCCGCCCAGGTAACAGGCGATAAAGGCCAGACGCGCTTGCATCAACGGCGTAATGCCCAGGATGACGCTGAGCATCTTTGGCAACAGGGGAATGATCCTGAGCCAGAACGCCCGGGTTCCGACGATGAAGCGCATGTAGCGCCAGAACGTGTGCCTGTCGGTCAACGTGCCGTCGAAATCGAAAACGGCCAATACCGGTCGTGTGCTGTCAGCGTGCATGAAGCGCTTCCTTGAGAGGGACAATCTCTATGATTTTTGGCAATTTGAAACCGGAGAGGTAACGCGAGAGCAGGGTCGCGACGCTGTTCTGGCTCAGCTCACCGTTGCCTTCCACTGACAAGTGCAAGACATTGACTTCCTTGTGGTCCGGGACGATGTAGGCCCTGGCACGCACCGCATCGGGGTGCTTCAGGGCGACGGATTCGATTTCCGCCAGATCAACCATCTGTGCTTTGATTTTCGAGATGCGCAGGCGCTGGCAATAGAAAAAGACATGGCCTTCTTCATCTCGCCAGACCAGGTCGCCGGTGTGCAGCCAGCCGTCCCGGAAAAATCGCGCATTGATCTCTGGCGCAGCGTCATAGCCGGGGATGACCATCGACCCGCGTATCAGCAGCTCGCCGATACGCCCCGCGACGACATCCTGGCCTTGCGCGTCGACCACCCGCACCTCGACGCCACTGATCGGTCGTCCCATGGCGCCGCGATGAACCTCGCCGACAGAACTCTGGACAATCACCGGCATGCTTTCGGTCAGCCCGTAGCCTTGCAGTACAGCCGCGCATCCCAACAACTTGCCGAGTTTCTCGCCTTCATCGGCCGGTAGATGACTGCCGCCGGAATACATCATCAAGTGAGGATGCAGGGGCAAACGCGGACCTTTGCGCTTGGCAAGTCGCGAATTGAAATAACGAATAACGTCGGGCACCAGGCAGGCAAAGGTGACCTGGTGTTCGGACAACACTTGCGCCAAGTCCCGATTGAGCAGGGTGTTGGTCATCAGCAACGTGGCGCCGATGCTCAGCGGGAACACCATCATCACCGACAATCCGAAGATGGCGTACAGCGGCAGCGTCACCAGGTGGACCGACCCCACGCCTTGGGGATGAAACTGTTCATGCAGGCCATCGCTTGACTGCGTCAGGTCGAGGTAGCGATGACAGACCGCCAGCGGCTTACCGATGCCACGGTAGGTGAACTGCATCGAGACAATCGGCTTATCGTCTGGTAGCAACAGGGGCTGGGCGTGGCGTGGCAGCGTCGCTTCAACCGTGGCGTTTTCAGGCGGCTCGTCGCCATTGCCCACGATCAAGGCGTGGGTCGGCTGGAATATGTCCTGGTGTTGCTCAAACAGCGTGCCAGTCGTGACGATCAGCGATGGCTTGGAAATGCCCAGGACATTACCCAGCTCGAATGCCGTCAGTTTGTAGTTGAGAATCACCGGGACAGCGCCATGGCCAATTACTGCCAGGTAATAGGCGATGAAATCCACGCCGTTGGGCAGCACAAGGGCTACTTTCTCCCCGGGCGATACGTTCAGGGCGTGGAGAAAACCATTGCATTCTTCAGCCCTGATACGCAGGTCCCGGTATGTGACGGTTTCTTCTGCATCCAAGTCCCGGATAGCGATGTGCTCGGGATACGAATGGGAAAAACCGACGAAACGATGCAGAAAACCTTCTTTATGGGTAAGGCTTTTCATTCACCAACCTCTCAATCCTTGAAGTCATGGTTAGATAAAAAGTACTGCAGAGGCAGGCTACTGTTTGAATGGGTTCAATTAACGTGCAGGTAATTGTTTTTCCGATACCACTCCAACGTATCGGTCAGCGTTTCCGTGACGGGACGGAATGCACATTTCAATTCGCTTGAACTTTTGCTGTGACTGAAGTGCGTTCTTCCTTGCTCTTGCTCTATAAGCTTGACCGTGGAAGTACTGATCAGCACAGGCTTTTTCGTGACGCGGTAATAACATTCATAGACGAAGGCGATGAGCCGTAGCATGAACAATGGGACAGGGCGCTCAGGTGCTTGTACGCCGCTGACACTGGACAGCGCCCGGAAGATACTTTTCATGTCCATATGATTGCCGGCGGCCAGATAACGCTCACCCGATCTGCCGCGGGTAATCGCCGCGATTTGATGTTCCGCCACGTCCCGGGCATCCACCACCGAAAAGCTGCCTGGAAGAACGCCTGGTAACTTCTGTCCGACAAAATCCAGCAGGAACTGACCTGACGAGGTGGGGCCAATGTCGCCAGGGCCGAACATCCAGCCGGGCAACACCATTGCGACAAACATGTCCGGGTGCAACGACAGGAACTCCCGAACCTTCTGCTCGGACAGGATCTTGCTCAGGTAGTAATCGTCAGCTTCCGCTTCATCACGTGACATGGTTTCGTCGATCACCTCGTCCCTGTCGCCCTTCAGGACCGCGATGGACGAAGTGTGGACGGCACGGCGAATCCCAGCGGCATAAGCGGCCTGTAACAAGCGCTCGGTGCCGGTCACATTGGTGTCATATAACTTTTGCCAATGTTTTCCGCCCTTGTAACTATCGCGAAAGTACGCGGCGGTATGAAACAAAGCGTCGCAGCCTTCCAGCGCATGGCTAAACGCGCCAACATCGAGCATATCGCCTTCAACCAACTCAACAGGCAGCCCACCGAATTGCTTCCTGGCTTTTTCAACGGAGCGTACAAGGGCCTTGACCTTGATGTTTCGTTTCAAAAGCGCATGGACGACATTATTTCCGAGCAGGCCTGTAGCGCCTGTAACAAAGGCATATTCCATTAAAATCCAGCTCCTTTGAGGTACCTGTCCGAGCACGGTTGGCGCTGAACAGGTGTCGGACGATCCAACGGCGCAAGTAAAAACCATTCGGTATCTGGAAATCAAGCGGTATTTAGTGAAAAGACCAAAGACGAGGTGTCTAGCTCGGGCCTGAGACGGCAAGTCTCAGTGCATTCGTCATGCGGGTGACGCCATTTTTCAGGCACTCCAGCGCTTTTTCACGCTGGGCGGGAAGGGTGTGTCACAGCGCCTGCCCCTGGAATCCGGCCGAAAATTGTCTTCCTGCGAAGGTCTGTTACAGCCTGGAATGCGTCGTCATTAGATGCCACTTCCAAAACTTTAAATGCAAACAGCCAAGGTGGGTGGTAAGGTAGAAAACACCTGTTTTGCTAGCTGAATCGTTGATTCGTTTCATCTAGTTACAAATATATACATCGGGCCAAAGGAGCCGAGGGCGTGATCAAGAAGAGATTGGGGCGAGAGGAAAGTCAGCAAGTAACAAGAGACAAGTTATTCGACACTGCTACGGATCTGATGATCAAGAAAGGCTTTCATGCCGCCAGCGTGAATACAATTTCCGAAGAGGCCGGCTATTCAAAAGGTGCATTCTTTTCAAACTTCTCAAGCAAGTCGGAACTGCTGCTTCAACTTACCCAGCGCTTCAAGAGAGTCGAGATAGATCGCTTGGGCAGCACCTTGGCGGCGGGCTACACGGCAGAGCAACTGACTCAGGGCCTGAATGCTTACATCGACACGCTTAAAAACAATACCAACTGCGCCATCCTTGACGCCGAAATGCAGTTGATCGCTTTGCGTGATGAAGAATTCGCAAAGCATTACTACGATCTGCATGAAGAAAACAGCGAGGCGCTAGGAAGACTGATCACGATCATCTTCAATCACGCCGGCAAGAAGCCTCCGTTGGCATACGCAGCACTGGCGCGAACTTTCACTGCATTGTCGGAAGGCTTGATCCTGCAGGGGCATAAAGATCCGGCTGCGGAAATCAAGCTGGTGCTCAATTCACTGATTCAAACGGCGGAGCCGTTGTAGACGTGAGACTTGGCCAGATAGACGACCATCAAAACGCAGATCCCCAGGACGAAGACGCTGTTCTGCAGGATGTCATTACGGCAGGAAAGGAACCCACCAAAGTCCGCGCCTTGAAAGCTGCCGTGAGCACGCTGAAAAGCAGCCTGTAACGATGCCCAATCCTAAACAAGAATATGCGCATAATGTATATTATGTTAAACAGGATGTTTATGTGCTTGCACTACCTATGAGCGAATGTACTGCGTTGCGCCAGATCCCAGTTGCTTAACGCACACTGAGGCAGGACCAAACCTGCCCCAGCACGCAAAAACTATTTAATCACCACCGGATTGACCGGTGATCCGGTAGCGCGATGGACTTTCAACGGCGCGGCCACATAGAGAAATGTGTACTGCCCGTCTTCGGCACAATTTTCAGCCAGCTTTTCCAAGTCGCAAATCTCCGTAAAGGCGATACCCAGATTGCGCATCAATGCACAGTGCAGAGGCAGTGCCACACCTGATACCGGGTCGGTCGTGACTTCGTTGGCGATGGTATCGGTGACAAGGTTTGGAATTTCCTTGTCGTGGAACCATCGGACAAGTTCCTCCGAATACGTAAGACCTGGCTCACAGAACCCATCATAAAACGCCTCGCCTTGCTCATAGAAAGCCTGGAGGAAGTTGGTTCTGATAATCAGGATGTCATGAGGCTCGATCGTGTGGCCCTGAGCTTCTGCGCATGCCTCGAGATCTAGATGGGTAAATGTTTCGCCTTTATCCAGCATGCGTTTGCCACGATGCCTTGCCATGTCCAGCAATACGGCGCGTCCGACGACTCCTCGTTCGCCGATAGGTGCAACACTGGCCTTGTCGAGACCTCCCACCGTTGTTCGCGCGTCGTAGCCGTTCCATATTTTTCCGCCGTACCAGAGGTGGCCAAGCGCATCATATTGCGTGGATCCTTGCAGGAATGCGTCGATCTTGTCATCGGCGTAGTGCAAACCGCCGGGGTAGCAAGGGCCATGATTATCGTCCCAACTCGACTCGTCGAGAATCATGGTGCGTTCTGCCGGCGTACGGCCTGGCCAGACCGGATCGCCAGCAGGATTCCCGATCATGCGCTGCAAGGTAAATACATTTCCCTTCTTGATGTGCGCAACTCCGCGCAGGACTTCTTGCGCGGTCAGGTAATTCAGCGAGCCAACTTCGTCTTCCGCTCCCCATCTGCCCCAGTTTGAAGGAGCGTCCTTTAATAGTTCATCCATTGTGGGAACTGCAGTGGTCATGGCGTTTTCCTTTTTTTAATTTCCGTGATTATCAAAGCGCACGACAAATGCGCCTTGCGTCCATACCGTTCAGCGCATACAAACCCGATCAATCAGCCATAGCCTCCCCCACTACCCGCTTGTTCACCATAACCGGCTCCACATCCTTGCCCGGCTTTCCATCCACCGACTTCAAGTCCTTGGCAAACGTCCCATCCACCTCCCCCTTGAAGAAATTCTTGCCATAAATCAGCAAGCACAACACAACGCCAATCCCGAATGCCCAGCTCGCGCCTTTGATCGCCAGTACCGCTCCAATCACGCCGGCGATACCCAGGTCGCGCTGGCTACGCGCTTCAAGGATGCCCAAACGCACGCTCACGTAACCCTGGATCAGCAGCGTCAGCGACAGGGCTACACCGAGGATCGGCTGCACCAACGTCACGACCGGCAACAGCAACAGACCGCTGTTGGTCCCCCAACGGAACGACCCGACTCCGCCGATGATCGACTTCATCGCCTTCGGCCCGCCTTTAAATCGCTCGATCACCACCACCAGCATCGCCGCCCATTTCGGGCCGCACATCGCGACGTCCGGGCCGAAGATGCTCATGAACGCATTGCGTGCGCCGAAGATCAGGTGGGCGCGATCGGCGTTGTAGTCGACGACTTCGTCGGTGCGGACGGTTTCAGCTTCGTCGAGCAATGATTTCGCGCTGAGGACATCGCCGAAAACGATGATGTAGGCCGCGAGCATGGTCGGCAGCGCGGAGATGAACATGGAGAGCGGCGGCATGCCCAGGCCAAATACCGTGTAGTTGTTCCACAGGCCAGCGAAATCCGGTTGGCTGATGCCCCACTGGAGAGTTGGCCAGGGCGCTTCACCGAACAATGGGGCAATCACCACGGCCAATAGCACGATCGGCAAGATGCCGAGCTTGGCGAAGTTCCACCAGAAACGGTTGCGTTGCTTGAGCTCGTTGAAGTGCTGGGAAAAGATCAAATAGAAGGCAATACCGACCGCAATGGAAATGGTCCAGGGCAGCACATTGAACTTGCCGCCGACCTGGAATACGGCGATCACCGCGCTCAAGCCAGCGCCGACGATGATCCCCGATTTGATCGCCGAGGGCACATACTCCACCACCTTCTTCGCCATGCCGGTCGCCCCCAGGGCGATTGAAAAAATCCCCAGCATCAACTGGAAGGCAATCAAGGCATGGACACGCTCCGGGCCCATCGGAAACTGCGCGCAGTACGCCATCAACAGCGGCACCGCTGGGGTGATCCAGCCAGGTACGGTCGGGTCGCCGAGCAAATGGTGCGCGAGGTACAGCAAGCCGTTGAGCATCACGACGGCGAGCGCAACCTCAAAAGGCATCCCGAGCAGTTCGGTCATCAGCGGAATCGCCGCCAGGTCCACGGCGCACATGAGCAAGCCTTGGAGATAGTCTGGAAGCTCGATCTTGTAGTGGATAAACGGTAGCCGGACCTTGAAAGGACCGAGCGGGATGTACGGGCTTTCGCTCCGTTGCGCAGGAGTGTCGGACATTCGGTTCACCTGTTTTATTGGATTTGTAATGGCGGGCACACGCTCCGGCAGCACCGGAGTCGTGAGTGACAAAGATCAATAGGCAGCGCGATAGATCTTCTCGATATCGGCGGCGGTCAGCTTGCGCGGGTTGTTGCGCATCAGGCGGTCGATCTTGCTGGCCTCGTCGGCCATCGCGGGGATAGCGTCTTCGGGCACGTTGAAACTGCGCAGGCCAGAGGGGATATCCACGGCGGCACATAGGTCGGCCATGGCCCTGACAGCCTGGTCTGCCGCATCCTTGTCGCTCAGGTTCGCAACGCGCACGCCCATGGCTTCGGCGATGTCGCGAAAACGCTCGACGCAGGCAGTCTTGTTCCACGCCATCACATACGGCAGCAGCAAGGCGTTGCTGACGCCGTGGGCGATGTTGAACCGCCCGCCCAGCGGGTACGCCAGCGCATGCACCGCCCCTACCCCCGCGTTGCCGAACGCCATGCCGGCCATCAGGCTGGCGGTGGCCATGTCTTCCCGAGCCTGCAGGTTGGTTGGGTTGGCATAGGCCTTCGGCAGCGCCTTGGTGATCAGCCTGATCGCGCCCAGGGCGATGGCATCGGTGATTGGCGAAGCGTTTACCGAAATATACGACTCGACCGCATGCACAAGTGCGTCGACACCACTGGCCGCCGTCACGCTGCGCGGACAAGTCAATGTCATGGCCGGGCTGACCAAGGCAACGTCGGGCAACAGGTAGTCGCTGACGATGCCTTTCTTCAGCTGCGCTTGCTTGTCGGAAAAAATCGCCACGTTGGTGACTTCCGAGCCTGTGCCGGCAGTCGTCGGGATGGCAATCAACGCAGGGCCTTTGCGTTTCACCAGATCAACACCGAACAGTTCGCTCAGCGGACCTGCATGCCCGGCAAACGCCACGACGCCCTTGGCGATATCGATGGCGCTACCGCCACCCACGGCGATCAATCCATCGTGGCCGCCCTCACGATAAGCACGGGTGCAGTCTTCGACGATGGCTACTTCAGGCTCCGGCTTGACCTGGTCGAAAATGCCGTAGCGGCGGTCGCCGAGTTGCGCGAGCGCGAGGTCAACAGTGCCGGAATTCACCAGGATGACGTCCGTGACGATCAGCGGATTATTGACCTCCAGGCGCGTCAGTTCCGCGCAAAGCTGCTCGATTGCGCCAGGTCCGGTGATCAATTTGTTAGCGATTTTGAAAGCAGAGATATTCATCGGGCTCGTCCAGTTGATGTTGTTTTATTGGAAGACGTGCCACAGGAGATAGCGAAAGGCGTGCCAATGCCCACAAGGCCCTTATTGCACGGGGCCTTGCGCGATTTTCACGCGAGCAGGAGGGTTTTTACGGATCAATGCCGATTAGTTTTCTGATCGATTTGGCTGGGTCTGATCAGGATCCTAATCAGACTGTTCCCAGCGTTTCATCTTCTGCACCACGGTGGCCTGGCTCACCCCCAACGCCTTGGCCGCAAGGCGCGTGGTCTTGTGGGTCAGCAGCGCGGCACGAATCGCACTGCGCTCGGCATTTTCCAGTACCTTGCGCAGCGGCAGGCCAGTCTCACGGGTGTTGGGTGGATTGAGGTCGAGGAGCTCTTCCGGCATATCAAGCGCCTCGACGGTCCCGGTCTGATTGGTCACCACCAACCGCTCGACCAGGTTGATCAACTCGCGGATGTTGCCAGGCCAGTCGTACTCGCACATCAGGTCGAGGGCCTCGAGACTCCATTGAACCTGGCGTTCATAACGGGTGTTGAACCGGTCGAGGTAGTAATGCAGCAGCGGCGCGATCTCCTCCCGACGTTCGCGCAGTGCCGGAATGTGGATCGGCACCACGTTGAGCCGGTAATACAGGTCAGCCCGAAAACGCCCCTGCGCCACCTGCTGCTTGAGGTCGTGGTGGGTGGCGCTGATGATGCGCACATCGACTTCCTTCAGCTCCAGGCCACCCACCGGAATGAAGCGGTTTTCTTCGATCACCTTGAGCAGCTTGACCTGCACTGGCAACGGCAAGTCCCCGATTTCGTCGAGAAACAGCGTGCCGTGATGCGCCAGCTCCAGCAGGCCACGCTTGCCTTTGGGGCCGGCGCCGGTGAACGCTCCGGGCACATAGCCAAACAGCTCGGCTTCGATCAGGTTTTCCGGCAGTGCGCCGCAGTTGAGCGCGAGAAAGGGTTCGCTGGCTCGGGGGCTGGCGTTATGGATGAACTGCGCAACGAGGGTCTTGCCGACACCGGTTTCACCTTGGAGCAACACCTTGACCGAGCTGCTGGCAACCTGGCGAGCCAGCGAGAGGACGCGGCCGGACACCTCCTGATCGGCCATCAGCGGCGAACACAGGAGATTGTCTCGTTGGCCGGCGTGGAGCTTCGCGGTGCTGTTGCGCAGTTGCTTGAGCTGTTGCAGCTCATCGCGCTCATGCTTCATGCGCAGCAGCTCTGTCATGTCGCGCACGGTACTGACCACATATGAAATCCGCTTTCCAGCGTCGAGAATCGGCGTGGCGCTGACGAGTAGCTTCTTGCCCTGGCTCAGGCTCTGCATCACCGACACCGGCCGACCACCCTGCAATACCCGCAAGGTAGCCGATTGCGAAATGACGCCCTCCTTCACCAGCTCTCGCATGGATCGGCCAATGAGATCCTCGCCGCTGAGCCCGGTCAGGCGCTCATAGGCCTGATTGACCTTCAGCGTCTTGCCGTCGCCATCGGTGATGTAGACGCCGTCATGCAAAGCGTTGAGCAGCTCTTCGAAACTGGCGTCGTTGACATTCACCGGGGACGTTCCTTCCAGGGGGTGTGACCGTCAAGTGTAAACGTAGAGCCGCGGTTTGAGGCGACACAAACGATTGGCGCTGATTCAACGGGCTGGCTGGAAACCGTCTAGCGAGGATGAGGCCCAACAGCGATGCTGGCCTGATTACCAGATTCGGTCAGCCGCACATCAACATCGATGAACTGCTGGATGACAGCGGCATTCGTTCGGATGTGATTGCTCAGGCGCACCGTGGTGAGTCGGCCCGCACCGGCAATTGCCATCGGCAGCATCAGTTGATCCGCCAAGTGATTGCCTACCGCTGAGTTCGATTGAGCCCACGCTTTGAATTCGTCGATCGCCTCGTCAGCCACCTGCTCCGCACGCAGGCGTTCTTGCCCGATGCTGCTGAACACCTCGGTTGTCCCTGTCTTCATGGCGATGATCGATACGACATTGCCTGGCCCCGCCTGCCCCCCCAGCTCGGTAACGGACAGATCGCGCCGCTCCAGCCCGAGCCTTGCCGCGAGCCGATCAAGCTCCCGGTTGCCAATCGAGGCAGGAAGGGCCGAAACCAGCGCTCCGGCCGAAACGATAGTCACGGGTTCCATCTCGCCGTCCAACGCCAGCGGGTGAAGGGCCGAAGGTCGTACGGTGGCTTCCACCACGCCGCCTCCGCCGGGCACGAATCCATGCTTGACCAGCGTCAGTTCTATCTGCGCCCCCATGCGTTGGATCAAGGGCAGCCATGCCTCCTGGATGAAATCGAAGGGCGGTGCGGCTGGATTATGCGTCCCGCCGCTGATCCGGACTGTGCTGGGGCCATCCGCTTGCAAGAGCGCAGGCAGCAAGGTCTGCAACACCAGCATCGTGCTGCCGGCGGTCCCGATTGCAAATGAATAGTTCCCTGCCCTTACGCTCCCGGGCCGGAATTCAATGGCTGTCGAGTTGAGTTCCGCCCCGAGGATCCTGGCGCCACAAATTTCAGCCGCAGCCTGCACCGCGGTCAGGTGCTGGCGCAACAATCCGGGACGGGAGCGCTTGCCGCGTATTCCCGTCATCCGGAACGGTCGACCGGTAATGATGGAAAGGCTGAGGGCGGTACGGAGCACCTGCCCTCCTCCGTGGGTGCCGTCGATCAGAATCAGATCCTGGCTCATCAATCAGCCCTTCACGCAGACGACTTGGCGCAAGGTATGGACGACTTCCACCAGGTCGCGCTGGGCCGCCATGACCGCGTCGATGTCTTTGTAAGCCATCGGGATTTCGTCGATGACGGCTTCATCCTTGCGGCACTCGACATGGGCGGTTGCCCGAACCTGGTCCTCGACGGTGAACACCGCTTTCGCCTTGGTACGGCTCATCACTCGGCCGGCACCGTGCGAGCAACTGCAGAATGCCTCCTCGTTCCCCAGTCCACGCACAATGAAACTCTTGGCGCCCATCGACCCCGGAATAATCCCCATCTGCCCCTTCTGCGCGGAGACGGCGCCTTTGCGCGTAAGGAGGATGTCCTCACCGAAATAGGTGCCCCGCTCCACATAGTTATGATGGCAGTCGACGGCGACCAGCCGGGACTCGAAAGGCTTGGTGATGATCGACCGCACGGCGTCGAGCACCGCAAGCATCATGACCGCGCGGTTCTGCTTGGCGAAGTCCTGGGCCCATTCAACCGCCTCGACGTAGTCATCGAAGCTGGACGTGCCTTCGCGCAGGTAGGCCAGGTCCCGGTCAGGCAAGTTGACCATGTGCTTGCGCATTTCCTCGCGGGCCTTCTCGATGAAGTAGGTGCCGATCATGTTCCCTACGCCACGGGAACCGGTGTGAAGCATCACCCAGACATGGTCGGCTTCGTCCAGGCACACCTCGACGAAATGGTTGCCGGTGCCCAACGTCCCGAGGTGTTTGCGGTTGTTGGTTTTTTTCAGGCGCGGGTGCTTGTCGGTGATGAGGTCGAACCGGCCTTCGAGCGCCGACCAGGCCTGGTCGACGATTTGCGGCGTGGTTTCCCAGGCTCCCTTATCACGGCCGTTGCGCCCGGAAGTGCGTCCATGCGGAACAGCTTTCTCAATGGCCGTACGCAGGCCAAACAGGTTATCGGGAAGGTCGGCGGCGCGAAGCGAAGTGCGCACTGCCGACATTCCGCACCCGAGGTCGACCCCGACAGCTGCGGGAATCACCGCACCCTTGGTCGGGATCACGCTGCCGATCGTCGAGCCTTTTCCCAAATGAACATCGGGCATGACTGCCATGTGCTTGAACACGAACGGCATCTGCGCAGTGTTCATCAGCTGTTGCTTGGCCTCCGGCTCGACCGGGACACCACGGGTCCACATCTTGATCGGCTTACCGTTTTCGACTTCAAGCAATTGATAGGTTTGGGTGGTCATTGTTTCGCTCCTGTTTTTTGTGTGGGAACTCCATAGCGAGCGGCATGCCAATTTGATCGTTGGCGGATCATAAATTATTTATGTTATTGATTTATAAATGATTATTGAAACTCTGAAAGCGTTCTTCGCTTCGTTGCTATGCGATGGGTCGATAAAATATCTATACTTTTCTATCGAAACATATCTTTCAGGATAGATCGCAATGCGCGCCAAAAAGACAGTCGCCATCGGAATTCTAGGATCGAAGCTCGACCGTGTGGGAAAAGGTTCGCAGCGCTGGAACAAATGGCGCCCCACCCTCTCGCTGTGCCAACAGCCCGACCTGCTGATCGATCGGCTTGAACTGATTCACGGGGAAGCACGCTGGGATACCGATCTTGCCCTGAAAGTCGCGGCGGATATCGCCCAGGTATCGCCTGAAACCGAGGTTCGCCTGCACCCCATGGCGCTGCAAAATCCCTGGGATTTCGAGGAGGTGTATGCCTCGCTGCATGACTTCGCGGCGGGCTATCCGTTTGACACCGCCGGCGAGGATTACCTTGTCCACATCACCACGGGTACCCACGTCCAGCAGATCGTCTGGTTCCTGCTGGCCGAGTCCCGCCACATCCCCGCCAAACTGATACAGACCCAACCCAGTGGCGCGCGGGAGGACGATTCTGCCCCGGCAGGCAGACATGTCGTCACCGATCTCGACCTGCAGCGCTACGACCAGATCGCCAAGCGATTCCAGGCTGAACGCCTGCAAGGCACGGAGTTGCTCAAGTCAGGCATTGCGACACGCAACTCGGCTTTCAACCGGACCATCGAGCAGATTGAACGGGTCGCCGCTCGATCCCGGGCTCCCATCCTGATCAGCGGCCCCACGGGGGCGGGAAAATCGTTTCTGGCGCGGCAGATCTACGAACTCAAGCGTGGTCGCCACCAGGTCGATGGCACGTTCGTCGAGGTCAACTGCGCCACCTTGCGCGGCGATACCGCGATGTCGACGTTGTTTGGCCATACCAAAGGTGCGTTCACCGGCGCGCAACAGGCGCGAGAAGGGTTGTTGCGCTCGGCACACAAGGGCGTGTTATTCCTCGACGAGATCGGCGAGCTGCCGCTCGATGAACAAGCGATGCTCCTGAAAGCAATCGAGGAAAAAAGATTCTTGCCGATGGGCTCCGATAAAGAAGTCGAGTCTGACTTCACCTTGATCGCCGGTACCAATCGAGACCTGCAGGCGCGTGTCATCGAAGGCCGGTTCCGCGAAGATTTACTCGCCAGGATCAACATCTGGACATTCGTCCTGCCTGGCCTGGCCAACCGCAGCGAGGACATCGAACCTAACATCGATTTCGAGCTACAGCGATATGCCAGGGACAACGGGCACAGGGTTCGCTTCAGTGCCGAAGCCCGGCGCCGATATTTGTCGTTCGCCACGAGTAGGGATGCGAACTGGTCCGGAAACTTCAGGCAGCTCTCAGCGTCAATCACGCGCATGGCGACCCTGGCGGATAGCGGCCGCATCGACATGGCGCTTGTGGAGGATGAGTTGGAGCGACTGCGCCAGGACTGGCGATTGCCGGCAACCTCCGATCCATTGTCCGAGCACTTGGCTAACGCCGGACTTGAGATCGACCTGTTCGATCGCCTGCAACTGGAGTCGGTCTTGAGGGTGTGTCGCACAGCGGCAAGCCAGGCGGACGCCGGGCGCAAGCTCTTCGCCCACAGCCGGACAGCCAAGGCATCGCCTAACGATTCCGATCGAATCCGAAAATTCCTGGCTCGCTTCAATATCACCTGGAGCCAGGTCCAGGAACTTTCAGCGCCGCGTCACTGAGCGTCTGGACGATTGTGCCGATGCCTTTCTTGATCCCGTGCCGAATAATGAAGTGTTGCGTACAACAAACAATCAAACCGTCACTTTCAAATCCACGCCCAGTGCCTCGGCAAATGCCTTGACCAAGGGGCTGCGCACGATGTTATGGCGCAGGATCAGACTGAACGGCGTGACAATGTTGATCAGGTCCGGACGAACGGCGCGAAACTCTCCCCGCGCCACCATCGGCGCGGCGTAATGCTGGGGCAGGAAGCCCAGGAAACGGCCCGTCTTGATCAGCAGCGCAACGGCTTCCACCTGGGTGGCCGACGCGGAAAAGCTGTCGTAGCGGGCGAATTTCAATTTGTCGCGATGAACCGCGTAGCGATGGTTGATGCACTCGTGTTCCTTGAGCACATCTTCGCCCATGTCCGCATCCGCCATGGAAAACAGCGGGTGACCGACGGCGCAATAAACCTCCGAGCGTTCTTCATAAAGTGCGTAATAGTCGAATTCTTCGCGCTTTTGATAAATCGGCACGATTCCCGCTACCAAGCGTCCCTCGACAACACCTCTTTCAAGTTCATCAAGTTGCGTGGCCTGAAGTTGAAACCTGACCTTGGGCGATTGTTCATTGATCTGTCTAAGCGCAGCAACTAACGGAGAGTTTGAATCCGAGATCGTGTTGTCAATAACGCCTATGCCCAGGTCGCCGACAAGTTCGTTTTGCGCGGAACTAAGTCGGTCGCGAAAGTTGTCGACCGAGGCAAATAAATCGATCGACGCCTGATACACCAGGCGTCCTTCTTCCGTCAGGTGAAACCCCTCTCGCCCCCGTGTGCAAAGGCGCATTCCGATGCGGATTTCCAGGTCGGAAATCTGTTTGCTGATGGCTGCCAGCCCCACATTCAGCTCATTCTGCGCGGCGCTGAAGCCGCCCGCCTCGACCACGGCCTTGAAGACTTTGAGCAGTTTGAAGTCCAGCCCGCTGAGGGCCAGTGGCGCCCGTTGCGGCGCTTTCGGCGACGGGTTTCCGGAATTGGAAAGTGGGGTTTCCATAATGCTTATTTACCTCTGACGCCCTATTCAACAACCTGTGCCCAACAACAAAAACACGCTGGCCTAATAATAATGATCACAGAAATCCAGGCTTGGCAACCGCCAATAAATCCCGAGGATCAGCGCCAAACCGCTGATCTGGAAACGTTAAAAGCTGACACTTCGATCAGCTCTCGCACTGATGCAACTGCCCCCTTGAAAACTGCTCTGGCCTGACTTCGCTCGCCGATTTTTGTGGCGGCGTCATGGCCTGGAGTACCCGTTTCAGTTCGCGTTACCGACGAGGAAAACAACAATGTCCCAAACCACCGACCGTCTCTGGGGTGCCCGTTTCAAAAGCGGACCTTCCGAAGCCTTGGCGGCCCTGTCCCGTTGTCCTGAACGTTACTTCCGACTCACCCCGTACGACCTCGCCGGGTCCAAGGCCCATGCCCGGGAATTGCAGCACGCCGGACTGCTTAGCGAGCAGGAAACCCTGACGATGCTCGACGCGCTGGAGCGTATCGGCGCGGATTACCGCGCCGGCAGCATTGCCCCGACCCTGGATGACGAAGACGTCCATACCTTCATCGAGCGGCTGCTGACCGAGCGCCTGGGTGCCCTGGGTGGCAAGCTGCGGGCCGGTCGTTCGCGCAACGACCAGACCGCCAACGACCTGCGGCTGTTCCTGCGTGACCATGTGCGCACCCTGGCCGTAGAGGTGCTGGGCCTGCAGCAGGCGCTGGTGGACCAGGCCGAGCAGCATGTCGAGAGCATCTGCCCCGGATTTACTCACCTGCAGCAAGCACAACCGATCGTGTTTGCCCATCACTTGCTCGCCCATGCCCAATCGATGCTGCGCGACGTGCAGCGCCTGGTGGACTGGGACGCGCGCACGTCGCTGTCCCCGTTGGGTGCGGCGGCCATGGCGGGCTCGGCAATCGCTCGCTTACCTCAGCAGTCGGCAAAGGAAATGGGTTACAGCGGTGTCTGCGAGAACTCCATCGACGCCGTGGCCAGCCGAGATCACGTCGCCGAGTTCCTGTTCATCGCCAGTATGCTCGGCATCAACATCTCACGCCTCGCCGAGGAGTTCTGCCTGTGGTCGTCGCGGCAGTTTCGCTGGGTTGAACTGGACGATGCCTACGCGACCGGCAGTTCGATCATGCCGCAGAAAAAGAACCCGGACATCGCCGAACTGGCGCGGGGCAAGGCGGGCCGGCTGATCGGCAACCTGACCGGGTTGTTGTCCACGCTCAAATCCTTGCCGCTGTCCTATAACCGCGACTTGAGCGAAGACAAGCACGGCGTGCTCGACAGCGTCGACACCCTGCTGCTGGTGCTGCCGGCCATGGCCGGGATGGTTGCGACGATGAAGGTCAACGTCGAGGAACTGCGACGCCAGGCGCCGCTGGGCTTTACCCTCGCCACCGAAGTCGCCGACTGGCTGGCGGTGCGCGGCGTGCCGTTCAAGGAGGCCCATGAAATCACTGGGGCACTGGTCCAGGCGTGCGAGAAACACGGCATCGAATTGTGGGACGCCTCCGCGGCGCTGCTGGCGGAAATCGACCCGCGGCTCACCCCGGAAGTCCGCGAAAGCCTGACCCTCGAGGCCGCCATCGCTGCGCGCAGCGGCTGGGGAGGCACTGCGCCGCAACAGGTGCGTGAACAGATCGGCCGCCTGAAAACCGCCCTCGCCGCCCAGCAGCGATGGACCGAGGACTATCAAGGATTTCGTCTTTGAACCAACGCCACTAAACCTGTGGGAGCGAGCTTGCTCGCGATTACGGTTTCACTTTCAACATCAACTTGGCTGATCCACCGTTATCGCGAGCAAGCTCGCTCCCACAGTGATGGCGGCGAAACCAAGTACGGAGAACCAACATGAGCCAGACACAGGCAGAACGACTCCAGGCGGAGCGCAAGCTGGCGGAAAACCAGTTCGACATCACCCAGTACGACCATGTGCCCCGGCGCTACTACGGACGGATCTTCTTCGCCACGGTGATCGTCATCGCACTCATCGGCCTGGTGCGCGCCTTCGCCGAAGGCAAGATCGAGTGGTCCTACATAGGTCAGTTCCTGACCTCCCAGGCGATCATGTGGGGCTTGCTCAATACCATCGTCATGGCGGTGCTGGCGATGGCGCTGGGTATCGTGTTCGGCGTGATCACCGCGATCATGCGCATGTCGGCCAACCCCATCCTGCGTTACGTGGCGTTGACCTATACCTGGCTGTTTCGCGGCACCCCACTGATCCTGCAACTGCTGTTGTGGTTCAACCTGGCGCTGATCTTCCCCACCATCGGCATCCCCGGCCTGTTCGAGATGGACACCGTGAGCCTGATGACGCCGTTCGTGGCTGCGCTGTTTGGCTTGAGCATCAACCAGGGCGCCTACACCGCCGAAGTGGTGCGCGCCGGCCTGCTCTCGGTGGACACCGGGCAATACGAAGCCGCCAAGTCCATCGGCATGCCGCGCCTGCAAGCGCTGCGCCGGATCATCCTGCCCCAGGCCATGCGCATCATCATCCCGCCGGTGGGCAACGAGTTCATCAGCATGGTCAAGATGACCTCGCTGGCGAGCGTCATCCAGTACTCGGAACTGCTCTACAACGCCCAGAACATCTACTACGCCAACGCCCGCGTGATGGAGCTGCTGATCGTCGCCGGGATCTGGTACCTGGCCACCGTCACCGTCCTGTCCTTTGGCCAAAGCCGCCTGGAGCGTCGTTTCGCCCGCGGCGCCGGCAAGCGTTCTTGAGGAGCCCCACATGAGAAGCATCGTCAAGGCCGTGGGCCTGAACAAATATTACGACCAGTTCCACGCGCTGAAGGACATCGACATCGAAGTCGAGCAAGGCGAAGTATTGTGCATCATCGGCCCTTCCGGTTCGGGCAAGAGCACCTTGCTGCGCTGCGTCAACCAGCTGGAAAAAATCGACAAGGGCGGCTTGTGGGTCGACGGCGAACTGGTGGGTTACCGGATCGTCGGCAACAAGCTGCACGAACTCAACGAAACGCAAGTGGCCCGCCAGCGCCTGTCCACCGGCATGGTGTTCCAGCGTTTCAACCTGTTCCCGCACATGACTGTGCTGCAGAACATCATCGAAGGGCCGTGCCAGGTGCTCAAGCGCTCCCCGAAAGAGGCGAATGAAGAAGCCCTGGAATTACTCGCCCGCGTCGGCCTGGCCGACAAGCGCAACAGCTACCCGATCGAACTGTCGGGCGGCCAGCAGCAACGCGTTGCCATTGCCCGCGCGCTGGCCATGCGGCCCAAGCTGATGCTGTTCGATGAACCCACTTCGGCACTCGACCCGGAACTGGTCGGTGAGGTGCTGTCGGTGATGCGCGATCTTGCGCAGACCGGCATGACCATGATCGTCGTCACCCATGAACTGGGCTTCGCCCGCGAGGTTTCCAACCGCATGGTGTTCATGGACGAAGGACAGATCGTGGAGGCTGGAAGCCCCGAAGAAATACTAATAAGTCCGCAAAACCCTCGCACCCAGAGCTTCATTTCTGCCGTTCGAACCTAAGCGCCGGTTGGCGCTCACAACACTCATAAGAGAACGACCATGAAGAACTTCATCATTCCCGCAGTACTCGCAAGCGTCATGGCCTCAGGCTTCGCCTTCGCGGCCGAATTGCCGGCCAGCATCAAGGCCAAGGGCGAGATCGTCGTAGCAATCATGCCGAACTACCCGCCGATGGACTTCAAGGACCCGGCCACCAACACCCTCACCGGCTTTGACTACGACCTGGGCAATGCCCTGGCCGAACGTCTGGGCGTGAAGATCAAATGGCAGGAAACCGGCTTCGAACAGATGATCAACGCCCTGACCACCGACCGTGTGGACATGGTGCTGTCGGGCATGACCGACACCGCCGAACGTCAGGCCAGCGTGACCTTCATCGATTATTTCACCAGCGGCCCGCAGTTCTACACCTTGCAGAAAAACAAGGACACCAACGAGATCGTCGACCTGTGCGGCAAGAAAGTCGGTACCAGCCGGCGCACCAACTTCCCGGCGGAAATCGCCGCGTGGAGCAAGGCCAACTGTGAAGCCGCCGGCAAGCCTGCGATCAATGTGATCGGCACCGAAGGCTCGGCCGATGCCCGTGCGCAACTGCGCCAGAGCCGCATCGACGCGGCCATGCAAGGCAGCGAAACCCTGCCGTACCTCAAGACCCAGGAAAAGGACATGTACAAGACCGTGGGCCTGCCAATCTCCGAGCAGTACAGCGGGATGGGCGTGAGCAAGAAGAAACCTGAGCTCAGCGAGGCGGTGAAGGTTGCGCTGCAAAGCATGATCGATGACGGCAGCTACCAGGTGATTCTCAAGAAGTGGGACTTGGAGCTGGGTGCGATCAAGACGGTGACGATCAACGCCGGGAAGTGATAGCGCAGGCAACCTGAATCCAATGTGGGAGCGAGCTTGCTCGCGAAAGCGGTGTATCAGCCGGCGCAGATGTTGAATGTGCCGGCTTCATCGCGAGCAAGCTCGCTCCCACAGGGATGGGTTGTGTATTTGAAAGATTATTGGAGCACTACAGATGTCCTCCTCAACCCAACCCACCTGGCCTGACAACTACAAAGCCTGCCTCGCCCTGGCCTTCGATCTCGATGGCCCGACCGGTGATGCCATGCTCAACGGCTCGATCTGGCGCAAGCCCGAATACTTCGGCTTCGGCGGCTACGGGCCTTACCGGGCGCTGCCACGCTTGCTCGATCTGCTGGATGAGTTCCGTATCCCGACGACATTCTTCGTCCCGGCCTGGGTCGTGGAGAACTGGCCCAAACAGTGCCAGGCGATCGTCGAGCGCGGCCATGAGGTGGCATATCACGGCTACAAGCACGAATCGTTCTACGCCTTGACGCTGGAACAGCAAAAGGACGTGATGAACATTTCTCGCGAGGTGTTCTGGAAGCACTTGAATATCCGCGCCGAAGGCTTCCGTACGCCGTCCGGCGACTGGCGCGCCGAAACCCCGGCCATGCTGGTCGAGGCCGGTGTGACCTACTCCAGCAGCATGCGCGGCGATGACCGGCCGTACCTGGTGAACGTGCCGGGGTTCGATACGCCGCTGGTGGAAATCCCCGGCCGCTGGGAAATGGACGACTACGCCTCCCTGGCCTACACCCGCGCGCCGAACTTCCCTTCCGGGCTGGATCGCACGGCGAGTTACGCGCTGACCCTGGATAACTGGTGCCGCGAATACGACGGCGCCATGGACGAAGGCTTATGCCTGACCACCCTCTTCCACCCCAAGATTACCGGCAAGCCGGGCCGCATCCTGCTGCTGGAAAAACTCTTCGAACACATGCGCACCCGCGATGACGTGTGGTTCGCCAC
The DNA here is from genome assembly GCF_019141525.1 of Pseudomonas alvandae. Classification (GTDB taxonomy): domain Bacteria; phylum Pseudomonadota; class Gammaproteobacteria; order Pseudomonadales; family Pseudomonadaceae; genus Aquipseudomonas; species Aquipseudomonas alvandae. The sequence goes on from NZ_CP077080.1 coordinate 3,373,546, forward strand.
CTGCCGTGACGTCGCCCAGTGGTGGCTCAAGGAGCATCATCATGGCTGATTCGCCAATCTGGCCGAACGGCCATCGCTGCGCCGTGGTATTGACCGTGGATTACAACGACATCCACGGCATTCTCACGCAGGCCCCGGAAGTCGCCGGACGTGACAAGACCCTGTCAGTGTGGCGCTACGGCACCCAACGCGGCGTCGAGCGGTTGCTCGACCTGTTCCAGGAACTCGGCGTCCCCAGCAGTTGGTTCGTTCCCGGTATCGTTGCCGAGGAAAACCCCGGGCACATCCAGGCGATCCTGGCCGACGGCCATGAAGTCGCCTGCGCCGGCTATTGCCATCAGGACTACGACACACTGGACCTGGCGGCGCAAAGCGACGACATCGCCAAGGGCTGCGAAACCCTGGCCAGGCTGACCGGCCAACGCCCGGTCGGCTTTCGAATCCCGGCGGGCAATGGCGCGCCGGGATTCATCGAGGCCTTGAAAGACCAGGGCATTCGCTGGTCCTCGTCGTGGCGCGGCGATGACTTGCCATTCGCCCACCCGACTGCACCTGGCGTGATCGAGGTGCCGCTGCATTATGAGCTCGAAGACGAGCCCTACTTCGCCTTCAACCTGAGCCCGGCGGTGCCACCCGCACAATCGCGGATCGCCTCCTACAGCCACACCTTGGGCAACCTGCAGATGGACTTCGCCGGGTTCCACCGGTTTGGCCTTTGCTACGTGCTCCGCCTGCACCCGGAAATCATCGCCACGCCAGGACGGATAGGCGTGCTGCGTGAATTGATCAAGGGCATCCAACAACACGATGACGTGTGGATCGCCACGGGCGCTGAGGTCGCGCAGTGGTGGGCAGCAACCGCAGCGCCGGTGGCCGAGGACCATCCGGCGTCGGTCTATGAGCGGCATTATCGGGGCGATGTTTCAGGGGGCTATCTTTCATGAGCGAACGCTTGCTACGCCTGGCGCAATTCTGCGTGGACCTGCGATCCGAAGACTTACCACCTGCGTTGGTGACACAAGCCAAGCGGCACATCCTTGATACCTTCGGCGCTGCGCTGGCCGGCGCCGACAGCGGTGTCGCCGAACAGGCCCGCAAGGTCTTCGTCGGTGAAGCAGGAAAAGTCCCGGTCTGGGGCACTGGCGTGAAGGTTTGCGCGTCCCAGGCGGCGATGCTCAACGGCGTCGCCGCCCATGCCCTGGAGCTGGACGACACTGGTGGTTGCGATCACTCCGGTGCGGTCGTCCTGCCAGCAGTGATGGCAGCAATGACACTGCTTTCCCAGCCTGTAAGTGGTCGCGAATTCATCAATGCCGTAGTGATCGGCTACGAAGTGGGCCGTCGGGTGCTCGAAGCCTGCGGCGGTTATTCCGCCCACAACGGCGCCGGTTGGCATTCCACCGCAACCTGCGGCGTGTTCGGGGCAGCCGCCGCCTGCGCACGCATCCTCGGCCTGGATGTGCGCCAGACCTCTGCGGCCCTGGGCATTGCCGGCAGTTTCAGCGGCGGCTTGTGGGCGTTCATCCATGACGGCTCGCAAAGTAAGAAACTGCACAGCGGACGTGCCGCGGAAGGTGGCCTGCTGGCGGCGCGATTTGCCCGGCAAGGCATTACCGGCCCGACGCAATTGTTCGACGACGTCTGGGGTGGTTTCCTGAAAACCCTGGCTCTGGCAACGTCAACGCCCGAAGCGCTGAATGCAGGTCTCGGCGTGGTCTGGAAGCTCGCCCGCTGCTCGATCAAACCCTACGCGTCGTGCCGAGGCACGCATTCGGCCATCGACGCCCTGGGCCTGCTGCTGGGTCAATTGAACGTACGACTCGACCAGGTTGAAGACATACACGTTTCGCTGAGCGGATTTCTGCACGACATGTGTGGCGGCCGAGATGTCACTACCCTTGCCGGCGCGCAAATGAGCCTGCCGTATGCCTTGGCCGCGCGACTGGTGCAAGGGCATTGCCGGTTGCAGGCCTACGACGACCTGCAACGCAACGATCCATGCATGGGCCAATGGATGTCGCGCATCCACCTTGAAGTTGACCCGCTACTGTCCGAGGATGGCGAGCCGCTGGTCACGCTGCGGACCGTGGACGGTCGGCAGGCGAGCCTGTGCGTAGACGTGCCATTGGGTGCGCCAGGCAATCCACTGGGTGATGGGGTCCTGGAGGAGAAGTTTCTCGACCTGGCGACGCGGGTGATGCCACCGGAGCAGGCGGCTGGACTGATGGAAGAACTGCGCTGCATTGAACAGCTGGAATCCGTTCGCACACTGGAACGGTGGCTGGCTTGATCACTCTGGCTCCGGTTCGCGGATCATCGCGGCGCACGCCAACATCTGAATAAGGACATTTGCATCACCGTGGCCACTTACTCGCTCGTTATTCGACGCTTGATGATCGTGTCACTGACCATCGTCGTCAGCCGCGCCATTACCAGCCCTTTGCTCACGCTGTTCCTGAGCGACAAGTTGGGCCTGGACCAACAGGACGTCGGCTTGCTGCTCGGCATCGCGGTGTTCACCGCCACCCTGTTGGCCCTCTACGGCGGCTACATCATCGACCGCCTGGAAAAGCGCCGGTTGCTGATCCTGGCGATGCTCTCCAGCGCCATCGGCTTCGTCCTGCTGACTTTTGCCGAAAACCTCTACCTGACCACCCTGACCGTCGTCATCACCGAGACGGCGTCCGCGCTGTTCCTGATCGGCTCCAAAGCGATCCTCAGCGAAAACCTGCCCATCGGCCAGCGCGCCAAGGCGTTTTCCCTGCGCTACACCCTGACCAACATCGGCTACGCCACCGGCCCCATGCTCGGCGTGGTGATTGCCGGCGTCTATCCGATCGCGCCTTTCCTGATTGCCGGAGGCATCGCGTTTGCGAGCATCTTCCTGATGACCGGCATCCCCAGCGACACAGCATCAAAACCGGCCCTGGCGCCACCGCCCAGTTTCCTCAAGACATTGAAGACCCTGAAAAACGACCGCACCCTGATCATGTTCACCGGCGGCTGCCTGCTCAGCACCGTCGTACACGGCCGCTTCACGCTCTATCTGTCGCAGTACTTGCTGGTGACCCACGATTCCAAACGCGCGCTGCAAATCATGGCCGCCCTGCTCGCCTGCAACGCCATCACGGTCATCCTGCTGCAATACCAGATCGGCCGGTTCCTCGACCGCGAAAAGCTGCGCCACTGGATCGCCGCGGGCACCGGCCTGTTCATCCTGGGCCTGGTCGGCTTCAGCCTGGCGGACGACATGCTGACCTGGTGCGTGGCCATGTTCATCTTCACCCTCGGTGAGATGATCATCTACCCGGCCGAATTCCTGTTCGTCGACACGCTGGCCCCGGAAGAACTGCGCGGCAGCTACTACGGCGCGCAAAACCTCGCAGCCCTCGGTGGCGCCCTGAGCCCGGTGATCTGCGGCTATCTGCTGCTGCACACCCCGGCCCCGACCATGTTCTATGCCCTGAGCGCATTGACCGCCATGGGTGGGCTGCTGTGTTACCTGAGCGGTCGTCGGGTGGCGGTTGTGCAGAAGTGATGTGCTGGCCAGGTAAACGGGGCTAGCGCCCTCACCTACTCCACCGCCTCAACCACACCCTGATCCTCACCCAGGAACCCGCCGCTCTGATGATGCCAAAGCCGCGCATAAGTCCCATTCTTGCCGAGCAATTCGGCGTGGGTGCCCTGCTCGATGATCCGCCCTTCATCCATGACGATGAGCTTGTCCATGGCCGCGATCGTCGACAAGCGATGGGCAATGGCGATCACGGTCTTGCCCTTCATCATTTCATCGAGGCTTTCCTGGATTGCCACTTCGACTTCTGAATCCAGTGCGCTGGTGGCTTCGTCCAGCAGCAGGATCGGGGCATTCTTGAGCATCACCCGGGCGATGGCGATGCGTTGGCGCTGGCCGCCGGAAAGCTTGATGCCACGTTCACCGACGAGGGTGTCGTAGCCGGAGTGGCCTTGCTTGTCGCTCAGTTGATTGATGAATCCATCGGCCTGGGCACTGGCTGCGGCACTGCGGATTTGTTCGTCCGTCGCGTCATGTCGACCATAGGCGATGTTGTCACGGATGGACCGGTGCAGCAGCGATGTGTCCTGGGTGACCATGCCGATGGCGCTGCGCAGGCTGTCCTGGGTGACATGGGCAATGTTCTGCCCGTCGATCCGGATCTCGCCGCTGTCCACGTCGTAGAAGCGCAGCAGCAGGTTGATCAGCGTTGATTTTCCGGCGCCGGAGCGTCCCACCAGGCCGATTTTTTCGCCCGGGCGAATGCTCAGGCTCAGGCCATCGAGGACCTGGCGTTCGCCGTTGTAGTTGAAGCTCACGTTGTCGAAGGTCACCGCGCCACCGGTGGTGACCAGCACGCCGGCGTCTGGTTTATCTTGCACCTTGGGGCCACGGGTGAGGGTCGCCATGCCATCCTGCACGGTGCCGATGTTCTCGAACAGCGAGGTCATTTGCCACATGATCCAGTGCGACATGCCATTGATGCGCAACGCCATGGCCGTAATCGCCGCGACGGCGCCAGTGCCCACTTCGCCTTGATGCCACAGCCACAGGGCATAACCGCCTGAGCCCATGATCAACGCGACCACCAATGCCTGATTGACGATCTCGAACTGGCTGACCAGGCGCATCTGGCGAAAACCGGTCTGCTTGAAATCCTCCATGGCGGCGCGGGCGAAATGGGCTTCGCGCTTGGAATGGGAGAATAGCTTCACCGTGGTGATGTTGGTGTAGGCGTCGGAGATACGCCCGGTCATCGACGACCGCGCATTGGCCTGTTCCTGCCCGACTTTCTCCAGGCGCGGCACGAAGTAGCGCATGGCAACACCGAACAAGACCACCCAGGCAATGAAAGGCAGCATCAACTTCAAATCAAAGCCGCCAGCCAACGCGATGATTGCGATGAAGTAAACGCCGATCCCGGGAATGATCTCGATGAGGGTGAACAGCACCTCGCGCACCGACAGCGCCGTCTGCATCACTTTGGTGGTGACCCGGCCGGAGAACTCGTCGGAGAAGAACGAAAGGCTTTGTCGCAGCATCAGCCGATGAAAATCCCAGCGCAGCCGCAACGGCAGGTTGATCGCCAAGACCTGGTGCTGGACCATCGTGCGCAACGCGACCAGGCCAATGCTGGTGACCAGCATGATGCCGATCCCCCACAACACCCGGCTTTCCTGCCCGGCCGCATCGCCACCTGACTGCCAGGTGGAAAGCAGGTCCACCACTTGCCCGAGGAAAGAAAACAGCCAGGCTTCGTAGATCGACACGCCGGCGCTGAGCAGCGCGAACGCCAGGATGTAACCGCGAGCGCCCCGGGTGCAGGCCCACAGGAACCGGGCCAGACCGTCGGGTGGCGGTGGGACTTCGTCGGGCGGGAAAGGGTCGAGCCGTTGTTCGAATGCGTGAAGCATGGTGATCTCCAAAACGATCTGACAGGGAGATTCTGGCATTTAACGATGGATTTGAGGACTTTCGAGGGGCCATCAGCTTATGTGCCTAGGTCATCCGTCCTATAGGCAGTTTCCAGGAATGACTGCTATAACCAATTCCACATGCCATCTGCACGTAAAAGGAGTTTTGCGTGCGCGCCTTGAATGATTCGAGACTGATAGGGAGATCACCTCTGTGGTGGATGTTCTTCGATTTGATCAAAACGCCACGTTCCTGCACGCCGCCCACCTCACTACCGAGCCGTTGCGACCGGGCACCGGGCCCATTGCAGTGATCCGCGCATCTTGGAAGCCGTGATGGCGATCACCCAGAACAATCGCCTGGTCCAGGTCGACAGTCCCCTCGGCGCGGACACCCTGTTGTTGCAAGGCATGGATGGCAGTGAAGAGCTGGGGCGGTTGTTCCACTACGAATTGGACCTCACCTCGGAAAACCGCGCGATCCAGTTCGACCAGTTGCTCGGCAAGCCGATGGGTCTGACCCTCGAGCTATACGACGGCGGCAAACGCTACTTCCACGGCATCGTCAGCAATTGTCGGCAGTTGACGGGGCACGGCCAATTCGCCGGTTACCGCGTCAGCCTGCGTCCTTGGTTCTGGCTGCTCACGCGCACCTCCGATTGCCGGATTTTCCAGAACAAGACCGTGCCGGACATCATCAAGCAAGTGTTCCGTGACCTCGGTTTCTCGGACTTCGAAGACAGCCTGAGCGGTAGCTACCGCGAGTGGGAATACTGCGTGCAGTACCGCGAGACCAGCTTCGACTTCGTCAGCCGGCTGATGGAGCAGGAAGGCATTTATTACTACTTTCGCCATGAGAAGGCCCGTCATGTGCTGGTCCTGGCCGATGCCTACGGCGCGCACTCCACGGCGGCGGACTATGCCTCGGTGCCCTTCTACCCGCCCGATCGGCAGATGCGCGAGCGCGATCATTTTTATGATTGGCAAATGGCCCGGGAGGTGCAGCCTGGTTCGCTGGCGCTGAACGACTACGACTTTTTGCGCCCCCGCGCCAGCCTCGAGGTGCGTTCCAGTGTGCCGCGCAATCACACTAACGGCGAGTACCCGCTCTATGACTATCCCGGTGAATACGTCCAAAGCAACGACGGCGACCACTACGCGCGTACCCGTATCGAAGCCATTCACAGCCAGTTCGAGCGCGTGCAGTTGCGCGGTCGCGCCCGCGGGCTGGGCTGCGGCCATTTGTTCACGCTGACCGGCTACGACCGCGCGGACCAGAACCGCGAATACCTGGTGGTCATCGCCCGCTATCAGATCCGCCAGGAGGCCTATGAAAGCGGGCAACCGGACCTGGCCGAACAGTTCGTCAGCGAACTGGACTGCATGGATGCCAGCCAGGTCTTCCGTCCCCTGCCCCTCACACCCATGCCCATCGTTCGCGGCCCCCAGACTGCCGTGGTGGTCGGACCCGGTGGGGAGGAAATCTGGACCGACCAATACGGCCGGGTCAAAGTGCATTTCCATTGGGATCGCCATGACCAGTCCAACGAAAACAGCTCCTGCTGGATTCGCGTATCCCAGGCCTGGGCCGGCAAGAATTGGGGTTCGGTGCAGATTCCGAGGATCGGCCAGGAAGTCATCGTCAGCTTCCTCGAAGGGGATCCGGACCGGCCGATCATCACCGGCCGCGTCTATAACGCCGAGCAGACGGTGCCCTACAAGTTGCCGGCCAATGCCACCCAGAGCGGGGTGAAAAGCCGCTCAAGCAAGGACGGCACCCAGGCCAACTTCAATGAAATCCGCATGGAAGACAAGAAAGGTGCGGAGCAACTGTTCATCCATGCCGAGAAGAACCAGGACATCGAGGTCGAGAACGACGAGACCCACTGGGTCGGGCATGACCGCAGCAAAACCATCGACAATGACGAGACCGTACGCGTCAAACACGACCGCACGGAAAGGGTCGACAACAACGAAACGATTTCCATCGGCGTCGACCGTACCGAGGACGTCGGCAATGACGAGAAGATCACCATAGGCGCCAATCGCACCGAGCGCGTTGGCAACAACGAGACCATCACCATCGGTGCGGACCGCACGGAAAAGGTCGGCGCCAACGAGAAAATCAGCATCGCCAGCAATCGCACGGAAGACGTCGGTGGCAACGAGACCATCGGCATCTCTGGCAACCGCAACGAGACGGTCCAGGGCAACGAAGGAATCGAGATCAATGGCAACCAGGGCACGCGGATCGGCCAGAACGAATCCCGGGACGTCGCGCAAAACCGCAGCACCGGCATCAAGCAGAACGACAGCCTGGACGTGGGCAAGCATTTCTCCCTCAACGCCGGCGACTCGATCAGCCTGACCACGGGCGCGGCCAGCATCACCCTGAAGAAAGACGGCAGCATTGTGATCAGCGGCAAGAACATCACCATCGACGGCTCCGGTGCCATCAACATCAAGGCCAACAAGAACGTGGTCGTCAAAGGCCAGAAGATCCTGCAGAACTAGCCACGGAGTGGGCGTCATGAGCGTTGAGTATCATTTTCCGCAATCCCCCACTGCCCCTTCGGTGCGCGTCGACGGCGTGGTGATTGGCGTGCTGCTGGATGTGCCCACGGCGCAGGCCCCGGTGGTTGCTTTTCCCGGTTGCCCTGCCGATGCGGGCCTCGTCGCGCGCACTACCACGCCGCTGACGCGGGAGGACATTGGTGTCCAGGTCGCCTTGATGTTCGAGGCCGGCGACCTTGCCCGGCCGCTGGTGATCGGTCGCATCCAGCGCTTGCCGGATACTGCGGTGCCCGCCGTGGCCCACCTGGACGGCGAGCGCCTGGAGTTCTGCGCGGAGCGGGAAATCGTCCTGCGCTGTGGCAAGGCCAGCATCACCCTGACCCGTGCGGGCAAGGTGATCATCCGCGGCACCTACCTCTCCAGTCGCTCCAGCGGGGTCAACCGCATCAAGGGCGGTTCGGTGCAGATCAACTAGACAGGTAGTCGCGCGATGGAACTGCTCAACGCCAGCCAACTGCAAGTCGCCTATACCCTGGGCATGGCACCTGACGGCCGCGAATCCTTGGTCGTCGTGGCCAAGGGCACGTTCGATCTGCCGCTGGATGGCCGCGCCGCGAACCTCGCAGACATTCAGCAACCCTTGCTGATGGCTGACACCTTTCTCGGCGAGCCGGGCCTCAGCGCCCCACGCCAGGAAATGGACTTCGCCCCGTTCAAGCCATTCTGCGATGTGCTGGTGTGTGGCAAAGCCTATGCGCCGGGTGGACGGCCCGTGACCCAGTTGACGGCAGGCCTTCGTGTCGGCCGGGTCGGCAAAGCCTTTTCGGTGTTGGGTCCACGGCAATGGCAGCCGGGATTGATGGGCCTGTCGCCCGGTGAACCCCTGGCTTTTACGGAGCAGGACATCACCTACGCCCAAGCCTTCGGTGGCTCCCGCACCCTCGCGAACATGCCCGAAATGCGTGATTGCCATCCGCAGAACCCGAGCGGTTGCGGTTGGTACCCAGGCGGCACCGACGACATCGACATAGTCGGCAGGCCAATGCCTAACACCGAGGAGCTGGGCAAGCCCATCGACTCGCCGTCCGGCGACTTCCACCCGATGGCCCTCGGTCCCATTGGCCGCAGTTGGCCACAACGCGCCCGTTTTGCAGGCACCTATGACGATGCGTGGTTGGCCGACAGCTTTCCGTTCCTGCCAACGGATTTCGATAACCGTTACTTCCAGGCCGCGCCTGTCGATCAGCAAACCGATTACTTGCGCGGCGGCGAAGAGGTGCTGTTGCTGAACCTGACCCCGCAGGAACGAACAAGTTTTCGCATTCCCCAGATGGACGTGCCGGTGACCTTTTTCCGCAAGGAAGGCCTTCATGAAACGGTGCCGGCGCTGATCGACACCCTGCTGATCGACACCGATGCCCGCCAAGTGCAGTTGACCTGGCGCATCGCCCGTCCGCTGCGGCGCAACATCTTTGAGATTGCCCAAGTGCTCGTCGGCACCATGCCCAAGGCCTGGTGGCGTGCTCGTGGACTCGGCAAGGATTACTACCCGTCGCTCGATGCCCTGGTCAAAGCCAAACGGGCTGCCGAGGACGCGCACTGATGGCCGCCCTGTGCATCATCGGCTCGGGGATGGTCAGTGCCGTCGGCCTAAGCGCTCCGGCGAGCTGCGCGGCAATTCGCTGTGCCATCGACCACTTTCAGGAAACCCGTTTCATCGACCGCGCCGGCGAGTGGATCATCGGCGCCAGCGTGCCGTTGGAACAGCCCTGGCGCGGCCGCACGAAGCTGGTCAAGATGGCCGCGCTCGCCATCGCCGAGGCGTTACAAAGCCTTCCTGGGATTTCGCCGGAAAAGATTCCGCTGTTGCTGGGCGTGGCTGAAGCCGAGCGTCCCGGACGACTGAACGGCCTCGACATGGCGCTCTTGCATGACATCGAGGCTGAGCTGGGCCTGCGTTTTCATCCCGACTCCATCATTATTCCGAGGGGCCGGGTCAGTGCGGCCGTGGCCCTGCTCAATGCGCGGACGTTGATCTACCAGGACGGTCATCGCCACGTGCTGGTCGCTGGCGTCGATTCGCTGCTTTGCGGCCCTACCCTGGCCGCTTTCGAGCAACGCGAACGCTTGCTCACCAGCGAAAACTCCAATGGTTTCATCCCCGGCGAAGGCGCCGCAGCGGTGGTGCTGGCCGCTCCCATCGCCGCGGAAGCGCCGCAACTGACCTGCATCGGCCTGGGTTTCGGTGTGGAACCGGCCACGGTGGAATCCGAAGACCTGCCATTGCGTGCCGAAGGCCTGACCCAAGCCGTGCGCGTGGCATTGGGTGAAGCCGGCTGCGGGCTCGAACAAATGGATTACCGCCTGACGGACATTTCCGGCGAACAGTATTACTTCAAGGAGGCGTCGCTGGCCCTGAGCCGCAGCCTGCGGGTGCGCAAGGAATTCTTCCATCTCTGGCACCCGGCCGACTGCATCGGCGAAGTCGGCGCCGCCATCGGCCCGGCGATGCTTGCCGTGGCGCTGGCCGCCAGTCGCAAGGGTTATGGCGAAGGGCCGAACATCTTCTGCCACCTTGGCAACGACGCCGGCGAACGCGCCGCCGCGCTGCTCAGCTACCGGATCGTAAGGGCTGCCTGATGGCCAACGAAGTGTTTGCCAACAACATGGAGGTTTCCTGCAAGGCGGCGGACGGAAAATCCATCGCCTGTTTTCCAGACGTGTGCTTCACCCCGCCCCAGGCGCCGCCCACCCCGCTGGGCGTGCCCATTCCCTACCCCAACACGGGCATGGCCAAGGACACGACCAAAGGCACCCGAACGGTGAAGATCACTGGCAAGGAAGTGATGCTCAAGGACAAGAGCTACTTCAAGACCAGCTATGGCGACGAGGCTGGGAATGCGCCTAAAAAAGGCATTGTCACCAGCCGGAACAAGGGCAAGGTGTATTTCACCTCTTGGTCGATGGATGTGAAGTACGAGGGCAAGAACGTCGTCCGACACATGGACCTGACCACCCATAACCACGCATCCCAACCCGGCAATACAGTGCCTTGGCCTTATTCGGACAGAATGGAAATCGCCGAGGGCCTGGCGCAATGCGAGGGGGAAAGGAAACGGCTGAAAAAGGCATGCGACACCGATAAGAAAGTGGTCTGCCCGGATACCAAAACGCTGAAAGACGCACTCAAGACGCGTAATACCGCCAAGAAGAAAGCGGGCGATGGATTTTCGGACGATCCTGCGTACATGGCCGCCCATACCGGCGTTCTGAAGGAGTATTCCTCGTTGGCCAAGACCATCAACGCCGATCGTTGCCAAAAGGCCCTGCGCTGTTTTCTCGCCCCGTACAAGCCCAACAGATGTTGCCCGGGACAAACCGGAGATCACCTGATCGATTCGGCGTCCTTTACCGACGGCCCGGCCTTCGCGGGCCAGCCCAGGAACCAGCACCCGACAAAAGCAGGCTGGAGCAAATACGAAACCGACAAGGCGCCGGTCATGTGCGTGGAGGGCCCGAACCAGACCACTGCCACCCATGGCCAGATGCATACCCGGCGTGGAGTGGTTGCCCTGAGATCGGCCGACGCGAAAGGCGAATGGCCAAGGGCCAAGGCCACGAAGACAGGGGCCTTGGCGGCCAGGAAAACCTTTCCGGACTCCAAGTGTTCCCAGAAATGCCTGGAAGCCCAGTTGAACAACTACCACGACCAGGCGAAAAGCCCGGGCAAGGAGAAGCCGATCAATGCACGGGCCTCCATGACCAGTAACCAACACGAACGAGACAAAGCCATCAGCGAGATGTGCCCAAGCGATAACAATAGCGATAGCGGTCGCTAATCCTATTAGGAAACCAAAAGATGGACGCACTAGACCGACGATTCAGTGGACTCAGCATTGGCACCGGAGTCGTTCGATATTCGGATCTCAGCTACCTGATTACCACCAATGACCTTTCAATCAGCGAAGGCTACACGGGGTCGATTCTGTACACGCTTGACCGTGGAACCTGGTATTCCGGCACAGTGCCTTGGCTTGCCTGTTCCGGAACGGTCTGCCACGTGCCGGCCGAGCGGTACCTGGCGCTCGGCACGGACGGCTCGGTGCGAGCCAGCGGTGGAGGCGCAGTCAAGGAAGAACCGCCCATTGCCAATTGCGGAGTCGACCCGACAAAACGCGGCCCCCTTCGCGAAATCCGCGGCATCGCCAAAGGTCGCGCCTACGCCGTAGGCACCTGCCGCCAAGCCTACGTGCGCGACGGCGAAGACCAATGGCGATGCATCGACCAGAGCGCCCAGGTGGGCGACACCCCCATCACCGACACCAGCTTCGAATCCATCGATGGCTTCAGCGAGCAGGAAATCTATACCGTCGGCTGGGAAGGCGAAATCTGGAAATATGACGGTGCCGTCTTCACCCAGCAGAACAGCCCGACCAACCTGGCGCTCTATAAGGTGCGCTGCGCGCCGGACGGTTTTGCCTATGCTTGCGGCCAGCTCGGGACCTTGCTGCGTGGTCGCAATGATCAATGGGAAGTGATCGAGCACGACAGCACCCGGGAAGATCTCTGGGGCATGGAATATTTCCAGGGCCAGCTGTATGTGTCTTCCACCCATTTCGTCTACCGACTGGAGGGCGACACGCTCAAGCCCGTCGATTTTGGCGATGACGCGCCGGGCACCTGTTACCACCTGAGCGCAGCCGACGGGATCATGTGGTCCATCGGGCCGAAGGACGTCATGGAGTTCGATGGTTCGAACTGGACGCGGTGCCTGCAAATTGACTGATCAGGCGAAATATCCCTTCCGGATCAAAGGCCAATGACCACGCTGCCCGTTGTGCTCGACCTGCACGTTGAGGAAGCCGGTTTCCTGGCGGTCCTGCGCGACTACGCACTGCGCGCGCCCCACTACGACCTGGATGAACTGGGCGCATTGGAGGAGCGTATCGAAGCGCATCTCGATGGCCTGCGTATCGCCGGGGCAGCCGGCCTGGAAGCCCTTCTGGAGCAGCTCGGCCCGCACACCGTCGGCGAAATGTTCGCCAGCGTGGTGCTGGCCTTCGAGGCGGCCGATGCAAAGGCGCTGTCGCGGCTCAGCGAGCATTTGCGAAGCGCCGCGGAAACAGAGCGCGGTTATCTGATGGCCTTGGGCTGGCTTGACTGGGCGCGCATAGAGCCCTGGATCGACCGCATGCTTGCGGCACCCGAACCGCTTTTTCGCCGTCTCGGCCTGGCGGCATGTGGCATGCACCGCCACGACCCTGGTGCCGTCCTGCTGGCCGGACTGTCCGATGTTGATCCCCGCGTACTTGCACGTGCCGCCCGCACCGCCGGCGAGCTGCGCCGGCATGACCTGTCACAGGCCTTGCAAGTCCACCGAACGCATATGCACCCTGCCACCCGCTTCTGGGCCAACTGGGCAACGGCGCAAATGGGTGACCAGCAAGCCCTCGAACCGCTGCGACTGTTCGCCGAGCAACCAGGCGAGTTTCAATACCGCGCGGCCTGCGTGCTGCTGGCCTGGCAGGCGCGCGAACCGAGCATCGGCTGGATACGCCAGTGGGTACAGGATCCCCGGCAGCGGCGCATCGGCATCCAGGCCCTTGGGCTCTTGGGCGATCCGGTCAGCGTACCGTGGTTGATCCAACACATGGCCGATGCGCCTTACGCACGTGTCGCTGGCGAAGCCTTCAGCCTGATCACCGGAGCCGACCTGGCCCTGCTCGATCTGGAGCTACACGTCTTGCCGGATTTCGATGCGGGCCCGAACGATAACCCCGAAGATCCGCATGTCCTCATGGACCCCGATGAGAACCTGCCCTGGCCAAACCCTCAGTCCGTCGATGCCTGGTGGCAGGCCAATGGCGGAAATTTCCAAGTGGGGACTCGCTACATCTTGGGACTGGCCCAGAACGAATGCAGTTTTATGCAAGCGCTGGTCAGTGGCCAGCAACGTCAACGCATCGCCGCCGCCTGCGGTCTCGCGCGGTTCCGGCCGGGCGCGGCGCTGTTCCCAACCAGTGCGCCGGCCTGGCAACAAAAGCGGCTGTTGGAAATGACGGAAAGCCCAGATAACTGGCTTCGTTCGCATCTCATGAACCCAAGCGCCACATAAACTCAAAGCTTCGAATCGTGCTCGGAGCGCTTACATCACCGGCAATCTACGCATCTCTCCGCCCTCTCCCCGCAAACGCTCAAGATACGCTTCGGCATCCAGCAGTTGATAGGGAAAGTAGAGCCCAGGCGGGGTTGCAGGCTGACCGTCCAACCCGAGCAGGCGCTCAAGGTTCATGGCGACGCAGAGACCAGTCAGCGGCGCAGTGCCTGCCGGGTGGACGACGGCATGACGGGTGCGCAGCGAGTCGCCTCGAAGATCCTCGCCAGCGAGTTCGATGATGATCTCGGTGGAAATCGGATGTCCTTTGCGCCGGCTGGAGCTCACCCCGATGCCAATGTTGAACTGGACATTCGGTGCACCCGTCGCAGCCGCCAGGCCGACGACGTCAATGGAAGAAAAACCCGTGGCTTCGATTGCCGTGCCGTCCAGCGCGTGGAAGCGCGCCTTGGCGTCCTCCCCTTCGCGCCAGACAAATGATCCGCCGCGCCTGGTCAGCGCGGCGGGGAGCATTTTGTTCAGGTGTTCGAAATCGCTGGCAACGGTCGGGCCGCCCGTGTCCTGCTCATCGACCAGCGCATTGAGCCGGATATCGTCGATCCGGCCGAACTCACGGGCAATGCTCAATGTCGACACCGTCGTTGCGCCGACCATCCACTCATAACCGAGGACAATCGGCGATGCGCCTGGCGCGTGCATGTACATGGCGATCTCCGGAGCGATCTCGAAAACGCCGGAAGATATGCTCAGGTGCGGCACCCCGCGCTGCTGCGCAAAGCGCAATCCAGCGAGAGCGTGGTCCATGTAGAAGACCACCACCGCGCTGACCGCGCGATCGCCGAGGCCCAGGTCGTCGGCACCGGCGTCGATCGCCACGGCCTGCGCCCCGCCCAGTTGCTCCGCGACCCGTTGGGCCTTCGCAAGGTCACGTCCGCCAATCAACAACGGTACATCTGGATGAGCGGCGCGCAGCGCCCGGGCAGTATGGTGGCCGATAGCGCCAGAACCGCCCATGAACAGGATAGGATCGAGTGACATCATCTGTCCTCCTTGCTTTTGGGGTTTAACCTACCTTTGGTAACTTAGCACAGCATCATCGGGCTACCTACCCCTGCATTGATACCGCGCGTCGTCGAGCCGATGCCGACCCCGCTTCAATCCCCGACCTGATTCTGTCAGTGTGTGTGGCGTGCGCCGCTTCGCCTCGTCACAGGATGTTTCCATGCGAAAGGATTACTTGGCTTTTTTCATCTCGCTGTTTCTATCGAGGCTGGCGGACCAGATCCTGTTGTTCATCGTGCCGCTGGTAGTGTTCCAGACCACCAACAGCGCTTCATGGGCCGGGTTGGCGTTCTTCGTCGAATCACTGCCGCGCTTTCTCGCTTTCCCATTGTGCGGCGCCCTGTGCGACAAGTATTCACCGATCAGGATCCTGCATATCAGCCAGGTCTATCGGGCGCTGCTTTGTCTGTTGGCGATGGCGCTCTACGGCGTTTTTGGCGGCATTGCCTGGGTCGTGGTGCTTTCAGCCGTCTGTGGCGTGCTGACCACCCAAGGCATCATGGCCCGCGAAGTGCTGATGCCGTATGTCTTCCGGCATTACAGCTACACCAAGACCTTGTCCTATTCACAAATTGCCGACCAGACCGGACTGGTGCTCGGCCCATTGGTGGCGGCATTGTTGTTGGATATCTGGGCATGGCACTGGGTGGTGCTGTGGGTCGCCGCGCTGTTCCTGCTCGCCGACCTGGGCATGCGGGTATGGCAACGACTCAGCCGGGTAAGCCTGGAAGTGTACGAGCAGCACCAGGACATCTGGCTACAGCCCCTGCGGATCGCCTTCGGGCATATCCGCAACCTGGCGGAACTGAAAAAGATCATCGCGCTGGCGGTGGGCGTCAACCTGATTGTCGGCGTCACCTTGGCCACTTCGGCCGCCATGGTGATCGGCGAGTACGGTGCCGGCAAGGACCACTACGCCGGCTTGCAGGCGGCTGGCGCCGCAACCACGATCTTTATCCTGTTGCTCCTCGCGCGAGTAACCCTGCCCCTGCGGGTCTTAGGGGGAATTGGCTATTCGATGATCGCTGCAGGCGGGGTGATCAGTGCCCTGAGTCCAAACCTGTCGGGCTATGTCCTGGGCTTCCTGTTGATCGTCGGTTTCGACAAGATGTTCAACGTCTACGTGCGCACCATTCGCCAACGGGTCATTCCGCCCCAGGACTTCGGCAAGACCGTCGGGGTGATCACGTTGCTCAACAACCTGTCACAGCCACTGGCCGGTTTGCTGGTGGCGCTGCTGGCGGCGCCTTTGGGGACGCAACAGGTCATCCTGGTCCTGGCTGGGTTGACAGTCCTTCTGGGAGTGGCCGCCCTGTGGTGGTTTGCGAACGTGGACCGCTTCATACCTGCCGAGCAAGCAGGTCGAGCGTCCGTCGATCCGGCTCGCCCGAATAAAACCGATCGAGCGCCTGTTGATACAGTGGAGATCCCGACTGGGCGCTGATAAACAGCGTAAGACAGGAGCGAAACTTCAAATCATCGGGTGAGCCAAATATCCGCTCGGCGCTGGTCCCGCTGTGCTGCAGGACCGTCATCACGGTCTCCTCCAGTCGGGGTCCGAGCACATCGTGTTGCAGGTATGCGCGAGCCTCGGCAAGGCCGGAAATCCCGAAGAGGCTGGCCATTTCGGAACGACCGAGCCCTTGCAGTTGCGGAAAGATGAACCACATCCAGTGACTCTTCTTCCGCCCGGCGCGCAGTTCGTCCATGACGCGACTGAATACCGGACGCTGCGCCTCGACGAAGCGCGCCAGGTTGAAAGGGTCTTGCATGATCGATCCTCCCCCGCCGTTGAGCGCGCTGGCAAAGGGCGAACCGGCTGGCCGCCCCACAAAGTCGCCTCAAGCGCTCAGTTCCTGCTTCAGCCGCTTGAGCAGCGCCTTGGCCGCCGCTTCCGACGAGGCAGGGTTCTGGCCGGTGATCAGGTGACCATCCTCGACGACGTAACTGCCCCAGTCCGCGCCTTTGGAATATTCGCCGCCTTTGGCCTTGAGCATGTCCTCCACCAGGAACGGCACCACTTGCGTCAGGCCCACCGCCTCTTCCTCGGAGTTGGTGAAGCCGGTGACTTTCTTGCCTTTCACCACGGGCTGGCCATCGGGTGCGTTGACGTTCTTGAACACTCCCGGCGCGTGACAGACGGCGGCGATGGGTTTGTTCGCGGCATAAAAAGCTTCGATAAGCGTCTTGGAGTCGGTGTCCTCGGCCAAGTCCCAAAGGGGGCCATGGCCGCCCGGATAGAACACGGCATCGAAGTTATAGGGATCAACCTCGCCCAACGGCACCGTGCTTGCCAATGCGGCTTGAGCCTGGGTATCCGTGGCAAAGCGGCGCGTTGCGTCGGTCTGGGCACTCTCCTCGTCGCTCTTGGGGTCCAGTGGTGGCTGCCCGCCCTTTGGAGACGCAAGCGTGACCGTCGCCTTGGCGTCGACAAACACGTAGTACGGAGTGGCGAACTCTTCCAGCCAGAACCCCGTCTTCTTGCCGGTGTCGCCCAACTGATCGTGGGATGTAAGCACCATTAGAATCTTCATGTGAACTTGTCCTCCGAGCGGGAATGGGCGACGTGCGCTCGCCCTGCATTAGGGTTTGTACGAAAAGTCGCCGAGCGGCGATCAGGCAAGGCGAAAACAGGCGAGGAAGCGGAGTTGACTGGTTGTCAATGAGCATTCCGAGCCTGTTTTCAACGCAGCATGATCGTCGCGCAGGCACTTTTCGTACAAAGCCTAGTGTCAGAGGCTGCGCTGGTCCATACGTTCAAATGAGCGTAGCGAGCGTGAGAAAAATCATTCAGATGACGTTCTTCACGTTCTTCACGTTCTTCACGCTCTTGCCGAAATAGCCGCCAGGCGTAGCTCCCTTGAAGCGGCATAATCCGCCTGTCGTCCGAGTTGCCAACCCAGGTATCCCCACAACAACGCGCAGCACGCCCCCACCATCGCCGCCACGCCTGCACCTTGGCCGATCTGATCGAGCAGGCTCTTGGCCCAGCCACTCACGGCATCGCCGGCGCGATAGACCACGGTGTCGATGAAGTTCTTGGCTTTGTATTTGCTCTCGGCATCCAGGGGCGCAAATAACATTTCCCTGCCGGGCCGGACAAACGCGTACTCGCCGATTCGTCGCACGATCATCAAGGTTGCAAGCAGCGCAAAGCCCGGCGCCAGGGCGAGGCCCAGGAAACCGACGCACATGAGCAACGGCACGACCGCCAGCAAAGCACGCACGCCCAACCTCGGCGCGATACGACCGGTGATGAACAATTGGGACAGCAATGCGCCGGCCTGCACGATGATATCGAGGGTGCTGAAGATACGAACCTGCGATGCCCGGTCCGGGTAGTGCTCGGCTACCAGGCGCGCCTGCTCGAAATAGAGAAACGTGCTGACCGTCGCCAGCAGCACCACGAAGCCGGCGATTCCCACCAGATAAGGCGATCTGAACACCGCGACCATCCCGCTGAACGGATTGCCGGCCAGTGGCTGCCGCGGGTTTTGCGTGGGTGCTGCACCAGGTCGCCCCGCCCCGCCCTGTCCGCGCCAGCTCATCAAGGTCCGTTTCAACACCAGCGTGGCACCGAGCAACACAGCCGCGAGCAGCATCAAGCCTGACGCTCCCACCGCGTTGATCAACAGCGCGCTCAGCGCGGGCCCCAGCAGGCCGCCGACGCTGGCGCCGGCGGCGATGAATGCAAACAGGCGCTTGGCCTGCTCACTGTCGAACACATCCGCCATCAAGCTCCACGCCACCGAAACGACGAACAGGTTGTAAACCGATATCCAGACGTAAAACACCCGGGCGAGCCAGACACTGTCTGGAAGGAACTGGAAAAACTCGACGAACATCAGCAGATTGATGCCAAAGAAGCCATACACCCAATCGATCAGGCGCAGCCGCGGCACTCGGGAACTGAGCCAGGCGAATAACGGAACGGCTGCCAGCATCACCAGGAAAGTCGCGGTGAATAGCCATTGCAGGTTTTCCACGCCCGCCGCAATGCCCATCGACTCACGGATCGGGCGCAGCATGAAGTAACCGGTAAACAGGCAAAGAAACAGCAGGAAGCCACACAGCGCCGGACGCAGTTCACCGTCATGGGCGTTAAGGGCAAGGCTCAGCCGCTGTACGAACGTCATCGTACTCATGGGAACTCCAGAAAGAAGGCTACGGGACGGGCGCGAGGCCGATGCCCGCGCCCTGGATAGGATCAGCGATAGGTAACGCCGGTCAGGCGCTCGGAGGTCGCCCAGAGTCGTTCGGCATCCGCTTCGTTGGTCGCGGCCGGTGGCGTCTTGGCGAACCCCAGCGGACCGCGTTTTTCGTCATCGCCGGTCGGCCCGTAATAGGCGCCGCCAACGGCCTGCTCGGCAGTCGCCGCATACAAGGTGGGCAGCGCGCCTTGAGCCGCAGAGTGGTATGCATCGCGATCCTTCGCCCAGCGCTGGCCGAACTCGCTGTTGACGCCCGGGCCCCGGGCGATCAGTTCAGTGACGGCCACGCCAGGATGCGCGGCGATGCTGCGGATCCCCCACTTCTGTTCGTCACTGCGCCGTTGCAACGCGAACGACCACTGCAAGATGGCCAGTTTCGACTGGGCGTAGGCGGCATAAGGGTCGTATTTCTGCTCGGACTGCAGGTCGTCGAAATTCACTGCGCCGCGCGTGGCCGCGATGCTGGAAAGGCTCACCACCCGGGCATCGTCGCTTTGCCGCAGGAGCGGAACCAGCAGGCCGGTCAGCGCGAAATGTCCGAGGTAGTTGGTTGCCAGCTGAAGCTCGAAGCCATCGGCGGAGGTGCCTCGCTCAGGCGGCGCCATGATGGCTGCATTGTTGATCAACACGTCCAGGCGCGGCAGCCGCTGGTTGAGACGCTCGGCCAGGCCGCGCACCGAAGACAGGTTGGCCAGGTCCACGGACTCGAACTGCAACTTGGCGTCGGGTACGGCCTCGCGGATACGCTTGATGGCGTCCGCACCCCGCTCCGGGTTGCGCGCCGCGATGATGACCTCGGCCCCCGCCCGCGCAAGTGCCAGGGCGTCCTCATAGCCCATACCGCTGGTGCCGCCGGTTACCAGGGCAATCCGGCCCTTCTGTGAAGGCATGTCGTGGGTCGACCAGTCGGGTTTGGGCACCGCCCGGTCCGATGCTTCGGTGCTCATCGCACTGAGGAGTGCGACGCCGGCCGTCAACGTTCGGGTCCGCCTCATGAGCTGGCTGATGGTGTATAGAAAGCCGCCTGCGGGGGTGATTGCTCTGTTCCACATGATTTGAGTTCCTTGGTTGGATGGCAAACTGGTGCGACCGGGCTTACTGAATGGCGCAGGCGTCTGTCTGTTGAAGGAAGGTGACGTGACGAATCTGCCCGTGCGTGTCGACGTAAGTCATCGTTGCTTGCCCGACTTCGCATACGGTTGATTTCGGCTCATCGATACGAACCGCCTGCGCAATGTCCAGCGGCATACCGTATTCATAGGCCGGAGCCTGGGTCTGTTCCTTGGCAAACAGAGGCGAACCGCTCAACGTGATCACTGCCAGCAGGCTGGCGACCGAAAAGTTTTGAATATTCATGGTGTACTCCACTGTCCTGACCGGGATGGTGGTTGCACTCTAGGAGGGGGACGCTGACGTCAAGGTGACGGGTGACTGACAGGAACATGTCAAACGCGAGCGCGATGGCCAAGTGTGGGAGCGAGCTCGCTCGCGATGGTGGAGTTCCAGTTGAGGAAGATGTTGAATGTGCCGGCGTCTTCGCGAGCAAGCTCGCTCCCACAGGGGGTTGTGGCGGGCATGGGTTGCAGGTTCGCTGAAGAACCAGTGTGGGGGCGGGCTTGCTCGCGAAAGCGGTGGCTCTGTCACATCAATGCCGAATGTGCCGCCGCCATTGCGGGCAAGCCCGCTCCCACAGGGGGTTGTGGCGGGCATGGGTTGCAGGTTCGCTGGAGATCCACTGTGGGAGCGGGCTTGCTCGCGAAAGCGGCCGTCCGGCCAGCGGAGACGCTGAGTTGATTAACGCGCTGGCTGGCTCGTCAGAGAGAACCCGAAGGTGTTGACCCCGTCCTTGCTATGGGCGAACACCCGCCCGCCGTGCATGGAGGCTACCGCCCGCACGATGGAAAGCCCCAGGCCATGATGTGCGTCACTCCTGGCCCTCGCGGCATCGGCTCGGTAGAAACGCTCGAACAGACGTTCCAGATGCACATTTTCAATGGGCTCACCGGCATTGGAGACGCTGACCTCGGCCTGCATGCCATGGCTGACCAGGCTCACCGTGATCGTGCTGGTCGGCACCGCGTATCGCGCCGCGTTCTGGATCAGATTGGCCAGGGATCGGTGGAACAGGCGTCGGTCAATACGCACCCGCATGTCGCCTTGGATCACCACGTTCAGCTGCTTGTCGTGCAAGACCGGTTCCAGGTACTCCACGGTCTTCGACGCCTCTTCGCAGAGCGACACGTCGCTGAGTTCAGTGGCCCGCTGCCCGCTTTCCGCACCCGCCAGGAACAGCATGTCATTGACGATGGTGCCCATCCGCTCCAGCTCTTCGAGGTTCGATTGCAGCAAGTCCTGAAGCTCATTCACGTCTCGTCCGTGGGCCAGCGCGACCTGGGTCTGGCCAATCAGGTTGGTCAAGGGCGTGCGCAGTTCATGGGCAACATTGGCGTTGAACCCTTCGAGCTGGCACCAGGCGGCTTCCTGGCGCGCCAGGGCACCGTTGAACGACACCGCCAGTTCCTGCAATTCCCCAGGCAGCGCCTCGGTGTCCAAGCGTTGTTTCGAATCCCCCGGCGGCAGGCTGTTGGCCTGGCGGCTCAAGCGCCGGACGGGTGCCAGGCCAAAACGCGCGATCCAATAGCCCAGCAGTGCGACCAGCACTACGCCTAGCGCCGACGTGAGGATCAATGTCTTGGTGAAATGATCCAGGGTCTTCATGAACGGCGTTGAGTCGAGCCCCACGATAAAACGCAACTCCGGGCGGCTGCCCATGGCGGCAATGGTCTCGACCAGCAGGACCATGGGGCGGTCCCGGCCAGGTATGGTGACGCTGGAAAATCCATCCGGGCGCGTCGACCAGTCCCGGCCATCCGGCATCGCACCGCCATAGCTGTACGTCGGATTGTCCACCAGGACCCAATAGCGCACGCGTTCGTCGGCGGGCGTCAGACCGTCGAGCTTCTGCCGCAGCCCCACCCAGAATTCCGGAGAGTCATATTTCGCCAGCACCGGGTCGAGAACCGAGTGGCGCAGGGTCAGCTCGTTTTGCATCTGGTCTTCGAGCGATTGCTTCAAGGAACAGCGCAACAACGTCGCGCAGACGGCGGTGATGAGCATGACCGCGAGGGCAAACATCAGGGCGAGCCGCTTGGAGATCGAGCTTTTCATCACAGCGCACCGACTTGCCTGTCACTTGCTTCGCGGCTCTCCAGCACATAACCCATCCCCCGGACGGTATGTAGCAATTTGCGCGGATACGGCGCATCAACCTTGGCGCGCACACGCTTGATCGCCACTTCGACCACGTTGGCGTCGCTGTCGAAATTCATGTCCCAGACCTGCTCGGCAATCATCAATTTGGAAAGAATCTCGCCCTGGTGCCGGGCCAGCAGGCTCAACAGACAGAACTCCTTGGCCGTCAGGTCCAACCGCAACCCGGCACGGGTGACCTTGCGAGCCTGCAGGTCGACCTCCAGGTCGTCGATGCGCAGGTGCGTGGGATCGACCGCGTCATCGGCGCGCCGCCGGATCAATGCCTGGACGCGCGCGACCAGTTCGGCAAAGGAAAAGGGCTTGGCCAGGTAGTCATCGGCGCCCTCTCGCAACCCCCGGACGCGATCGTCTACCGTGCCCCTTGCCGACAACATGATGACCGGGGTCTTCTTGCGCAGACGCAGCCCCTGCAACACGCCGTAGCCGTCCTTGCCCGGCAACATGACATCCAGGATCACCACGTCGTATTCCATTTCCAACGCACAGTGCAGGCCATCGATGCCATTCGTCGCGACATCGACAATGTAGCCGAGCTCGCTCAAGCCACGGTGAACATAGGAAGAGGTTTTTTCTTCGTCCTCGACAATGAGCAAGCGCATCAGGTATCTCCTCTCCGGAAGCGGGGCAACCTAAAGAGTCTAGACAGCGAAGGTGTCCGGAGACTGACCGCTGCCTGACATTCTTGTCAGAAATCGTTTCCGAGATGCCATACTGGCCTGCGGCTCTTGTCACCCGCAGCCTTGCTCCGTAGCCCTCACGAAAACAACTGGGAAATGCCATGCCAGACACAACCGGAAAGAACCCCGTGGCTCTGATCAGCGGGGTTGGCAGCGAGATGGGAATCGGTATGGCGATCGCACGGAGGCTGGGCGCCGCCGGTGCCAGGCTGGTCGTCACCGCCAGCAGCGCGCGCATTGTGCAACGTGTCGAAGAGCTGCGGGGCGAAGGTTTTGAAGTCGAAGGACGGGCCCTTGACCTCACCGATGAACGACAAGTGCGTGATTTCGGCCTGTGGGCCGAGTCAGTGTGGGGGCGCATCGATGTGTTGGTGAACAACGCGGGCATGGCCATGCAAGGCAGCCCGGAGTCGTTTGCCGAAGTGGCGACTTTGGATCTGGAAACATGGAACCTGTCACTGGCCCGGAACCTGACAACGGCGTTCCTGCTGACCCGCGCCGTCCTGCCCGGCATGCAGGCGCGCAATTATGGCCGCATCGTCAATATCAGCTCCACCACCGGCACCCGCTGCAGCAACCCCGGCGAGGCTGCCTATAGCGCTGCGAAGGCGGCCATGGTGGGGATGAGCATGGGCTTGGCGCTGGAAGTGGCCCGCCAGGGAATCACGGTCAACTGCGTCGCGCCCGGCTGGATCGCTACCGGCTCGACCACCGCCGAAGAAGCCCATGCAGCGGGCTATACGCCAATGGGCCGGGCGGGACGCCCCGAAGAAGTCGCCGCCTTGGTGGCTTTCCTGGCATCCGCTGAGTCCAGCTACATCACCGGTGAGGTCATGGTGGTGGATGGCGGCAACTGTCTGGTGGAGAACAAGGCGCCCGGGCGCTGATTCACAAGCGAATCAGTGGCGCAATAGCCTGCGCAGCGGCACCCCGTCCTTGAGCACCGGGGATTTGATGACGATGTAACTGAAGTACTTGGAAATACCGATGTTCTTGTCCAGCAGCCCTTCGATCACTTCCTGATAATGCTGGATGCTGCATGTCATGAAACGCACCAGGTAATCGTAGCCACCGCTGATCAAATGGCACTCAAGTACCTCGTCGACCAGGCGAATGTTGGATTCAAACTTGGCGAAGTCTTCGCGTTTATGGTCGCTGAGGGTGATTTCGGTGAAGACCGTCACCGAATCGGTGATCTTGGCCAGGTTCAGGTGCGCTCTGTACCCGGAAATGTAGCCGGCCGACTCAAGGCGCTTGACCCGCTGCAGGCAAGGGCTGGAGGACAGCCCCACGGCATCGGCAAGGCTGACGTTGGTCATTCGACCGTCCTTCTGAAGTTCGACAAGGATACTGATATCAATTCGGTCTAGTTTGATTAAACCTTCCATCGGGTACCCCATTATTGCCGTTCAGTGACAGTGGTTTTAGCAAATTCAACGTCGCAAAGATAGCTGATGCTGGGCCACCAGATCCGCCATGCTGGTGATGTGGAAATCGGCGGATTGTTCTTCGGTGGGTTGTTCCGGGCCACGGCGGATCAGGCATAACCCCGCCGACTTCTGTAAGCGCTCGGAGGCCTTGGACACCTGCATGATGTGCTCAGGCTGGAGCGTGTTCGCCAGCAGCCAGGCTTCGTCTTCCAACGGATTGATGGCCCGTGAATGCAGGTCCTCGGGTGGAATGCCCAAACGCTCGCAGAGGCTGTCACGGTCTTCGGCGTCGCGGTCGCAATACACCAGCAGTCGATAGAATTTGCGCAGGTACAACATGGCACCGGGTGCGTCTTCGAACAGCGACCAGGTACTGGCCGAACGGGCAAAACTCATGCCCTCCTCCCAGTTGGCCTTGAGCCCCAGGCGCTCGGCCAACTGACGGTGGGCAAAGCACAACAGGCCACTGAAACCCAGCTCGGAAAAACGCGGATAGAGCCCGCGCACCGCCGCGTCGAACTCTGCCAGCACCGCTTCCCTGGCAAGCGCGCCTGGGTGGCTTTCGAGCAAAGGTTGCAAGGCCGTCCAGATACCGGAGTCCCGATCGACCAGGACTTCGTCGCAATCAATCAGCAGCGCGCGATAATCAGTCAGGTGCATGTGTGTCGCCTCCCGTGATGCATCCATGTGCTCCAAAGGCCTTCGGTCGGCGCAGGCTCACTGGCTGCCGACCGGGACCTGGAATCAACTCAACACCCGTGACAACGCGGCTTCAAGTATGACCAGGGCTTCGTCGATCTGATTTTCTTCAGTGACCAGGGGCGCAAGGAAACGCAGCACATTCCGGTACACCCCGCATTTGATCACCAGCAATCCGCCTACCCTGGCCTGATCGATCAGTTGTTGGGTGAGTTCGGCATCAGGACTGCGCGCTTCATCGTCCTTGATCAATTCGATGGCCAACATGAAACCGGTACCGCGCACGTCACCGATACGTGGGTAACGTGCCTGCAAGCGCAGCAGGCCCTGGCGCAAACGCTCGGCCAATAGTTGGCCGCGCTCGATCAACCGGTCCTGCTCGTAAGTGTCGATCACCGCCAACGCGGCCGCACACGCCAGGGCGTTACCGCCATAGGTGCCACCCAGGCCACCGGGCAACGGCGCATCCATGATCTGCGCACGTCCCACGACGCCTGATATCGGCAAGCCGCCGGCGAGACTCTTGGCGACGGTCACCAGGTCCGGCTGGATCCCGGCGTGCTGGAAACCGAACCATGTGCCGGTGCGGCCGAAACCGGTCTGGATTTCGTCGAGAATGAGCACGATGCCATGTTGCTCGGTCAGGCGGCGCAGCGCCTGGAGAAATTCCGGCGGCGCGGTAAGGAAGCCGCCATCACCCTGCACCGGCTCGATGATGATCGCCGCGACCCGATCCGGGGCGACTTGGGTCGCCAGCAATTCGTTAAGGGCCTGCAAGGCCATCTCGCTGGTGAAACCGCGATAGGCGTTCGGGTACGGCGTATGAAACACCTCCGGAGCGAGAGGCCCGAAGTTCTGCTTGTACGGTTGGCTCATGCCGGTCAGCGTCGTGCCGAGCAAGGTACGCCCATGAAATCCGCCACGGAACGCAATCACCGCTGGCCGATTGGTGTGGGCGCGAGCGATCTTCACCGCGTTCTCCACCGCCTCGGCGCCAGACGTGAACAGCGCCGCCTTGTAGGCGTCCTGGCCACCGACCAATGCGCACAGGCGTTTCACCAAGTCGAGATAGGGTTTGTAGGCCACCACCTGGAAACACGCATGGCTGACCTTTTGCAACTGGGCTTGCACTGCGGCGACCACGTTCGGGTGATTGTGGCCGATGTTCAAGACGCCGATGCCGCCGACGAAGTCCAGATAACGCTTGCCATCCACATCCCAGACCTCTGCGCCCTGAGCCCGGTCGATGACCAGCGGATGCGCGGTGACCAATCCCCTGGGCACGAATTGATCACGTTGACGAAGCAAGTTCGGGGTTTCTTCGACTTTACTGTTCATGGCATCTCCCACAGTGAACCAGGCAACCGGGAAACGGCTGCGATGTGTCCCACAGGTTAAGCGTTCGACGCAATTGTCTAAGCCGAACTTGGCCTCCGGGAAATTCGGATCGACTGTTTTCACCCCGCTAAACAGCAGATTCCATCAGCCGGCTCCAGCCCCATGGAATCTGCCGATAAAAGCCTTCAACACCGCAGTGGCAGGCAGTTATGCCGGCGCTTTCGAAACATCCTGCTTCGCCACTCGGGCATGCTGGAGGTTCCCGATCCAGTGTGAGAAGTCATCCATGGCCCTGCTTTATAAAGCCGACCCGGTACGCGGTGAACAATGGAAACGTCTATTCGCCGAGCACGCTCCGGACATCGAATGGCGTGCCTGGCCCGACATCGGCGATCCGCGTGATATTCGCTACCTGGCCGCCTGGCAGGCGCCGGACGACCTCGAAACCCTGTTGCCGAACCTGGAGGTGTTGTTCGCGCTGTCGGCCGGGGTCGACCAGCTCGACCTCGACCTGTTGCCTGCTTCCCTGCCAGTGGTACGTCTACTTGACCCGGGCATCACCCAAGGCATGTGCGAATACGCCAGTTTCGCCGTCCTCGGGCTGCACCGGGATATGCTCCGCTATCGCCAGCAACAGTTGGCCCGGTGCTGGCAGGCTCATCTGCTGCAGCCGGCCGCCAAGCGCCGGGTCGGCGTGATGGGCCTCGGCACGCAGGCCCGGCAGATTCTCAGCACCTTGCAGACCTTTGGTTTTGCCTTGTCAGGCTGGGCGCGCAGCGAGCATCACATCGCCGGGGTGGACTGCTTTGCCGGTAGCGAACAGCTCCCGGCGTTTCTCGGCCAATGCGACATCGTGCTGTGCGTCTTGCCATTGACCGAGCAGACCAGAGGGATTCTCGATCACCGGTTGTTCCAGCATCTGCCCAAGGGGGCCGCCCTGGTCAACATGGGCCGGGGCGCACACCTGGTGGAAGCGGATCTGCTTGAAGCGCTTGCCAGCGGCCAGCTCAGTGCGGCGGTGCTCGATGTGTTGCAACAGGAGCCAGCGGCGGCGGATCACCCTTTCTGGGAACACCCGCAAATCTGGCTGACGCCGCATATCGCGGCGATGACCCAACCTGAAAGTGCCTTTGGCGTATTGCTGGACAATATCCGTCGGCATCAACGCAATGAATCGATGCTCGGCGAGGTTGATCGCAAGCGCTGTTATTGATCTGGGCTTGCCTTTTTTTCGACGCAAGATCGCTGGAATTTATTGCCGTGCGTGCTGCGGATTTGAGCAAGAACTGCGGCCATGGACGACGCCACTCATGCAATCTGCCGAATCATTGCCGGCCCCTTGCCAGGCCAATTGGCAGGTGAGATACACACACTTTCAGCGGCGAAATCCCACCGGTTTCGGCCCTGTCCACGGAGCTAAGTCATGCCTAACTCGCAACGCCCCGCGTATACCTTTCGCCCCATGACCGGCGCCGACCTGGAATCGGCCCACGCCTTGTCCGTGCAATTGAAATGGCCCCACCGCCTGGAGGACTGGGCCATGCTGCAACGCGTCTCGCAGGGTTTCGTTGCGCAGGACGACGACCGCCTGATCGGTACCGCGTTCACCTGTGCGCAAGGTGACTACGCCACGATCGGCCTGGTGATTGTCAGTGACGAATACCAGGGCCAAGGCATCGGTCGCAGGCTCATGGAGCTGGCGCTCGAGGCATGCGGATCGAAAATCCCGATGCTCAACGCGACGCTGGCCGGCGCCCCACTTTATGCCAGCCAGGGCTTCGTTGACTTTGGGCATATCCAACAGCATCAGGGTCACGTACTTGTCCCCGCCGTTCCTGCCCTGCCAACTGACGAACGCTGCCGCGAATTGACCAACGCCGATCGACGCCAGCAAATCGAACTGGCCAACGCGGGCAGCGGCTTGGACAGGCGCGCCGTGCTCAACGATCTGTTCGACAGTACCGAGCACGCCGTCGGTATCGAGCGCGATGGCCAGCTACGCGCCTTCGCCCTCCTGCGCTCTTTCGGTCGTGGGCGTTATATCGGCCCGGTCGTCGCGGAAAATCCACAACAGGCCAAGCATTTGATCGCGGTGCTGTTGGCCCGGGCACCGGACGCTTTCCTGCGCATGGACATCCCTTCCGACTGCGAGCTGGGGCCCTGGCTTGAAGAAGCCGGACTGAAGCAAGTCGACACCGTCGCGCAAATGGCCCGCGGTACCCCGCCGCAGGCCAGTGGCGGCATCCATCAGTTTGCCCTGGTGACCCAGGCCATCGGCTGACCTCCCCTTCATCGTTATTACCCTCGGAGACACCGCATCATGCTAGAGCCCACCGCAGTGCTGCTGGCCCACGCCGACGGCCGCCCGGCCTCAACCGCGTTCACTTCCGGTTCATTGGGGGCCAACGATCCTTTCGACCGGCGCATTGCCTATGTCGCGGCGGATGACATCGCTGCCGGCGTGGTCCACGCGAGTGGCGAGTTCAGCGTCGATGAATATCCCTACAGCGAAACGATCGTGGTGCACGCGGGACAGGTCACCCTGCGGAGCCAGGAACAGACGCTCCGGCTCAATCCGGGAGACAGCGCCGTGATTGCCCGTGGCACGTCGATCCGGATCGAGGCACAACCGGATTCTCTCTGGGCTTTCTGCGCCGATATCCAGCCTGCCGAAGTGGGCAATGTCGGGCTGATGTTCCTTGCGCCACAAACATTGCTCTCGCCCTCGACGCCTCCGAGTGAAGAGATCCTGCTGGGGCCGACACCGCAATGCCGTTCGAACAATCTGTTTATCGAAGAAGCGACGAACCTGCGCATCGGCATCTGGGACTCGACGCCCTACACCCGCCGGGCGAGGCCGCATGCGATGCATGAGCTGATGCATTTGACCGAGGGCAACATCGTTCTTCAACTGGCGGATGGCACGGGGTTGGCGGTGGGGACTGGGGATACGGTGTTTGTGCCCCGGGGGGCTCCTTGCGCCTGGAAGAGCGGGGTTTATGTGCGCAAGGTTTATGTTTGCAAGTAGCGTTTCCGCTCTTTGTCATGTGGGAGCGAGCCTGCGCGCGAAGGCGGAGTGCCAGTCGATGAAGATGCTTCATGTACCGGCCTCTTCGCGAGCAGGCTCGCTCCCACACTGTTCTGCGGCGTATCTGCATTGGATGGCTGCCGAAAATCCAATGTGGGAGCGGGCTTGCTCGCGATAGCGGTGGTTCAGCCAAATAAATCCTGGCTGATGCCCCGCTCTTGCTCTTGCTCTTGCTCTTGCTCTTGCTCTTGCTCTTGCTTTGGATCTTGCTTTGGATCTTGATCTTGATCTCAGCGCCCCGTTAAACCACGCTGGCCGAACGCAGGTCTTGCGCAGTGGGCATCCCGGCATGGATGCCGGGATAGCCGCGCCGGGCCATGGATGGCCCATCGCGGCGGGCCCACGGAGCAAGGCCGGAGTGAGGGCACACCGAGCCTAGGCGAGGTGCCGAGTGGTGGGGCAAAGCGCTTTTGCTTACTTTTGGCGCTTCTCCAAAAGTGAGCCGCTGTAAGAGCGGAACCGTCAGCAGCCGTTACAAAAATAACGGATATACACGCCATCCAACCGAAAATCACCCCCGAACCCACCGCCCCCACCGACTCACCTCAAGCTTTTTTGCAAACACCTCCCGCGGCAACAACCACCAAGCCAACGCCGGCAACAGAATCAAAGCCCCCAGCATATTCACCAAAAACATGAACGCCAGCAGAATCCCCATGTCAGCCTGGAACTTGATCGGCGAAAACGCCCAGGTCGACACCGCCACAGCCAACGTCATACCCGTCAACAACACCACTTTCCCCGTGAACAGCAGCGCCTGGTAATACGCCTGGGCCAAGGTATCGCCGGCCCGCATCCGAGCCAGGATCACGCTCAACACATACAACGCATAATCAACACCAATGCCCACGCCCAGCGCGATGACCGGCAGTGTCGCCACTTTCACCCCCATGCCCAGCCCCACCATCAGCGCCTCGCACAGGATCGACGTGAGCATCAGCGGCAACATCGCACAAAGGGTCGCGCGCCAGCTGCGGAAGGTCAGCAGGCACAACAGACTGACCGCACCGTAGACCCAGAACAGCATCTCACGCATGGACTTCTTCACGACGATATTGGTCGCCGCTTCGATCCCCGCGCTACCGGCCGCCAGCATGAACTTGACCTCCGGCACCCGGTGCTCGGCGATAAATTGCTCACTGGCCTCCACCACCCGGCTCAAGGTGTCGGCCTTGTGATCGGCCAGGTAGATGTACAGCGACAGCATCGAACAACCCTGGTTGAACAGCTCTCGCGGCGCGCGGGTTTGCACGGCCCCCAGGGCGCCGTCATTGGGGATCAGTTCATACCATTTGAAGTTGCCCTCGTTATAGCCCGCCGTGGCGATCTTGCTCAGCGCCGCCATCGAAGTGGTCGATTCCACTCCGGGCAATTGCTCCAATCGCCAGGCCAGCGCATCGACCGCCGACAGGCTGGCGTAACGGGTGCATTGATCCTCCGGGGTCTTGATCATGACCACGAAGATGTCCGAGCTGGCCGCATAGTTCTGCGTCATGAACAGCGCATCGCGGTTGTAGCGCGAGTCGGCACGCAGCTCCGGCGCGCCAGGGTCCAGGTCGCCGATCTTCAGGTGCAGGCTCACGGCAAAACCAAACGCGGCCAGCAGCAAACCCGTCAACATGGCGCCAACGGCCCAGCGCCGTTGGGTGAACAGATCGAGCGCACGCCACAGTGGATGCTTGATCTGCGCCTGCTGTTCGGTGGTTTCCGCACTCAGGCTGCGTTGGGCCGCCGCCGGACTGACGCCGATGTAGCTGAGCAGGATCGGTAGCAGGATCAGGTTGGTGAAGATCAGCACCGCTACGCCGAGGCTGGCAGTGATCGCCAGGTCCTGGATCACCCGGATGTTGATCAGCAGCAGCACCGCAAAGCCCACCGCATCGCAGAGCAAGGCGGTAATGCCGGCGGCGAACAATCGGCGGAAGGTATAGCGCGCGGCGACCACCCGGTGGGTGCCACGGCCGATGTCCTGCATGATGCCGTTCATCTTCTGCGCGCCATGGCTCATGCCGATGGCGAACACCAGGAACGGCACCAGTGCCGAATATGGGTCCAGCTCATAACCGAGCAAGGCCAGCAGGCCCAGTTGCCAAAGCACGGCGGCCAGCGAACAGATCACCACCACCAAGGTGCTGCGCGCGCAACGTGTGTAGCCAAACAGCACCAGTACCGTCACCAGTACCGCCACCACGAAGAACAACAGGACTTGGGTCATCCCTTCGATCAGGTCGCCGACGATCTTGGTAAACCCGGTGATATGAATCCGCAGGTCAGCGGTTTGATACTTGTCTCGCAGTGCCTCCAGTTGCCGTGAGAACTCGCCATAGTCCAGCGCCTTGCCGGTCTGTGGATTGATCTCCAGCAACGGCACGAAGATCACACTGGACTTGAAGTTGCCGGCGACCAATTGACCCACTTCGCCGGAGCGGGCCACGTTGATCCGCACTTGTTCAAGGCTGGTCGCCGACCCATCGTAGTCATCGGGAATCACCGTGCCGCCGTCCAGCCCCTCTTCCGTCACGGCGGTCCAGCGCGTGGTCGGCGTCCACAGTGATTTCATGTAGGGCCGATCCACACCCGGCAGCAGGTAGAGTTCGTCGTTGAGCTTGGCCAAGGTGTCGAGGTAGTCCTTGGTGAAGATGCTCCCCTCCCTGACTTCCACAGCGATGCGCAGCGAGTTGCCCAGGCCGCTCAGTTCACTGCGATTCTCGAGGAAATTGGCAACGTAGGGATGCTCGGTGGGAATGGTCTTCTCATAACTGGCGTTGATACCGATGCGCGTGGCTTGCCAACCGAGCACCAGCGTCACCAACAGGCACAGGAGGACCACCAGCGGTCGATGGTTGAAGATCGCTCGCTCGGCGAAGTTGCCCGACGCCCGGTCGAAGTCTTCCTGGCGGCCGATCACGGTTTGGGTTTTGTCGTCTTTCAAGGTTGACTCCTGTTGCGCGAGCCGTGGCTCGATAGCGCTACACCGTGAAGTTTCAAGGTTTGCCGGACGCCCGTGGGTCCTGGTCAGCGGCCACGCCGCTCAAGCCGACGCTGGCCAGGCTGCCGTCGACCGCCTGTTGCACGGCAGCGACAGTGCCGCCGCTGCGAACCTGGCGTTTGTCAAAACTGTGGCCCTGGTCATGACTGAAGAGCAGCTCGCCACTCTGGCTGGCCAACAACAGGCTGCCGTCGCGCAGTTCCACGGCAGTCGCCAGAGTCGATTCGAGACCGGTATCAAGACGTCGCCAGCTGTTGCCACGGTCATCGGAGCGCCAGGCATTTCCCCGCAGGCCGTAGGCAATCAAGGCCCCATCACGCGTCGCGAGCAGGCCGAAAAAGCTGCCCTCGTAAGGGGATTTCAGCGCCTGGAATGACTGTCCGGCATTGGTCGAACGCAACAGCAAGCCGCGCTCTCCCACCAGCAACAGATCGTTGCCCAGGGCGCGGATGCCATACAGGTTCAACCCTTGGGGATTGTCGACATGTTGCATCCACGGTTGCCAGCTTCGCCCGCCGTCGTCGGTGCGGTAGATCTGGTTGTAGGCACCTACCACGTAGCCGTGCAGGCGGTCGCTGAAGTACAGGTCCAAGAACGGTTTATCCGGTCCGTCCTCGAGCATGTGCCGGGCCTGGGCCAGGTTGCCGGCGCCGCCCGGTTGATGGGCGTCGCGCTCGGCAACGTGCACCGCCAGCGCGATGGCGCGCTCGCCGTCGAGTTGTTTTTGCCAGGTTTCACCGCCGTCCTGGGTATGCAGCACCACCCCCAGGTGACCGACCGCCCAGCCCTGCTCGGCATCGACGAATTGCACCGCCGTCAGGCTGACGCTGACCGGCACCTGGGCCTGGCGCCAACTGACGCCAGCGTCATCCGAAAGCAGCACGATCCCACGCTCGCCGACCGCCACCAGGCGTTCGCCGGCCCGGGTCAGCCCCAGCAATACCGCGCGCTGGGCCTTGGCCGTCGGTATCGCCGGTTGCTGCAGCACGGCCAATGTCGTGGCCTGCGCGACCCAGGGCCCGCTCGCCAACAGGCACAACGCCAAGGCGCAAACGCTCCGTAGCGGACCGCGCCGTGCAAAGATTCTTTCAACGCTCATGTCTTTATCTCGCCTGGAAAATCACAAGCGGCCACGGCGCATTTGCCGCGACACGGCCGCCACAGGTTCAGCGCATGTTTTCGTTGGCCATGGCGTCCGGCGTGAAATACGACGCCGAAGGCTTGGCGACTTTCTGGTACTGAACCGCCAGGTCGTTGCTCGATGAGTTGAGGAAATAGGCCCCGGTGTCGAGGTTGTAGCTGCCCCACATGACCTGTGCGGTCAGGGCCGGCAGGTCTGGCGCCAGCAGCGTCAACGAATACATCTGCCGACCGAGTTTGCCTTGGGCGTCATAACCGTCGGCCATCAGGAT
Organism: Pseudomonas alvandae; assembly: GCF_019141525.1. Classification (GTDB taxonomy): domain Bacteria; phylum Pseudomonadota; class Gammaproteobacteria; order Pseudomonadales; family Pseudomonadaceae; genus Aquipseudomonas; species Aquipseudomonas alvandae. The sequence goes on from NZ_CP077080.1 coordinate 3,407,781, forward strand.
CTGCCAGGAGTCTTCGTCGACGTAGTAGGTGCGGCGCGGCACGACATGGCGCTTGCCGGATTTGAGCGTGGCCTCGACCACCCAGACCCGATGTTTCTCCCAGCGCACCAGATCCGGGTTGAGGAAATTCACCCTGACCAGATCGTCGCTCTTGGCCAGTGCGGCGCGGTTATTGTTGTAAGGGACGATCAGCTCTTTCTTGCCCACCAGCTTGAGGTCGTAGCGATCGGTCGGCCCGAACAGCATGAACGCTTCGTCGAACAGGCCGACGCCAGAGGTCACGAAGTCCGGCGTGTCATAGGCAATGTTCGGCGCCCGGCGAACCCGGCGCTGGCCGACCAGGTACTGCCAGGCCGCACGGTTGGCCGGGTCCAGGTCCCAATGGGTCATCAGGCCTTCGCCGGCCTTGGACGACGGCAACTCGGTGAACAGCTTGCCCAGCAGGTACTTGCCCGAATAGTTTTCCGGGCTGCCGCCTTCGACGTAGTAGGGAAACTGGTACGTGTATTGGGCCCGGGTCGCCTGGACTTTCTTGCCACCAGCGGTCATCAGCCAGGTATCGAACGGCGAGCTGATGGTGTCACCGCCCTGCCAGGACAAGCGGTAGTTCCACAACACTTGCGCACCGTTTTCCGGGATCGGGAATGGAATGCCACCGTAGGCGTTGGAGACTTTTTCGCTGTCCACGTCCAGCGTGGCGCGGGTGGCGTTCTTGCCGGTGTTGTCATAGACCCATTGCGGCGCGGCCGCCGACCGATGGGTCGGGTACACGTCGAGGCGATAGTCCGGGTATTTCTTCAGCAACAACTTGGTGCCTTCGGCCAGTTCGCCTGCGTACTGTTCGATGTTCGAGGCCTTGATCGCGTACAGCGGTTTTTCCCCGGCGAATGGGTCCGGTCGTTTGTCTCCCGGTTTATAGCCGGGCGCAACCTGGGTGTAGCCGCCCTGCCAGGCCGGAATGCTGCCATCGGCATTGGCGGCACGCTCGGCGCCGAAGGGGGTCAAGTCGGTTTTCAGGCGCGCGGCCTGATCAGGCGCCACCGCCGCCTGCGCCAGGCCCGTGCTGGCCAGCGCCAGGGTCAGGAGGCAGGTGTTCAGGAATGTTGTGTTCTGCATGGCGAATCCACCTTATTAGAATGAGGTTTTCACGTAGAGCGAGACGAAGTCGCGGTCGGCCAACGACTGTCCGTAACTGAAATTGCCGTCCTCGCGCAGCCCGGCTTTCGGTGCGCCAAAGAAATTCACGTAGTTGAGGCCGACGTCCCAGCGTTGCAGATAAGTCGCCTTGAGCCCGACGCTCCAGTCGCCGGAGTGGGTATTGCCGAAGCCGGACTTGTTGACCGCCGAGGAGCGCCCATCAAGCACGATCCCCATCCCGATCGGCACGGTCAGGTCGATCCCATCGATGATCTGGAAGTACGCCGGCTCCATCAGGACGCGGAGCGCCGTGGCATCGCGGGTGGTGTTGGAGTCCAGCGCGGCCGCGTTTTCAGTCACGCTCAAGGTGCGGTTCCACGCCAGTTCAGCCAGGGCCGAGCCGCCGTCCCAGAACGCGGTGGGCGACAGCAGGTAAATCGCCGACAGGTTGGCGTGAGCGGTCTTGCCCCTGGCAAACAACGCGTTGTCGCCACCATCGGCTTCGACGCCGGGAGCCACCACTTGCAGGTTGCTCACCAGCGGCGCGTTCCAGCGCACCGAGGTTTCACCGGCGAAGTTGAACGGGCCGTAGGCCGTGGAGAAGCTCATGCCAGCGGTCTTGATGTCTTCGGCATAGACCTGGCGGTAGGACCCCAGGATCGGCAATCCGCTGGCCGCCGCTGCCGGGCCGTCCAAATAGGCGTACAAGCCGATTGGCGCTTTGTCATGGTACTGGGCCGCGTAGAAACCCAGTTCCAACTCAGTGCCGCTCGGTTTGAAGCGGATCTGCATACCGCCCTGCCCCGAGTTACGCGGTTTCAGGTCGCCGCCATTCACCGTGTCGTTGCCGAACACTTCGCGCAGCGGACCACTGCCGTAACCGATGGGATCGGCATCGCTCAGGTAGCTGCCGGCGCCGGGCAGGTTGGAACGCTCCCACTCGAACTGATAGTAGGCGCCCACCGACAACTGCGGGTTGATCTGCAACTGCCCGGAGATCTGATTGACCGGCCGCAGGATTTCCTTGAATTGTGTGCCCGGCACGCTGAGCAACTTGACCACATCGGTCGGCCCCTGGGCATTGGCGATGCCGTTGCCGCCGTAGAACAGGCTTTCGCCGTAGATCAGGCTGTGTCGGCCCAGGCGCGCGACGCCTTGGGAGTCTTCGCCCAGATCGCCGCGCAAGAACACGAAGGCGTCGAGGATTTCCGCGTCGCGACCATGAAGCTTGCGGGTTTCGCTGAGGAAATGCGGTTGTTCGCTGCTGTCGGTGTCCTGGTTGTAGATGTCGTCGTACCAGGCCGCGCCGCTCACCCGCAGCCCGTAGTTTTGCCGGCTGAGGTCCATTTCGGAAAACAGGTCCAGGCGGTTGGAGACCAGGCCACTGCTGAAATTCTTGTCGCCCTGGCTCTGGATCGACGGGTACAGGCCGTTGGCGGTGGGCGCGTTGGTCAAGCGACTGTCCTGCCCATGCAGGCGCCAGGCCTGGCTGTACTTGATGGTGTTGTCCCAACGCAGTTTCCAGTCGGAATCGCCCAGGTCCATTTGCATGGCCTCGACCGTCTCGACCATCACACCCGCGCTGCATAACGCCAGGAACAGGGCGCACTGCTTGAAACCAAGGCAATCTTTGACGTTATCCATGGAGGCTTCTCATTATTGTTATTTTCGGATAGCGGCTTGCGCCGCGTGCTACGGATAAGCCCTTCAGATGTAGGTGGATGCCAATCCTCCATCGACCGGCAGGTTGACGCCGTTGATCCAGCGCGATTCTTCGGCACACAGGAAGGCGATCACCGCCGCCACCTCATCGGCGTAGGCGGGACGTTTCATGCGATGGGCATCGGCCTGGGTCCGGGCCTCGCCGAGCATGCTCACGAAATCATCGAGAATGGGGGTAAAGACCGGGCCTGGCGCGACGCTGTTCATGCGCACCGAATGTTCGAGGAACCAGGGCTGGGCCTGCACATAGGTCCAGACAATCAAGGCTTCCTTGAAGTACTGGTAACAGGTCGGGGCCGGCACCGGATGCTCGGCCAGCCAGGCTTGCCCGGCGGCGAAACCTTCGAGGCGTGCCAGCGCCTTGTGCTGTTCCAGGCGCAATGGCCATTCGGCACCCAGGATCGAGGCGATGTTGACGATGCTGCCGCCCGCGTTGATGCGCGGCAGCAACGCTTGGCTCAAGTGACGCAAGCCGAGGTAGTTGACCCGCGCCAACAGTTGCGGATCGGCGGTGCCCGGCACCCCGGCAATGTTGCAGAGGCTGTCGAACCGCGCGGGCAGCTGCGGCAGCAGCCTGTCGATGTGCTCGGCGCTGCTCAAATCGCCCTGCACAAAACCGTCCAGGGTCATGTGCGGCGCCTTGAGGTCGACGCCGATCACCTGGGCGCCCTGGGCTCGCAGCAGGCTCGCCGTGGCGGCGCCGATGCCCGACGAGACGCCGGTTACCAGCACAATCTTGTTGTCGAGTTTCATGTTGAGTCCTCTTGTTATTGTTGTCTGCTCGCAGGGCCTTCAGCTCATCCGCCCCGATACAACCGGCTTGTCAGAACGGGTAGATGGGCGCCTTGTCCTTGACCGTCACCCACTGCCATTGGGTGTACTCATCCCAGTCCGCCGGACCGCCCACATTGCCGCCATTGCCCGAGGCGCCGCGCCCGCCGAACGGGTTGATGCACTCGTCGGCGACGGTCTGGTCATTGATGTGCAACAGGCCGCACTGCAAGCGCTCACCGATCGCCATGGCCCGGCCCACCGACGGTGAAATGACCGCCGCCGCCAAGCCGTACTCGGTGCGATTGGCCAATTCGATGGCTTCGTCATCGGTGGCGAAGCTGACCACCGTTGCCACAGGCCCGAACACCTCCTCGTCGAAGGCCCGCATGCCGGGCTTCACGCCGCTGAGCACGGTGGGCTGATAAAACAGCCGATCGTGATTGCCACCGGTTTCCAGTCGCGCCCCGGCGCGCACGCTGTCGCTGACGATGTCATGGACCCGTTGCAACTGGCGCTGATTGATCAGCGGCCCCAGCGCCGCTTCGCCCTGGGCGGCGTTGCCGACGGTCAAGGCCTGGGCCTTCTCCACGAGTCGGCGGGTCAGCTCTGCAGCGATGGATTCATGGGCAAGGATCAAACCGGTGGCCATGCAAATCTGGCCTTGGTGCAGCCAGGCGCCCCAGGCCGCGTTACGGGCCGCAAGGTCGAGGTCGGCGTCTTCCAGAATGATCAGCGGGTTCTTGCCGCCCAGCTCCAGCGCGACTTTCTTCAGGTTGCGCCCGGCCACTTCAGCGACCTTGCGACCGGCACCGGTGGAACCGGTAAACGCGATCATGCGCACGTTGGGATCACGACACAGCGCCTCACCGGCGTCCGCCGCCCCGGGCAACACCTGCAGCAAGCCTTTGGGCAAGCCTGCGGCTTCGAACAACCGGGCAATGAGAAAACCGCCACTCACCGGGGTCTGCGCGTCCGGCTTGAGCACCACCGCGTTGCCCGCCGCCAGGGCCGGCGCGACAGAGCGCATGGACAGCACCAGGGGAAAGTTGAAGGGCGAAATCACCCCGACCACGCCATGTGGCTGGCGACGCGCATAAGACAAGCGCCCGGCTTCGCTGGGCAGCACCACCCCGTGGGCCTGGGACAACATGCCCGCTGCCTGATGCAGCAACACGATCGCTTCGCGTACCTCATGCTGCCCCTTGAACAGCGCCGCGCCGGTTTCCCGGGCGACGTACAGCGCCAGTTCGTCAAAGGCCTGCTCGGCCACGTCGGCGGCCTTGCGGAAGATCGCCGCGCGTTGCCGCGGGCCCAGCGCCGCCCATGCCGGTTGGGCCAAGGCAGCATCGCGACTGGCCTTGGCTATGTCGGCGGTGTCGGCGGTGGCGCTGTACATCAGCCGCTCACCCGTGGCCGGTTCGATAATCGAATGCATCGGGCCCGAGGCCTTCACCCAATCACCGTTGAAGACACATTCCGACTCGATCACCTGGGACAGCAGTTGGCTTTTGGATGCAGACATTTAAAACTCCCGGCTCTTTGTTGTTGTCATCGTTCGCCGCGCCTGGAAGGCATCGAGGCAAACGCCGTACGGGTGCCTGAGCAAGCGCTGTGCCGGTTTGTGCCAGAGCGCCGGATAAACCTGGCGCAAGGCTCTGGCCTGGGGATCTCAGCCTTATGCGGCGCGGATGGGTCATTCGGCAACCTGGCCGTTGGCCAGCCACTGCTTGTTCATTTGATAAAGTTATGCTTAATAACTATCTCGCCAGGTGATCATTTCGATCATCCCGCCATCAGGGGCATAACAATGAATAATCCCCACTGTCCGCTGCCGGATCATCGCTTCGCCGCCGAACCGTTTCGTCCAAGGGGCGACAGCAACTCGCTGGACGACAGCAGCTCGCCCACCCCGGCGGAGTTGGCGGACTGCCTGTTCTTTTCTCCCGACGACGGGCGCATCTGGCTCAACGACCAGCGCATGTTGCTGCTGCACAGCTCGTCGTTCGGCGCTTTGCGCCGAGAAATCATCGGGCGCCAGGGGCTGGAACAGGCGCGCGGCATGCTCACTCGCACGGGCTACACCTCTGGCGCGCGGGACGCCCGGCTGATTCGCGAGCGCTGGCCACGGGCCGATGCCGCCGCCGTGTTTCGCGCCGGCACGCACCTGCATACGCTGGAGGGCATGACCAAGGTCGAACCCCTGCACTTCAAGTTCGATGCGGACTCGGGGTTCTATGAAGGCGAGTTTCTCTGGCACCACTCCTGCGAGGCCGACGAGCATGTCGCCGCCTTCGGCACCGGGCAGGATCCGGTGTGTTGGACTGAGTTGGGCTATGCCATCGGTTTCGTCAGTGGCTTGTTTGGGCAACTGGTGATCTTTCGCGAAGTGGAATGCCGGGGCATGGGGCATGAGCGCTGCCGGGTCGTTGGCAAGACCGCCGAGCAATGGGGCGACATCGAGCGCGACCTGAGTTACCTCAACGCGTCGCAACCGGCGGTGGCCCTGGAGCCGGGCGCACGGACCGAGGGTGTCGCCAGCAGCGTCCCGCTGCCGGACAGTGAACAGCCCTTGATCGGCGCGAGTGCGACATTCAATGCCGCCACCCAGGCCCTGCAGCGAGTGGCCCTGACCCCCGCCACCGTCCTGGTCAGCGGCGAGTCCGGAGTGGGCAAGGAAATGTTCGCGCGCCAACTGCACCAACTGAGCCGGCGCCGCGACGGTCCGTTCATCGCACTCAACTGTGCGGCCATCCCGGACAACCTGATCGAAGCCGAACTGTTCGGCGTCGAGCGCGGTGCCTACACCGGGGCCACCCATTCTCGTCCCGGCCGGTTCGAGCGGGCCAACGGCGGCACGTTGTTCCTCGATGAGATCACCTGCCTGAGCCTGGCTGGCCAAGGCAAGCTGCTGCGCGCATTGCAAGAACGGGAAATCGAGCGAGTCGGCGGTGGACATGGGATCAAGGTCGATGTGCGGGTCGTCGCGGCAACCAACATCGACATGCGCAAAGCCGTGGCGCAGGGTGATTTTCGTGAAGACCTGTTCTACCGGCTTAACGTCTACCCCATCGCCCTGCCGCCCTTGCGCGATCGCCGCGATGATGTCCCTCTGCTGATCAATGCCTTCCTCAAGCGATTTTGCCTGGAATATGGCCGTACCCCCGTGGGCCTGACCATGCGCGCCTTGAAGATGCTGCTGCGCTATGACTTCCCCGGCAACGTGCGGGAATTGCAGAACCTTATCGAGCGCGGCTTGATTGCCAGCGAAGAAGGCCAGGCCATCGACCTGGTGCACCTGTTTCGCGATGAGCGACTGCCCGTGGACGCGTATTCGGTCGATGGCAACGGCGGGCTCTCGCCATCGGCCAAGGCAGCGAGCGATGGCACGACCGGAACATCGCTGCTGCAGTCCCTACGCCAATCGGGAGCGGATTTCAGCATTGATGGCCTGGAATCACGCCTGATCAACGAAGCCTTGCAGATGAGCGACGGCAACCTCGCCGCGGCTGCTCGGTCGCTGGGGCTGAGCCGGGCGCAGTTCGCCTATCGGTTGAAAAAGCATCAGCTCGTGAGCGATGAATGAGCCAAGTCCAGGCATGTGGCGAGGGCGCTTGCTCCCTCGCCACGGATTTTGTTGAGGCTCAGTCCGTCGTGCCCGCCGCCATGACGCTACGGCGATAGTCGCTGGGCGTCTGGTTCGTTTCGATGCGGAAGTGCCGATTGAAGTTGGACAGGTTGTTGTAGCCGACTTCAAAACAGATGTCAGTCACGGCCATTTCACTGTGGGACAGCAATCGACAGGCACGCTGGACGCGGAGCTTGCGCATCAGGTCGATGAATCCGTGACCGGTGATGCGTTTGAAAAATCGTGAGAAGCCAGGTTCGCTCATGCCCAGTTGCCGGGCGATCACCGACACTCGAAGGTCGCCGGTGAGCTCGGCTTGCAGGTATTCGAAGGCTTTCTGGATGCGCGCCGAGCTGCGGGCATCCAGGGCAGGCGCATAGCACGGGCTTGCCAGGCATTGGACCTCGCGCTCGCTGGCGCGGCCAAGGGTATCGAGCAGTTCGAAAAACAATGCCAGGCGCGCCAGCCCCTGGGCCGGTCCGATCGCTTCGAGCAGGTACGCCGCCTGGCGCGCTGTGTCGCCGCTGAAGGCCAGCCCTCGCCGGGCGCGCTCGAATAACCTGTGCAGATCACCCAGTTCCGGCAGCGTCTGACGTATCGACATCAGCGTGGCACCGTCGAACTGCAACACCACGTCGCGCCCAGCCAGGCACTCGCCCGGCGCCAGGTCCCCCATCCAGTCGTGGGGCAAATCCGGACCGATCATTGCCACATGACCGGGGCCGAAGGGCCCGATGTAGTCACCTGCCAGGAGCCTGCCGCTGCCGTGGCGAATCAAGTGGATCTCGAATTCCGGGTGATGGTTCCAGCGCGCCATCGCGTAGGGATAGTCATGCTCGTACCAGCGAAAGCTGTGTTCGGGCTCGGGCAGGATGACTTCCAGTTCGGCCGGTCGCTGGTCGTACAGGAGCGTTCGGTGATCAGGCATGTCGCGCCTCTTTATCGTTATAGCCGGCACCTTACGTCGATCGCACAGCGGTACGCCAGCCTTGAACCGACCGGCCACTGATACTTTTTTAACAGTGCCCGCCGAGGTTAAAAAAGTACCTGCAGTCGATCCTTTTCGCATTTGTCGGCCTTTGACGGCGCTGATGTAATCGGCTTGCCATTGACGGCTGGCAGGTCGGTCCTGCCTCCATGGCTTTCCAACAATAATAATCCTGCGCCCAGGCGCAGCTCTGGAGAAACCCATGAAAATGCTGCGCAAGGCGCTCGTCATGTCCGCGGGGCTGTCCTTCGCCCTGGCCGGCCACGCCGCCGAAACCATCACCATCGCCACCGTCAACAATGCCGACATGATTCGCATGCAAAGGCTTTCGAAAGCATTCGAGGCCGAGCATCCGGACATCAAGCTGAATTGGGTGGTGCTCGAAGAAAATGTCCTGCGCCAACGCCTGACCACCGATATCGCCACCCAGGGCGGGCAATTCGACGTATTGACCATCGGCACCTACGAAACCCCGCTATGGGGCGCCAAGCAATGGCTCGAACCGATGACCAACCTGCCCGCCGCCTATGACCTGGAAGACATATTTCCTTCGGTGCGCCAGGGGCTTTCAGTCAACGGCACCCTTTACGCCCTGCCCTTTTACGGCGAAAGCACCGTTACCTACTACCGCACCGATCTCTTCAAGCAGGCCGGGCTCAGCATGCCCGGGCACCCCACGTGGGGCCAGCTTGGCGAATACGCGGCCAAGCTTCATCAGCCCGACAAGGATCAGTACGGCCTGTGCCTTCGCGGCAAGGCCGGCTGGGGCGAGAACATCGCCTTGCTCAGTACCCTGGCCAACACGTTCGGGGCTCGTTGGTTCGATGAGCAGTGGAAGCCGCAATTCGATAGCCCGGAATGGAAGGCCGCCGCGAGCTTTTACGTCGATACGCTAAAGAAATATGGACCGCCGGGGCTGACCAGCAATGGTTTCAACGAAACCCTGGCGTTGTTCAACAGCGGCAAGTGCGCCATTTGGGTCGATGCAAGCGTCGCCGGCTCGTTCATCACCGACACCAGCCAGAGCAAGGTGGCCGACCGCGTCGGCTTCGCCGCGACTCCTACGCAAGTGACAGACAAAGGCGCGTCCTGGCTGTACGCATGGTCGCTGGCAATTCCAACCAGCTCCCGCCATAAGGACGCCGCCAAGTCTTTCGTCACTTGGGCCACCTCCAAAGACTACGTGCAATTGGTTGCCAAAGAGGATGGCATCAGCAACGTGCCACCCGGCACTCGTACCTCCACGTACAACGACGCCTACCTGAACGCCGCGCCCTTTGCGCGAATCACGCTGCAAATGATGCAGAAAGCCGACCCGGCGCACCCCACGGCCAAGCCAGTGCCTTACGTGGGCATCCAGTACGTGACCATTCCCGAGTTCCAGGCCATTGGTACATCGGTTGGCAAGCTGTTTACCGCCGCGCTCACTGGCCAGATATCCGTGGAACAAGCCCTGGCGTCGGCGCAATCGAGCACCGAACGAGAAATGAAACGGGCCGGATACCCAAAGAAATAATGGCATGGCCATTCCCGTGGTGAGGGAGCTTGCTCCCTCACCACAACGGTTCACAGACACACATTTTTTTATTCAGGACAGGATCTCCCCCATGAAACGACTGCAAGGAAAAAGCGCGCTGGTCACCGGTGCTGCCCGTGGCATTGGCAAGGCGTTCGCCCAGGCCTATGTCGATGAAGGCGCCACTGTGGCGATCGCCGATATCGACCTGGATCGGGCCCGGGAGACTGCCGCTGAATTGGGCGACAGCGCCTATGCCGTCAGGATGGACGTGACCGATCAGGCATCAATCGACCAGGCCATCGATTCCGTCGTGGCCCGGGCAGGCAAGTTGGACATCTTGATCAACAATGCGGCGCTGTTCGACCTGGCGCCCATCGTCGAGATCACCCGGGAGAGCTACGAGCGGCTGTTCTCCATCAACGTCGCCGGCGCACTGTTCACGCTGCAAGCCGCCGCCCGCCAGATGATCCGCCAGGGCCACGGCGGCCGGATCATCAACATGGCGAGCCAGGCCGGCCGCCGTGGCGAGGCCCTGGTGGCGGTCTACTGTGCCTCCAAGGCTGCCGTGATCAGCGTGACCCAATCCGCCGGGCTGGATTTGATCAAGCATCGGATCAATGTCAACGCCATTGCGCCAGGGGTGGTGGACGGTGAACACTGGGACGGCGTCGACGCAATGTTCGCCCGTCATGAAAACCTGCCCTTGGGCGAAAAGAAGCGTCAGGTCGGGCAACAGGTGCCTTATGGCCGGATGGGCACCGCGCAGGATCTGGTTGGCATGGCGATTTTCCTGGCTTCGGCCGACAGCGAATATGTGGTAGCCCAGACCTATAACGTCGACGGCGGTAACTGGATGAGCTGACGATCCTGAAGTTTTATGGCCTTGAGACGACGAAAATGGACCTATTCGCCTGAAAATTGATCCCACTACTTGAGGATCATCCCGAACGGTACCCAACGGTGCCGTTCCAAGGGATTTCAAGAGAGCGTGAATACCGTTGCCCCAGCCGGGCAAAAATTGCGCATCATAGGCGCCGTCCGCTCAAGGGAGATTTACATGCGTGCCATTTTTTCCGTCATGCGTCTTGCCGCGCTGTCGCTGGGACTGGCCTTTGCCGCCAATGCCGCAGCCACCGAAGAGACGCAACTGGTCGAGTCCATCAATCTTTACCGCAGCCAATCCCAAAGCTGCGCGGGCCAGGCTTCCCTGGAGCTGCCGCCGCTGGCTATGGATTCACGGTTGATCCTGTCGGCCAATGGCATCGGCGATTTGCAGCAAGCGTTGGCGCGGGCGGCCTATCCGATGGTCAACGTGCAGGCCATCAGCCTGTCCGGTCCTCGGGACGCCCAGGCTGCGATGAAGGCTGTACAGGAAAGTTTTTGCCAAGTCGTGCTGGACCCGCAGTTCGTGGACATCGGCGTGAGTCGACTGGACCGGGAATGGCGCATCGTGCTGGCTCGCCCACTGTTGTCGGCGCGCCTCGGGGATTGGCAGGCCGAAGGCCAGAAACTGCTCAAGCTGATCAATAGCGCCCGCGCGCAGCCACGCCGCTGCGGCACCGAAGCGTTCGCCGCCACGACACCGCTGGCCTGGAACGCCGATCTGGCCCTGGCTGCGGTGAATCACACCCGCGCCATGGCCAACAACAATTTCTTCGACCACAAGGACCGCGATGGGCGCATGCCGGGCGATCGCGCCGAACTGGCCGGTTACCTGGCGCAGGTCATCGGCGAAAACATCGCCGCCGGGCAGGACACGGCGTTGAAGGTGGTGGACGGCTGGCTGGCGAGCCCGGGGCACTGCGCCAACTTGATGAATCCGCAATTTCGCGAGTTGGGGGCCGGGTATGCGATGGACCCGAAGAGCGATGCGGGGATTTATTGGACGGCGATGTTTGGTACTCAGTAGTTATGTTGACCGTGCTTTCGCCATCGCGAGCAAGCTCGCTCCCACAAAGGGATGCCGCAATCAGTGTGGGAGCGAGCTTGCTCGCGATGGCAGCGCATCGGGTCTTACTCCTGCCGCAATACCCGCCGCACATGCCCCATGAACTGGCTTAACGACGGTGACGGGGCCACCGGCTTGCGCTGCAGCAAGCCAATCGAGCGTTTTGCCGGTTGATCAATGGCAGTGACCGCGCACTGCTCACCGATGTTGAACACCGCCGTGCAACTGGCCGGCAACAAGGAAAACCCCAGCCCCTCGCGGACCAGCGCCGTGGCCGTGCTCATGTGCGCCACTTCCCAGGCGGGGAACGGATCGACATTCAAATAACGCAACGCCGCGTCGGCCAACGGCCGGATGCTGGTGTCCGGCGTCAGGGCGATATAGGGCTGCTGTTTCCAGTCGCGGTGATGATCCTTGTGGCTGAGCAGGACCAGGTTGTCATCCAGCAGGCGCTCGAAGCTCAAGCCTGACAAGTCGTCCGGCAACGAACTGATGCCGGCGTCCACCTCGCCGCGCTGCACCCAACCCATGATTTCCCCGGCGCGACCATCCAGAAGATGCACCTTCACGCCTGGGTGCTCACGCTGGAACGAGGCGATAACCACCGGCAGGAATGAAGCGGCGGCGGTCGGCAGCGCCGCCAGCCGGAGCGTGCCACGGCTCAAGCTGAGAGTGTCGCGGGCATCGCGCACGGCGTCGTCCATGTCCCGCAGCATGCGCCGGGCCTGGGGCAGGAAATGCTCACCGGCGGGCGTCAACTCGACGCTGCGGGTGTTACGCGCGAGCAACTGCAAACCCATGCTCTCTTCCAGTTTGCGGATGCTGTAGCTCAGCGCCGGCTGGGACAGGTGCAGTTGCTCGGCCGTGCGGGTAAAACTGGAGGTTTCAGCGATCAGGATGAAGGCGCGAAGCTGGCGGAAGGAGACGTTCATGGCCCACTCATAAAATTAATGGATCAATTGATTCTACCTTTAAAATTCACAGAACAATCCAGCGTCTCCACTATAGGGCCACCCTTCAGTGGAAAACGGACATGACAAAAACAATTCTCGTCGGGTGTGGCGCCGGTTTCGCCAATGACCGGCCTGACGCCGCCCTGCGCCTGGCCCAGGACCTGGCACAACGCAGCGGCCAACGCTACATCATGCTGGAGCTGTTGGCGGAACGGACCCTGGCCGAGGCGCAATTGCGCAAGCGTCTCGACCCGCAGGCCGGTTATTCCGCCCGATTGTTCGATTTTCTCGAGCCCATGCTGGACCTTTGCATCGAAGCCGGCATCCCGATCATCACCAACGGCGGCGCCGCCAATCCTAGGGCTGCCGCCCAGCGATTGCGCCACGCCCTGGCGGGTCGTTTCCCTGGGCTGAAGATCGCTTGCGTGCTGGGTGACGACCTCTTGGACGAAACACCTGCGCGCTACGCACGATGGCTGTCGTCCGATCCGCAGGAACAGCCTGTATCCGTAAACGTCTACACCGGCGCCGACGGTATCGTCCAGGCGTTGACCGACGGTGCCGGCATCGTCCTGTGCGGCCGTGTCGCCGACCCCTCGCTGGCCGTCGGTGCGATCCGCCACGGGTTGGGTTGGAAAGCCGACGATTGGCAGAAAATCGCGGTAGCGACGGCGGCTGGACACTTGCTGGAGTGCTGTACCCAGGTCACCGGTGGCTATTTTGCCCACCCCGGCATGAAAGACATTCCAGACCCGGCGAATCTCGGTTGTCCGATTGCCGAGATCCACGAGGACGGCCGCTTGATCATCGGCAAGACCCGCGACAGCGGCGGCCGGGTCAGCGAGCAGACTGTGAAGGAGCAGCTTCTTTACGAAGTCCACGACCCACGACGCTACCTGACGCCGGACGTTGTACTGGACCTTGGCGAAGCCCGCGTGCAGGACCTGGGCGAAGACCGTGTCGAGCTCAACGGCCTGCTCGGCCATCCGCGCCCCGAGACCCTGAAAGGCTTGGCAGGCGTGCGCGGCCTGTGGTTTGGCGAGGCGGAAATATCTTATGCCGGCCCCGGCGCCTTGGCGCGTGCGGCCTTGGCGCGAGAAATTCTGCTGGAACGTTTCGACCGATTGGCGCCAGGCCTGCAGCCCTGGATCGATATTTCCGGCGTCGCCAGCCTGTTCAACGACCAGGGCGGTCGCTATCTGCAACAGCAACTCGCCCAGGCCCCGGCCCTGGAGGATGTGCGCGTACGCATCGGCCTGACCCACAGCGACCGACCGCTGGTAGAAACGCTGTTGGTCGAAGTGGAGTCGCTCTACACCAACGGACCGGCAGGCGGCGGTGGCGTGCGACGACATCTCGTCGAGGCCGTCACCACGCGAAGTTTCCTGCTGCCGCGCGATGAAATCCACACGACTCTGGAGTGGTACTGATGAACCTCGTTACCCTCGCCGATTTCGCTCACGCCCGTGCTGGCGACAAAGGCAACATCCTCAGCATCGCGGTGTTTCCCCACGACGCGGCCCACTACGCCTGGTTGCTACAGACGTTGACCTGCGAGCGGGTCGCCGAGCAATTCGCGACGCGACAACCCTCCAGGGTGCACCGCTATGAACTGCCGAACCTGAACGCACTGAACTTCGTCCTGGAGGATGCCCTGGAAGGCGGCGTGAACCGCAGTTGCGGCCTGGACCGCCACGGCAAGAGCCTGAGTTACCTGCTGTTGGCCTTGCGCCTGCCAGGTCCGCAAGACTGACCGATTCATTTGCCCGAACCAACCGACAACAATAAAAAGAGAGGCTGCAACATGATTACAACCCTGGGTTTCCTGATGATGCTGGCCATCATCGGACTGATATTGCTGCGCAGGATCAGCCCGGTGGTGGCGTTCACCACCCTTCCCGTGGTCGTTTGCCTGCTCGCCGGCTTCAATCTTGGCCAGATAGGCGAGTTCATCAAGGCCGGCCTGATCACGGTGGCCCCGACCGCAGCGCTGTTCCTGTTTGCCATCTTGTTCTTCGGCATCATGCGTGACCGAGGATTGTTCGATCCGCTGGTCAACCTGCTGATCCGCAGCACCGGCGGCAAGCCGCTGGCCGTGGCGTTGGTGACGGTTTTGGTGACGTCCGTGGTGCATCTCGACGGCGTTGGCGCCGCCACGTTCCTGCTGACTATCCCGGCGCTGCTGCCCTTGTACAAACGCCTGAACATGAGCCCGGCGATGTTGCTGTGCCTGGTGGGTACCACGGCGGGCGTCATCAACATGGTGCCTTGGGGCGGCACGACCGCCCGCGCCGCCGCCGTGTCAGGCCTGGATGCCACCGAGCTGTGGCTGGGCTTGTTGCCGGTGCAGATGGTGGGCCTGGCGTGCATGCTCGGGGTGGCGACGGTATTGGGCTTGCGCGCCCAACGTCGCCAACCGATGTCGCTGGGCGCCGCCGCGACGTGTGACATGGACAACCTGCAAACCCAAAACCGCGAATTCAGCCTTTCCCCACGGGAGCTGCGCTACTGGCTGAACGTCGGTCTCACCGCTGGGATCCTGGTGTGCCTGTTTACCGGCATCTTTCCGCTGTACGCCTGTTTCATGGTGGGACTGGGCATTGCCCTGCCGCTGAATTTCCCAACCCTGGACGCCCAGGCCGAACGCCTCAAGGCCCACGCGTCCGATGCGCTGCAAATGGTCCTGGTGATGATGGCCGCCGCCGTCCTGCTGGGAGTCCTCTCCGGCGCGAAGATGTCCGACGGCATGGCCTTGGCGCTGATCGATATCCTGCCCGCAGGTTCTGCCCAATACCTGCACGTGATCGTCGGTTTCTTCGGTGTGCCCCTGGGCATGATCTTTTCGCCGGACGCCTATTACTTCGCGCTCCTGCCGGTGATCAAGGATGTGGCCGCCGCGGCCGGCGTTCCCCTTGAAGCCGTCGCCCGGGCCATGTTGATCGGCGAAAACACCGGATTCTCCATCAGCCCGGTGGTCCCCAGTGTGTACCTGGCCCTGGCGCTGTCCGGCGTGGAACTGCGCAAGCACATGGCCTATACGTTTTTCTGGGCCTGGGGCGTCAGTCTGGTGATGCTCGTTTTCGCCGTGGCAACGGGTGCGGTACAAGTCTGAGCGTCAAGGGTGGGCCTGGAAGATCAACGACCGATGCACCCCCGAGCCCGCCCTCACCCCATCGCCAACGGCCAGCGCGACCGAGCCGAACGGCATCGCCGCGTCGCCACAGGCAAACACCCCGGGAACGCTGGTCTCCCGGGTCATCGGGTCGGTCTGGATGAACGCCCCGAGCGGGCCTTCTTCAAAGTTGCAACCCAGGGACGCGGCGAGTGAACTGGCAACGCGGGTACGCGGCAAGACAAACAGGCCATCAATGGCGATCACCCGCCCGTCCACCAACACCACGTTGGCCCGTTCGCCTTCAATACGTTCGACGCGTTCCGGCACCAGGGTTACACCACGTTGCGCCAGGCTTTGCCGTTGCTCAAGGTCGGGCTCGAATACGCCATTGGTGAAAAAAGTGGTCGGCCCCCAGTCGGGCAGCATCAGGGCATGGTGCAACGACATCGGCGACGTCGCCAGCACACCGATCGGTCCCTGCTCCAACTCATAGCCGTGGCAGTACGGACAATGAAAGACACTTTTCCCCCAGCGCTCCGTCAGCCCTGGCACATCGGGCAATTCATCGATCACGCCGGTGGCGAGCAACAGGCGTTTGGCACTGTAGCGTTGCCCGTGGGCAGTCTCCATGACGAATCCGTCTGCGTCCCGGACGGCGTGGATCGCGCTATCCGACGCCCATTCCACGGTTGGATAATCCATGAGCTGTGCGCGGGCGTCGTTGACAATGTCACCTGGAGCGCGACCGTCCTGTCCGAGAAACCCATGGGAAGTCGCGGCAAACCGGTTGCGACGCTGACCGGCGTCGATCACCAGCACTTTTTGGCGGGCGCGGGCCAACTGAAGACCTGCGGACAGGCCGGCGTAGCTGCCGCCAGCGATGATGATGTCGTGTTCCATGGGGACGATCTCCTGTTTTGGGATTTTCTCGAAACATCGTATGTTTCTTGAAAAGTGCCTGTCAACAGTCTCGTAACTTTTGCGATTACAGGCGATACTCGGCGCAGATTTCCTTCGGACCCGCCCATGAGAAACGACACCCGCCTATCGCGCATGCTGCACGTCCTGATTCATATGGATCGCCATCAGCAATCGGCCACCTCCGACACCCTCGCCCAAATGCTGGGCACCAACCCGGTGGTGGTGCGCCGAACCATGGCGTTGCTCAAGGAACAGGGTTACGTCACTTCGGAAAAAGGCCATCGCGGTGGCTGGAGCCTGGCTAAACCGTTGGCCGAGATGACGCTGCTGGACATTCATCAGGCGTTGGGCAGCACGTCGATCTTTGCCATCGGCCTGTCCACCGATCATCCGCAATGCCTGGTGGAACAGGCGGTGAATGCGGCGCTGACGGATGCGTTCGATGAGGCCCAGGCGTTGTTGCTCAAGCGTCTGGGCAGCATTACGTTGGCGCAGTTGGCGGAAGACTTTGATGCGCGGTTTCGGGGTGAGCCCAAGGCCGAGCCTCACCTCTAATCCCTGTGGGAGCGGGCTTGCCCGCGAAGGCTTTGGCACATCCAACATTATCTATTCAGGTGAATCGCATTCGCGAGCAGGCTCGCTCCCACAGGGGGGTAGTCCGGGGCACAAAAAAAAACGCCGCTCATTTTGAGCGGCGTTTTTGTACCTGACCGGATAGCGTCCGGTTTACAGCGCCATGTCAGCCGCTGGATTGGCTTCCCGAGCAGCAGCCGGCTTGGCCGGGGCTACAGGGGCCACTGCCTTGCCGATGGCCGGTGGTGGGTCCAGTTGCAGGACTTCGCTGGTGTAGGCCCATTCCTGCGCGACACGCTCAGGGCTGTCATTCAGCTTGGTGCCGTAGCTCGGTACGATCTGGCGCAGTTTTTCCTGCCAGGCCGGGGTGGCTACCTTGTCCTTGAAGACCTTCTCAAGCACCGTCAGCATGATCGGTGCGGCAGTCGAAGCGCCTGGGGAAGCACCCAGCAGGCCAGCGATGCTGCCGTCCTGGGAAGCGACGACTTCGGTGCCGAGTTTCAGCACGCCGCCCTTCTCTTCGTCACGCTTGATGATCTGCACACGCTGGCCGGCTTGCCACAGGCGCCAGTCTTCCTGCTTGGCGTCCGGGAAGTACTCCTTCAGCGCGTTGAAGCGGTCTTCGTCCGACAGCATCAGTTGGCCGGCCAGGTATTCCACCAGCGGGTACTGTTCGATACCGACCTTGGTCATCGGCCACACGTTGTGGGTCGTGGTGCTGGTCAGCAGGTCAAAGTACGAACCGTTCTTCAGGAACTTGGTGGAGAACGTGGCGAACGGGCCAAACAGGATCACGCGCTTGCCGTCCAGCACGCGAGTGTCCAGGTGTGGAACCGACATCGGCGGTGCACCCACCGAAGCCTTGCCGTAGGCCTTCGCCAGGTGCATCTGGGCAACGGTCGGGTTTTCGGTCACCAGGAACGAACCACCCACCGGGAAGCCGGCGTATTCACGGGCTTCCGGAATGTCCGACTTCTGCAGCAGGTGCAGCGCGCCGCCACCGGCACCGATGAAGACGAACTTGGCATCGGTCTCGGTTTCGGTACCGTCTTTCAAGTTCTTGTACGAAACGCGCCAGGAGCCGTCTTCGTTGCGGGTGATGTCTTCCACTTCGCTGGACAGCTTGAGGGAGAAGTTCGGCTTGGATTGCAGGTAAGCCGCGAACTGGCGTGTGATTTCGCCGAAGTTCACGTCGGTACCCAGCGGGCTCCAGGTCGCCGCGACTTTCTGGCTCGGGTCACGCCCTTGCATCATCAGCGGAACCCACTTGCTGATCTGCGCCGGGTCTTCGGAGTACTGCATGCCGGCGAACAGCGGGCTGGCCTGGAGTGCGTCGTAGCGCTTCTTCAGGAACGCGATGTTGTCGTCGCCCCACAGGAAACTCATGTGTGGCGTGGAGTTGATGAACGAGCGCGGGTTCTTCAGCACGCCGTTCTTGACCTGCCAGGACCAGAACTGACGGGAGATCTGGAACGCTTCGTTGATCTCGATCGCCTTGGAGATATCGACCTTGCCGTTCTTGTCTTCCGGCGTGTAGTTCAGCTCGGCCAGTGCGGAGTGACCGGTACCGGCGTTGTTCCAGCCGTTGGAGCTTTCTTCGGCAACACCGTCCAGGCGCTCGACCATTTCCATGGTCCAGCCCGGCTCCAGCTCATTGAGCCAGACACCGAGGGTCGAACTCATGATGCCGCCACCGATGAGCAAGACATCGACTTTTTTCGGCTCGGCGGCGTGCGTGGTCGCAAGACCCATCGCCATCGCCAGGCCTAGCAGCGCCGTGTGTGTTTTCTTCAACATGTGTGTATCCCTAGGATAAAACGCCATTCCGTCCCACAGTCCCGTTCAAGAATAGACCTCGCCCAATGCCAGGTCGGCGGACGGGTATCGAATGGACTGGAGGAAGGACCTACAGGGGCCGAGCGAATCGGCCTCGCATTTATGTCTCTCCGGCGCTGACTTCTTGTAGGTCTTGGCTTCAGCTGGGTGAGGGACACTGCAAAACGGTCTAGATCGGGCCTGCCGTGGCCGTGCCCGATTGTCGCAGCGGGGGGAGTTTACAGAATGAACCAAACAGACCGAAGCGCATTTTTGCATTCCTGACAAAAACGCCGACAAAAGAACCTTGGGAGCGAGCCTGCTCGCGAAGGCGGCGTGTCAGCCGGATCTCATCGGTTGACCTGACATCTTCGCGAGCAGGCTCGCTCCCACAGAGGGCTATGCAAGGCTTGGCTAGCCGAGCAACTGGCTCAACACTGCCCGCAACTTGCCTGGTTTGACCGGTTTGTTCAGCAGCGGCGCGTTCAGTTTGCGCAGGGCGCGGCGGCACTGGTCGCTGCGGTCGGCGGTGATGATCACGGCGGGGATTGCCTGCTGGAAATGCTCGCGCAGATGCCTGACCACTTCGCAGCCGACCACCCCATGATCGAGGTGGAAATCCGCCAGAACCAACTCCGGGGCGCGGCCTTGCAGGGCGTCGAAGGCGGCGGCTTCATCGGTGGCGGTCAACACCTCGCAGCCCCACTGCTCCAGCAGCGCCGCCATGCTTTGCAGGATGCTCACTTCATTGTCGATGACCAGCAGCCGTCGCCCCGGCAACGGATTGCCCGCGACCGCCTGCACCGGAACCTGGGACATGGGCAGCGGCCGTTCGGCGGACAGCGGCACGTTGATGCTGAACACCGAACCGCGTCCAGGCCGGGAGCGCACCTGCACCCGATAGCCGAGGATATGGGCGATGCGCTCGACGATCGCCAGCCCCAGGCCGACGCCCTTGCGATCCGCCGCCCGTCCCACGTCCAGTTGATTGAATTCGAGGAAAATCGACTCCAGGCAATCGGCGGCGATGCCGCGTCCCGTATCCCAGACTTCCAGGCTCAGGTGCCCTCCCCGCCGCCGCGCCGCCAGGAGAATGCCGCCCTGGTCAGTATAACGACAGGCATTGCTCAACAGATTGCGCAGGATGCGGGTCATCAGCCGCAGGTCGGTCAGCACCGCTTCGTCGCCGAACCGCACGCGCAGTTCCAGGCCAGCGGCACCGGCCACCGACTGGAATTCGGACACCAGCGGCGCCAACAACTCATCCAACCGATAAGGCGCGAGGTCTGGCTTGACGGCGGCCTGATCCAACCGGGAAATATCCAGCAGGTCGGCGAGCAGGTCTTCAGCGCCTTCGAGCGCCTGGTGCGTGCGCTCCACCAGCACGTGCTCGGCATTGGGCAGTTGTCGCTCGCGCAAGGTCGCGATCAGCAACCGCGCGGCGTTGAGGGGTTGCAACAGGTCATGGCTGGCGGCGGCCAGGTATTTATCCTTGCTGCGGTTGGCCGCTTGGGCTGCGTCCCGGGCATCGCGCAACTGTTGCTCGACCAGTTTGCGCTGGGCGATCTGCTGCTGCAGGTTGTGGTTGGCCTCCAGCAGCGCATCGGTGCGCTCGGCCACCCGCTGTTCCAGTTGATCGTTGAGCTGTTGCAAGCGTTGCCGGGCCTGCTCCAGCTCATCGAGACGCGCCGCCAGTTCCGGATAATGACTCTTGCGTGTCGAGTGGTTGCCCAGCCCCAGCAATCCGGCCAGGGCTTTTTGCTGCTCGTCAGAGGGCTTCGCCATAGACGAC
Source organism: Pseudomonas alvandae (assembly GCF_019141525.1). Taxonomy (GTDB): domain Bacteria; phylum Pseudomonadota; class Gammaproteobacteria; order Pseudomonadales; family Pseudomonadaceae; genus Aquipseudomonas; species Aquipseudomonas alvandae. The sequence continues at coordinate 3,428,663 of NZ_CP077080.1, forward strand.
CTCGACATCCCGCTGGCTCGACTCCCGAGGGTTGGTAAGAATGCACGGGTCATGCATCGCATGTTGCGACAGGAACGGAATGTCCGAGGTACTCACACCGTGCAGCCCCAGGGTCTCGTGGAAACCGATGGTGCGCTTGAGGGCGATCAGGTGCTCCACCAGCCGGGTGCGGATCTGCCGATGGTTGAGCCCACGGCAATCGATGCCAAGGGTCTCGGCGATCACTTTGAAGCGGTCCGGCGCCGAGGTGTAGTTGAACGCTACCACGTGTTCCACCAGCACCGCGTTGCACAAGCCGTGAGGCAGGTCGAGAAAACCGCCCAGGCTGTGGGACATGGCGTGCACCGCACCGAGGATCGCGTTGGAGAACGCAAGCCCGGCCTGCATGCTGCCGAGCATGATCTTTTCCCGCAGGGCGACGTCCGCCGGATTGGCAATCATCTGCACCAGGTTGTTGTTGATCAGGCGCATCGCTTCCAGCGCGTGGGGATCGGTCAACGGTCCGTGGCCGGTGGAGACGAACGCCTCGATCGCATGCACCAACGCATCGATGCCGGTACAGGCCGACAGGAACGGGTCCATGCTCAAGGTCGTTTCCGGGTCGATCAACGACACGTCCGGCACGGCTGCCTTGCTGACGATGGAAAACTTCATGCGCTCTTGCTGGTTGGAGATGATGACGAACTGCGACACATCGGCAGAAGTGCCGGCCGTGGTGGGAATCAGGATCAGCGGCGGACTGGGCACATGCAGCGTGTCCACGCCTTCGAATTCAAGGATGTTGCGGCCATGGGCGACCACGATCCCGATCGCCTTGCCGCAGTCCATGGGGCTGCCGCCGCCAACCGCGACGATCACGTCGCAATGGTTCTCGCGGTAGGTCTCGGCACCGAGCATGACTTCCTCGACCCGAGGGTTGGGCGAGACGGCGCTGTAGATGCAGTAATCGATGCCCTGGGCTTGCAGGCTGGTCTCGACGTCGCCGACCCAACCGGCGGCGATCACCCCGGGATCGGTGACCACCAGCACCTTGCGGGCGCCGAAAGTCTTGGCGTAGTTGCCAACGTTGTGCCGACAGCCGGCACCGAACATGATTTCAGGGGAAACGAACTTGCGCAGGGGGCTGAGGCTCATCTTTTCAGTTGCGGGGCTCATGGGTAAGCCTGTTGTTATTGTCGAGGGATACGTTGAGCCTAAAGCATCCCGCCGTTAATGCAATCCGACCAATGGGTAGCCCGGCCTGACCGCGTCAAGCCGGGCCAGGCACTCATCGGTTGGCGAAGTACATCGTCACTTCAAAGCCAATACGCAGGTCGGTGTACGCGGGTTTAGTCCACATGGGTCTTTCCTCTTCTTGTACCGGGCGATTCCGGCAGGTTCATTAATGCACGGGGCGGTCAGGGCCCGAATGCTACTTTCGAAGCGGTGGGTGGGGTGCGTTGGTATTACAGGAACAGCGAGACTCCGTGGCGAGGGAGCTTGCTCCCGCTGGGCTGCACAGCAGCCCCAATTGAGCAGCCACACCATCAATATGGGCCTGAAAAGAAGGGCCGCTACGCGGCCCAGCGGGAGCAAGCTCCCTCGCCACAGGAGTCACTCGGTGAGTGCTTCGGGGGTCAGAAGAACCCCAACGGATTGACGTCATAGCTCACCAAGAGGTTCTTGGTCTGCTGGTAATGGTCGAGCATCATCTTGTGGGTTTCGCGACCGACGCCGGATTTCTTGTAGCCGCCGAACGCGGCATGCGCCGGGTAAAGGTGGTAGCAGTTGGTCCACACGCGTCCGGCCTTGATCGCCCGACCCATGCGGTAGGCGCGGTTGATGTCGCGGGTCCAGAGGCCGGCGCCGAGGCCGAACTCGGTGTCGTTGGCGATCGCCAGGGCTTCCGCTTCGTCCTTGAAGGTGGTCACGCCCACCACCGGGCCGAAGATTTCTTCCTGGAAGACGCGCATCTTGTTATGGCCCTTGAGCAGCGTCGGTTGGATGTAATAGCCGCTGGACAGATCGCCCTCAAGACGTTCGGCCGCGCCACCGGTCAGCAGCTCGGCACCCTCTTCCCGGGCGATGTCCAGGTACGAAAGGATCTTGTCGTATTGCTGCTGGGACGCCTGGGCGCCGACCATGGTCTCGGTGTCCAGTGGGTTGCCACGCTTGATCTTGGCGATTTTCTTCATGACCTCGGCCATGAACGGTGCGTAGATCGATTCCTGCACCAAGGCGCGAGATGGGCAGGTGCAGACTTCGCCCTGGTTGAAGAACGCCAGTACCAAGCCTTCGGCAGCCTTCTCGATGAACGCCGGCTCGGCTTGCATGATGTCTTCGAAGAAGATGTTCGGCGACTTGCCGCCCAGCTCCACCGTGGACGGGATGATGTTCTCAGCGGCGCACTTCATGATGTGCGAACCGACCGGAGTCGAGCCGGTGAAGGCGATCTTGGCGATGCGCTTGCTGGTGGCCAGGGCTTCGCCGGCTTCGCGGCCAAAGCCGTGGACAATGTTCAACACGCCGGCTGGCAGCAGGTCGGCGATCAGTTCGATGAATACGGTAATCGACAGCGGCGTCTGCTCCGCCGGCTTGAGCACGATGCAGTTGCCGGCGGCCAGGGCCGGGGCGAGTTTCCAGGCGGCCATCAGCAGCGGGAAGTTCCACGGAATGATCTGGCCGACCACGCCCAGCGGCTCGTGGAAATGATAGGCGGTGGTCAACTCGTTGATTTCGGCAGCGCCGCCCTCTTGGGCGCGGATGCAACCGGCGAAATAGCGGAAATGGTCAGCCGACAGAGGCACGTCGGCATTCAGGGTTTCACGCACGGCCTTGCCGTTGTCCCACGTCTCGCTGACGGCGAGGATTTCCAGGTTCTGCTCGATGCGGTCAGCGATTTTCAGCAGCACCAGGGAACGATCCTGAACGGAGGTCTTGCCCCACGCATCGGCGGCGGCATGGGCCGCATCCAGGGCTTTGTCGATATCGGCTGCGCTGGAGCGCGGGAATTCGCCGATGACTTCGCCGTTGACCGGCGACGTGTTGGTGAAGTATTCGCCGTTGACCGGCGCGACGAACTCGCCGCCGATGAAATTGCCATAGCGCGGCTTGAAGGAAACGACGGCGCCTGGGGTTCCGGGTTGTGCGTAGATCATGATGGGCCTCTGCCTGGTCGATGCCTGTCGCGGGACAGGCGATAGGCCGATGGTAGAGAGCCCCGCCTGCCGGACGAATGCGTCATTGGCAGGGGGCTCTCTCGTTATTTGGTCGTAGGTGTGTAAGCGGGAACGAGCACCGCTCTTGTGGCGAGGGGATTTATCCCCGCTCGAGTGCGCAGCGCTCGCAAAAATTCTGGGGCCGCTTCGCAGCCCAGCGGGGATGAATCCCCTCGCCACAAAAGCGGCCCAGGTAAGATGACCGCTCAGCGCTTGGCAACGAGCGCCTTCGGCAACTTGAAGGTCCAGAGCATGCCGCCCTGGTTGAAGTCCTTCACGCGCTTGGCCACCTCGCCGCCCCACAGCGGCACCGCACCACCCCAGCCGGACACCACCGAGACGTACTGCTCGCCGTCCATTTCCCAGGTAATCGGCGAGCCGAGCACGCCGGAGCCGGTCTGGAATTCCCAGACCTTTTCCCCGGTCTTGGCGTTGAAGGCTTGCAGGAAACCTTCAGGCGTACCGGTGAACACCAGGTTGCCCTTGGTGGTCAGCACCCCGCCCCACAGCGGCGCGAAGTTCTTGTGGCGCCAGACTTCCTTGCCGGTCTTGGGGTCGATGGCCCGCAATACGCCGATGTAATCCTCGTTCAGCGGCTTGATGGTGAAACCGGCCCCGAGGAACGCCGCGCCTTTCTTGTAGGCGATGCCTTCGTTCCAGATGTCCATGCCCCATTCGTTGGATGGCACATAGAACAGGCCGGTGTCCTGGTTGTAGGCCATCGGCATCCAGTTTTTCGCACCGAGGAACGCCGGCGCCACGAACACCGAACTGCCCTTGGCTTCGCTGCCCGGCGCGCCCGGACGGCTGGCCTCGTTGTAGATTGGTCGGCCATCCTCGTCCAGGCCGGTGGCCCAGGTGATCTTGTCGACGAACGGGAAGCCGCGGATGAACTTGCCGTTGGTGCGATCAAGCACGTAGAAGAAGCCGTTACGGTCGGCGGTCGCCGCGGCCTTGATGTCCTTGCCGCCTTCCTTGTAGTTGAACGAGATCAGTTCGTTGACGCCGTCATAGTCCCAACCGTCGTGGGGTGTGCTCTGGAAGTGCCACTTGATGCTGCCGTCATCCGGGTTCAGGGCCAGGCGCGACGAGGAATAGAGGTTGTCGCCAGGGCGCAGGTGGGAGTTCCAGGGCGCCGGGTTGCCGGTGCCGAACAGCAGCAGGTTGGTTTCCGGGTCGTAGTAGCCGCCCAGCCAAGGCGCGGCACCGCCAGTTTTCCAGAGGTCACCCGGCCAGGTCTTGCCCGCCTCGCCGCCGGAAATACCGTTTTCCACGGCCTTGCCGTCCTTGTAGACGTAGCCCATGTGGCCTTCCACGGTCGGCCGGGTCCACAGCAGTTCACCGTTTTTCGGGTCGAACGCGCTGATCTGCCCGACCACGCCGAACTCGCCACCCGCCACGCCCGTGATGAGCTTGCCGTTCACCACGAGCGGCGCGGCACTGATGGAATAGCCTTCCTTGTGGTCGGCGACTTTCTTGCTCCACACCACTTTGCCGGTGTCCTTGTTCAAGGCCACCAACTTGGCGTCGAGGGTGCCGAAGAACACCAGGTCGCCATACAGCGCCACGCCCCGGTTGATCACGTCGCAGCACGGGCGGATGTCATCGGGCAGGCGCGCGTCGTATTGCCAGAGTTTCTTGCCGGTGCGCGCATCCACCGCGAACACCCGCGAGTAGGACCCGGTGAGGTACATCACCCCGTCCTTGATCATCGGCTGGGCCTGCTGGCCGCGCTGCTTTTCGCCGCCGAAGGAGAACGCCCAGACCGGACGCAGGTCCTTGACGTTATTCACGTTGAGGGTGTCGAGCGGGCTATAGCGCTGGCCCTGGACCCCCAGGCCGTTGGTGACGATCTGTTGCGGGTTCTTCGGGTCCTGGAGAATTTCCTGGTCGGTCACGGCGGCCAACGCCGAGCCGGACAGCAGCATGGCACTGAGCAGCAGGTTCACGGCGAAGGGCTGGCGACGTGCGGGATGAATCATGGCGGCTACCTCTGCGGTTATTGTTATACCCGGGAAATTTTCCCGGTCTGCCACAGATTCTTGGCCCCGACGGCGCCGCCAACAATTGCCCGCTGTGTTGAGTTTTCTAGTTCCTTGGTACATGTAGAAGTAAGCGAATCCCCCCGAGGCGAGGGAGCTTGCTCCCGCTGGGGCGCGCAGCGGCCCTAAAAATGGGTTTGTCAAAACTGATATGGAGGTGAAAAACATAGGGGGCCGCTTCGCAGCCCAGCGGGAGCAAGCTCCCTCGCCACGGGGATCTGCGCTCAGTCAGGGGCGTGGGTGTCCACTCGCTTCATCCCCACCCGCTCATAACGCGGATAAAGATGACTGACACTGCGAATCAGCTCATACCGGCTCAGGCTGATCCCGGCGAAGCGCTCGGGAATGGGGCTGCGGATCATCTCGGCCATGTCGTCGCCCCGGGCCGCGCCGTCGCGCATCAGTTGGTCGAGCCAGCCCAGGTAGTCGCGCATCTGCGAGAAAGGCCGGGCGTCGGTGGCCATCGGGCCATGTCCCGGGACGATTTGCTTCCAGGGCAGCGCCTGGAGCGTGTCGAGGTCCTTGAGCCAGACTTCCAGGCCAGGGCTGTTCGGGGTGGTCAAGGCCCGTTCGTAAAACACCAGGTCGCCGGCAAACAGCACGCCGGTGGTTTCATCGAGGATCGCCAGGTCCGCGCCGGTGTGCCCGGCCAACGCCAGCAGGCGCAGTGAATGATCGCCAACCTTCAGCGTCCCGGGGCTCAGCGCCTGGGTCGGCAGCACGACCTCGGTGCCGCGCATCCAGTCGCCTACCAGCCGGTACATGTTTTCTGCCAGCGCATCGCCCTGCTGTCGCAGCAGGTCGGTGGTGCCGAGCAACGCGCCGATGGATACGTCGCTGAAGGCCTGGTTGCCCAGCACATGATCCGGGTGATGGTGCGTCAGCAGCACCTGGACCACCGGCTTGTCCGTCGTCGCGGCAATGGCCTGGCGCAGCGCTTCGCCATAGCGCTTGGACGGTCCGGTGTCGATGACCACCACACCCGCCTCGGTGACGATGAACCCGGTGTTGACGATGTTGCCACCGTTGGCCTTGGCGAAATTATCCGTGCTGCCTTCCAGCAACCAGGTGCCGTCGGCGATCTGCCGCGGCTTGAGGGAATAATCGGTGGCGGACCATGCCGGCAGGCACAGCCCAAGACAGACCAGCAACAACCAGCGCATGGTGCGCTCCTTTGATCAGGGGATGGCCGCCTCGAACTGGTTGCCGCTGTTGTCGCGCAGCACCAGGCGGGTCTGGCCCGGGCCTTGGATATCGAAGCCCAGGTTGGGGTTTTCGCTGACCGCCGGGAACAGCTCCAGGCGCGCCAGCAGCTTGCCGTCGGCGTCCAACAGTTGCGCCTGGTTGAGGAAGAACTCCGGGATGCCGCTGACCAGGCCGTTGTCCATCGGATGGGCGATCTGCAAGCGCAGGCGATTCGAATCCCCACGCGGGTAGCGCCCGCCCAGCACCTCACCCAGGTGCTCTTCCCAACCCGGTTGGGTGCGCACTACGCTGGGCGCGGTGCAGCCGCCACCCGCCGCATCGATCAGGGTCGAGCCGACGTGCCACAAGCCGTCGCGGGTCTGCACGGCGGCACGTAGCGGAGTCGCCTGCTCGATACGGATGCGGATCGACAGCCACGGCAGCACCCGCTCCGAGGGCTGGAAATCAACGATTCTTGGCAGCGGGTTGAGCTCGGCCCAGGCCAGCACCCGCACGACGTCGCCCGTGAAGGCCCGCGCATCGATTTCCAGCGGCACCTGGCGCGCGTCTTCGGCAAAGGGCGGCGCCAGCACCCGCACCCGCTCGTCGAACACGAACGGCGCATCCGCCAGCAATTGTTTGTGATAGAAGGCCCACATCACCGACGGCACCGGGTCCTTTCCCGGCTCGATCGCGCTCGCCATCAACGGCAGGCAACCCAACAGCAGGCCGAACGCTCGCCAATTCATCCCGCGCTCCTATTGGTACATCTCGGGTACTTCGTAGCGCAGGCCATAGTGGGCATACACCGTCTTGAGAGTGCCATCGCGAATCAAACCTTCCAGTGCCTCTTCCACTGCGTAGGCCAACTGACGGTTGCTTTCATGCACCGCCATGCCGATCTCCCAGCGCTGCTTGCCCATGTTCGGGTAGGCGTTTTCAGCGAGGGCCAACTGCGGGTCGGCCGCCTGATGCACTTGCCAGTCGATCTCCCCGCGCATCGCCATGACCGCGTCGACTTCGCCGGCCTGCATGGCCCCGAAGGCTTTGGCGACGGTGGGGTAATGGCGGGTCTTGGCGCTCAGCATGCCGTTGAACACCGAGGTCAGGTAGAACGAGGGCACGCTGTCGACTTCGACGCCGATGGGGTGCTGCTGGAACACCGCGACGCTGCCCACCGACTCCAGTCGGCGACGGTCATACGCCACCTGCCAGCATTCCTGTTGATACGGCCCGAACATCACCACCTGGGCGTTTTCCAGCTCACCGATGTCGTTGCGCCGTTGCACATAGTCGTGATCGTACGGCACGCGCATCATCAGGTCGGCCAATTGCCGGTCGTGCAATGGACTGCTGCGCCAGATGTAGTCACGCAGGTCATCGTCGAGCTTCTCGCCGGGCGGCGCCCAGATCAGTTTCAGCCGCACGCCCATGGCCTTGGCCAGGGCCTGTGCCAATTCCACATCGACGCCCCGGGGCTGGCCCTGGTCTTCGAAACTGTAGGGAGCGAAATCCTTGTAGACCGCGACCTTCAATTCGCCGTCGGCGATCATCTGGTCATAGCTGCGCACCTGCGCCTGCACCGCCGGGCCCCACAGCAACAGGCCGCACATCACCCACGCGAACAAGCGCATGGCAATCACTCCTCGACGTGCACGCTGTCCAGATAAGTCCGCACCGCCCACAGCGCTTCCTGGCTCAGGTAATCGGCCATCTTCGGCATGTAGACGCGACCGTCGCGCACCGCGCCGTGGCGCACGCGCTCGACAAACCATTCATCGCCGGCTTCGGCGGCGTCGAGCATGCGCAGGTCCGGTGCGATCCCGCCGGACTTGGCTTCCAGGCCATGGCAGGCCGCGCAGTTCTGGTTGTAGGCCGAAGCGCCGATTTCCACGGCCTTGTCCCGCTCCGGAGAGTTGCGATAAGGGTTCTGTGCGACCCAGCCGTCGGCATCCACCGGCAGGTTGGTGTCCTTGATGGGCGTCAGCCCCTTGGTTTCCACTGCCTGGGGCACTACGTTGCCATGGGCCCACGCGGAGCCAGCGCCGGTCAGCCCCATCAGCAATGCGGTAGCGATGATGGCGTTGCGTTTTGTTGTCATTGTTATGCCCTCGAAATTGCACGCAAGACCTCTTTGCAGAGGCCGTGCCGTCATCTTAGGAACCGGGTGCCCACAGCCGAATGCTGCTTTGGTGGTCGCGGTCTAGTTCCTTGGTAGCAGGTCGTCCGACGCAAGTCGCAAAGACAGGCGGTCTGGGAAGTCTTCCCGGCAAGGGCGGGAATTTTTCCGTATCGGACGAGGCGTGCGAGCCCCGACCCTAGTCAGGCCAAAACCTCACTGGGAAATCCCACCATGACAATAAAAACCCGCCCCGCCCTCTCCTCCCTGGCCATTGCCTTGCTGCTTGCCGGCGGCCTGTCCCTGGGCACCCAGGCGCACGCCGCCGTGACCTGGGAAGATATCGCCAACGATCACCTGACCACCCAGGACGTGCTGCAATACGGCATGGGCACCAACGCCCAACGCTGGAGCCCACTGGCCCAGGTCAACGACAAGAACGTGTTCAAGCTGACCCCGGCCTGGTCCTATTCTTTCGGCGACGAGAAGCAACGCGGCCAGGAATCCCAGGCAATCGTCAGCGACGGCGTGGTGTACGTCACCGGCTCGTATTCGCGGGTGTTCGCGCTGGATGCCAAGACCGGCAAGCGCCTGTGGACCTACAACCACCGCCTGCCGGACAACATCCGCCCGTGCTGCGACGTGGTCAACCGCGGCGCGGCCATCTATGGCGACAAGATCTACTTCGGCACCTTGGATGCCCGCGTCGTCGCCTTGGACAAGAACACCGGCAAGGTGGTGTGGAACAAGAAGTTCGGCGACCACGCCGGCGGCTACACCATGACCGGCGCCCCGGTGCTGATCAAGGACAAGACCAGCGGCAAGGTCCTGCTGATCCACGGCAGTTCCGGCGATGAGTTCGGCGTGGTTGGGCAACTGTTCGCCCGTGATCCGGACACTGGCGAAGAAGTCTGGATGCGCCCGTTTGTCGAAGGCCACATGGGCCGCCTCAACGGCAAGGACAGCACCCCGACCGGCGACGTGAAGGCGCCGTCCTGGCCTGACGACAAGACCACCGAGACCGGCAAGGTCGAAGCCTGGAGCCACGGCGGTGGCGCACCTTGGCAGAGCGCCAGTTTCGATGCCGAGACCAACACCATCATCGTCGGCGCGGGCAACCCCGGCCCTTGGAACACCTGGGCGCGCACGGCCAAGGACGGCAATCCGCATGACTACGACAGCCTCTACACCTCCGGCCAGGTGGGTGTCGACCCAAGCACCGGTGAAGTGAAATGGTTCTACCAGCACACGCCGAACGACGCCTGGGATTTCTCCGGCAACAACGAGCTGGTGCTATTCGACTACAAGGACAAGGACGGCAAGGTGGTCAAGGCCACCGCCCACGCCGACCGCAACGGCTTCTTCTATGTGGTGGATCGCAATAACGGCAAGTTGCAGAACGCCTTCCCCTTCGTCGACAACATCACCTGGGCCAGCCACATCGACCTGAAGACCGGTCGGCCGGTGGAAAATCCCGGCCAGCGCCCAGCCAAGCCGCTGCCGGGAGAAACCAAGGGCAAGCCGGTGGAAGTCTCGCCGCCGTTCCTCGGCGGCAAGAACTGGAACCCCATGGCCTACAGCCAGGACACCGGCCTGTTCTACGTACCGGGCAACCAATGGAAAGAGGAGTACTGGACCGAGGAAGTCAGCTATAAAAAAGGCTCCGCCTACCTGGGCATGGGTTTCCGGATCAAGCGCATGTATGACGATCACGTCGGCAGCCTGCGAGCCATGAATCCCACCACCGGCAAGGTGGTGTGGGAGCACAAGGAGCCGCTGCCGCTGTGGGCCGGCGTGCTGGCAACCAAGGGCAACCTGGTGTTCACCGGCACCGGCGACGGATTCTTCAAGGCCTTCGATGCGAAAACCGGCAAGGAGCTGTGGAAGTTCCAGACCGGCAGCGGCATCGTCTCCCCGCCCATCACCTGGGAGCAGGACGGCGAGCAGTACATCGGCGTGACCGTCGGCTACGGCGGCGCCGTGCCGTTGTGGGGCGGCGACATGGCCGAACTGACCAAGCCAGTGGCCCAGGGTGGTTCGTTCTGGGTGTTCAAGATTCCGAGTTGGGATAAGGCCACGGCGCAGAAATAACCTGAACCCAACGGGGTCCTGACCCACACCACCCCCTGTGGGAGCGAGCTTGCTCGCGATAGCGCAGTGTCAGTCAACATCAATGCCGGCTGAACCACCGCCATCGCGAGCAAGCTCGTTCCCACAGTTAACACCGAGTTCCTGCCATGAAATTTTTGCCATTACTGCTTCTGTTCATCGGCGCCGTTGCCCATGCCGATGACCCCGACACCGCTCTGACAATCAACGGCTGCACCATCGCCGAATCCAGCCAATGCCCCGGCGCCAACCTGCGGGGCGCCAAGCTCGCCAACCAGGACCTGCGCAAGATGAACCTCGCCGGCGCAGACCTGCGCGATGCCGACCTGCGCCACGCGCGGCTGGACCTGGCCAATCTCGAGAAAGCGCAGCTACAGGGCGCCAATCTCAATCGAGCCAGCCTGCAACAAAGCAATCTGCGCCTGGCGGACTTCAGCGGTGCCACGCTCAAGGCTATCCAGGGCTGGGGCCTGTTTGCCCAGGGTGCGCAGTTCCAGCAGGCCGACCTGACGGCGGCCTATCTTCAGTTCGCGCGGTTGTCCGGCGCCCGACTGCGCGACGCCAACCTGCAGGCCGCCGACCTGGAAATGGCCTGGCTGAGCAAGGCCGACCTCAAGGGTGCTGATCTGCGCGATGCCAATCTGCAAGAGGTCAAGCTGGGTGAAAGCAATCTGGAGCAGGCCAACCTGACGGGCTCGCGGCAGCACTACGGAAATTTCCAGGATGCGAATATGCAGGGGTGTGTCGGGTGCCCGACTTCTTGGGATCGCTGAACGCCCCGTGGCGAGGGGATTTATCCCCGCTGGGCTGCGAAGCAGCCCTAAAACCCGACAACTCGGTATGCCAGGTAGATCTAGGGGCCGCTTCGCGCCCCAGCGGGGATAAATCCCCTCGCCACAATTATCTTCATCGCCTGCTTTCACCCCGCCACCCGCACCACCCCCATATCAATCCCCAGATGCACCAACTCGGCATGGGAACTGACCTGCAACTTGCTCTTGAGCAACGTCAGGTGGTTGGAAACGGTCTTGGCGCTGATGCACAGCCGTTCGGCAATGGTTCGCGCGGGCGTGCCCTTGGCGAGCATGACGAAGATCTCCAGCTCGCGTTGGGTCATCGATTGCAGGCGCGGATCGCTGTCGTGGCGGGTGGTCGCGCAAGCCAATTGCGTCGCCAGGGCCTGTTCGATATAGGCATGACCGGCCAACACCCGCCGCACCGCTTCCACCAATACTTGCGGTGCCGAATTCTTCGTCAGGTAACCTGCCGCGCCGGCCTCCAGCGCCTGGCGAACCAATGGCAATTCATCGTGCATGCTGAAAAACAACACCCGCAGTTGCGGCAGGCGCTGCCGCAGGCGCCGGGTGGTTTCCAGCCCGCTGATGCCCGGCAGCCCGAAGTCCATGATCACCAGGTTCGGTACCTGCTCCTGCACCTGGCTCAACGCCTCTTCACCCGAAGCGGCTTCGCGAACCTGCAGCTCCGGCATCATTGCTCGCAACAGGCTGGCGTAGCCTTGCCGGACCACGGCGTGGTCATCCACCAACAAAATGTTCATGACGCCTCCAGGGGAATGTTCAAGTCCAGCGCCCAACCCGCGCCGGGCCGGCTCATGACCCGCAGCTCACCGCCGAGGCTGCGGGCCCGTTCGGCCATCGAATGCAAGCCCACGCCGGCCCGGGCGGGCTGCTGGGCACCGCAACCGTTATCGCGCACCCATAGCCGCAGGCGACCGGCGCGGTGCTGCATGCGGATGCGTACCTGGCTGGCGTCGGCATGCCGGGCGATGTTGGTCAGCGCCTCCTGCAACAGGCGGTACAGGTGGGCTTTGTCCGGCCCGGCCAATGCCGGTAGCGCGCCATCGACCCGCAACTGACAGGCGATGCCGTGGTTGTCCTGCCATTGCCGGGCCAACAGCTCGATGGCCTCGCCCAGCGGCAGATGCTGGAGCACGACGGGGTACAAATCGTTGACCAAGGCGCGAAAACCTTGCTGCAAATGATCGCAGTGTTCTTCCAGTTCGCTGGCGGTCTGCTCCAGCGCAGGCGGCTGGTGGATCACCAGCCGCAGCAGGCAGGCCCGCGCTCGAATGCCTGCCACGTACTGGCCCAAATCGTCGTGCAGGGTTTGCGCGAGGGACCTGCGCTCCTGCTCTTGCACAGCCAGCAATGCCTGGGTCAGCCGAGCATTGTCCGCCCGGGTCTGGGCCAGGGCGGCAGTCATCCGATTGAAATGCTCCGCTAACCGCTGGGCCTCCGAAATGCCTGCTGCCCGCAGGTTCACCTGCAGATCCCCGGCGGACACCTGATGCAGCGCCTGCAGCAATTCGTCCAGCAAGCGCATGCCCCGGCGCACCGCCCAACGAATCGCCAGCAAGCTGAGCAGCAAGGCCATCGCGCAAACGCCGAGCAGTTGCACCAGGGAATCGAGGATCTCATCCACTTCATCCACGGGGTCAACGGCGATCCAGGCCCGACGTCCGTCCTGCAATTCAACGACCTGGGCGGCAGGACCATCGGCCAACAGTCGACGCCCCAACCAAGCGTTCAAGCCAGGCTCTTGCGCTGGCGAATTTTCCCCGGGTGCCGACCAGCGCACCCGTACATGACGCAGGCTGCCAGTCAGCCTCGATTGGAGGCTGGCCGGGTCGCGCTGGGCGGTCTCGCGCAGGTAATGCACCACCGACTCGGCCGATTGCAGTTCCCGTCGCACATCCGCCGTGGCCTGGTGCAACAGCAGGGTTGCACAGGCCAGGGTGACCAGGGCGAAGAACGCCGTGACCCAGAGGTTGATTCGCCAGAGGGCTGACATGGCTAGTGCTCCGCCCCCTGACTCACGCCGATCCCCCGTGGGAGCGAGCTTGCTCGCGATAGCGGTGGGTCAGCCGGCCTCAATATTGAATGTGCCGCCATCATCGCGAGCAAGCTCGCTCCCACAGGGGTCGGGGCACGCCAATCCACTCCGATCAAACTCAGGATCAGTAACAACGGCAACAGCAGCGTCTTGAACATTCGCACGGTCTGTCCGCTCCCTGATGAATGACAATTGAAAGCATCCTAAAACCCCGGCGCCTGGGGCGAGCTACTACCTTGGTACTGCCCCGGCGGTACTTTCTGCATATTTCCCCGGGACCACGGCCTTCCTATGCTGGCGCTACCTGCAATGGAGGACGTCATGCGCCGGCTTGTCAGTTACGCCCTGGTTTACCTGTTGGCTGCGGCGACCGCCCAGGCAGGCGACGCCGTGCCGTTGCAGGTGCGCATCGGCTACCTCGGCTACCGGCCCGACCCTGGCCCGCTGTTGTCCAACGTCATCGCCGAACCCTCCGATGCCGGGCTGCGCGGCGCCGAACTGGCGATCATCGACAGCAACAGCACCGGACGATTTCTCAAGCACGACTACCGCCTCGAAAGTGCCAACGTCGACAGCCCCCAGGCATTGCTGGAGGCCGCCCGTGCCCAGCATGCGCAAGGCCTGCGTCTGTTCGTGGTGAATGCGCCGGGCGAAAGCCTGCGCCAGCTCAGTGCCGCCCTCCCCGACAGTCTGCTTTTCAACGCTGGCAGCCCTGATGACAGCCTGCGCACCACCGAATGCCTGGGCAACGTCCTGCACACCCTGCCCGACCGCGCGACCCTCGCCGATGCCCTGATCCAATTCAGTGTCGTGCGCAAATGGCAGCGGGCCTTGCTGATCGTCGGCCAGACACCCGAAGACCAGGCCTACGCCGCCGCATTGCGCCGGGCCATGAAGCGCTTCGGCATGAAGATCGTTGCCGAGAAGCCCTGGCAGTTCGACAACGACCAGCGCCGCAGCGCCCAGGCCGACATGCCGCTGTTCACCCAGGCCGCCGAGTACGACGTGGTGCTGGTGGCCGACGAGCACGGCGACTTTGGTGAATACGTGCCCTACCAGACCTGGTATCCGCGCCCGGTGGCCGGCACCCAGGGGCTGACGCCCACCGGTTGGCACAAGACGGTCGAGACCTACGGCGCGGCGCAACTGCAAAAACGCTTCGAAGCCTTGGCCGGGCGCTGGATGAACGACCGCGACTTCGCCGCCTGGATCGCCGTGCGCAGCATCGCCGCCGCCGTCAGCAAGTTGCGCCAGGACGACCCGTTTGCGATCCGCCAACTGGCCCTCGGCGATCAGTTGCCGCTGGATGGATTCAAGGGCCGCAAGCTCAGCTATCGTCCCTGGAACGGCCAGTTGCGCCAACCGATTCCCCTGGTCCAGCCGCGAGCCTTGGTCAGCACCTCGCCCCAGGACGGTTTCCTGCATCCGTCCAACGAAATGGACAGCCTGGGCTTCGACCAACCCGAAGTGAGCTGTCGCTACCCCTGATCGATAACAACAATAAGGAAAACGCCATGCGCCGCCCCCTGCTCAACCCGGCTCTGCTTTGCCAAGCCCTCGCCCTGGGCGCCTCGCTGCTCCTTGCCGGTCCCGCTGCGGCCAGCATTGCCTGGGTCTCCAATGAAAAAGACAACAGCCTCAGCCTGATCGATCTGCAGAGCCTTGAAGTCGTCGAAACCTTGCCGGTCGGCCAACGCCCCCGGGGCCTGTTGCTGTCCCATGACAACCGCCTGTTGTACATCTGCGCCAGCGATTCGGACCGGGTCCAGGTGATGGACGTCGCCACCCGCAAGATCATCAAGGAGCTGCCGTCCGGCAAGGACCCGGAACAATTCGCCTTGCACCCCAACGATCGCTGGCTCTATGTTTCCAACGAAGACGATGCCCTGGTCACGGTGATCGACACCCAGACCTCCGAAGTGCTGGGCCAGATTGGCGTGGGCGTCGAGCCCGAAGGCATGGCCGTCAGCCCCGACGGCAAGTGGGCGGTCAACACCAGCGAGACCACCAACATGCTGCACTGGATCGACACCAGCACCCAAACGTTGGCGGACAACACCTTGGTCGATCAACGGCCGCGCTTCGTCGAGTTCAATCGCGACGGCACGCAGCTCTGGGCCTCGGCGGAAATCGGCGGCACCTTGACTATCCTCGACGTTGCCACGCGCCAAGTCCTC
Organism: Pseudomonas alvandae; assembly: GCF_019141525.1. Taxonomy (GTDB): domain Bacteria; phylum Pseudomonadota; class Gammaproteobacteria; order Pseudomonadales; family Pseudomonadaceae; genus Aquipseudomonas; species Aquipseudomonas alvandae. The sequence goes on from NZ_CP077080.1 coordinate 3,444,345, forward strand.
AAGACCCTGACCTTCCAGATCAAGGGCGTGCATCCGGACAAGGTACAACCGGTGGGCATCAAGCTCAGCGCCGACGGCAAGCTCGCGTTCGTCGCCCTGGGCCCGGCCAACCATGTCGCGGTGATCGACGCGAAGACCTTCGAAGTGCTGGATTACCTGTTGGTGGGCCGGCGCGTCTGGCAACTGGCGTTCACCCCGGACCAGAAGCAATTGCTGGCGACCAATGGCGTCAGCGGCGATGTCTCGGTGATCGACGTGGAGAGCCGCAAGGTACTCAAGTCGGTGAAAGTCGGGCGCTATCCCTGGGGCGTGGTGGTGACGCCATGAACGCCTTGGAAGTCAGCGACCTGAGTTTCGCCTACGGCGCCAGGGAAGCCCTGCGCCAGATCCATTTCAGCGTGCCCGCCGGACGCTTCGCCGCGCTCCTCGGGCCCAACGGCGCGGGGAAGTCGACGCTGATTGCCCTGCTGACGCGCCTGTATGACGTGCAGCGCGGCGAGATCCGGGTCGGCGGCCATTCGCTGCGCACGTCACCGCGCCAGGCCTTGCGCCAGCTGGGCGTAGTGTTCCAGCAAAGCACGCTGGACCTGGACCTGAGCGTCGAACAGAACCTGCGCTATCACCTCGCGCTGCACGGTGTGTCACGCCGCCAGGGCTGCGCGCGGGTCGACGCCGAGCTGGCCCGCCAACAATTGACGGAACGGCGCCACGAGCGCGTGCGCAACCTCAACGGTGGGCATCGGCGCCGGGTGGAAATCGCCCGCGCCCTGCTCCACGAGCCGCGCCTGTTGTTGCTGGACGAGCCGAGCGTCGGCCTTGATCCCGCCAGCCGCCAGGCCTTGGGGCAGCATATTCGCCAGTTGTGCAACGAACACGGCATCAGCGTGCTCTGGACCACTCACTTGCTCGACGAAGTGCAGCCCAGCGATGACCTGCTCATCGTGCATCAGGGCCGGCTCGTCGCCAGCGGTCGGGCCGAGGACGTGAGCGAGGAACACGGCGGCAGCCTCGGCTCGGCCTTCCATCGTCTGACTGCCTCGGGGGTGGCCGCATGAATGCTTATTGGCAATGTTTCAGCGGCATCGTGATGCGCGAATGGCTGCGCTTCGTCTTGCAGCGCACGCGGTTGCTCAGCGCGCTGGTGCGACCGCTGTTGTGGTTGCTGGTGTTCGCCGCCGGTTTTCGGGCGGCGCTGGGCATCGCCATCATCGCGCCCTACGACACCTACATCCCCTACGAGGTATACATCGTGCCGGGGCTCGCCTGCATGATCCTTCTGTTCAACGGCATGCAAGGCTCGCTGTCGATGGTGTACGACCGGGAAATGGGCAGCATGCGCGTGTTGCTGACCAGCCCCCTGCCCCGGGCCTTTCTACTGGCGAGCAAGTTGCTCGCGACCTCGCTGATTTCCTTGCTGCAGGTCTACGCCTTTCTCGCCATCGCCTGGGTCTACGGCGTCCAGCCTCCGGCGATGGGCCTGCTGCTGGCATTGCCGGCGCTGCTGCTGGTGGCGCTGATGCTCAGCGCCCTGGGCCTGTTGTTGTCCAATGCGATCCGGCAACTGGAGAATTTCGCCGGGGTGATGAATTTCGTCATCTTCCCGATGTTTTTCCTGTCTTCGGCGCTGTATCCGCTATGGAAAATGCTCGAGGCCAGCCCTTGGTTGTACTGGCTGTGCGCGGTGAACCCCTTCACCCATGGCGTGGAATTGGTGCGGTTCGCCTTGTACGGGCAATTCAACCTGCTGGCGATGACCGTGTGCGTGGGGTTGACGCTGCTGTTCGCGCTGCTGGCGGTGTGGACGTTCAATCCGCAGCATGCGGCGTTGCGCAAGGCCAATTGAACGGTCCAGCAACACACGGTCCCTGTGGGAGCGAGCTTGCTCGCGAAGGCGGTGGACCAGACACATCAATGCTGACTGAATCACCGCCATCGCGAGCAAGCCCGCTCCCACAGGGGATTGGTGTGATTCGTGATGAAAATTACTACTTTAGTAGCGGTTTTCCTGTCTATGGTCGCATTCACAAGACCTCGACCCTGGCATGTAATGGGCGCATAACAAAAAGGATAAATCCCATGCCCCGTTTGCTGGCGATCGTCTTGCTGGGCCTGGCGCTGAATGTCGCCCAGGCTGACACCGCGCTGTTTTCCCCGCAGGGCTACCGCATCACGCAGTACCGCAGCCCGACGCCCGCCTCCGCCGACGGCGCGCAAACCCTCGACACCGAATCCTTGCAGCGCCTGCTCGGGCAGACACCTGCCCCGGTACTGATCGACGTTTACCGTCGCCCGTGGGTCCAGGGACAGTTCATCGACACCGAGCCCCACGCCAACCTTCCCGGCAGCCTGTGGCTGGCCAACACGGGCGATGGCGAACTGGATGCAACCTGGCAGGACTATTTCAGTTTCCACCTGCGCAAGGCCACCGCCGGACGCATGGATCAACCACTGGTCTTTTACTGCCGCTCCGATTGCTGGTTGAGCTGGAACGCGGTAAAACGCGCCGCGACCATGGGCTATAAACATTTGTACTGGTACCGCGACGGCCTCGACGCCTGGGAGGCGGCCAACCTGCCCCTGCAAGCCGCCCGCCCCGAACCTTTTCCCTGATGTGAGCGACCTGCGTGCAACTGCCCCAACACGACAATAACGAGGTGAATGGCCATGTATAAAATCCTGATAGCCGACGATCACCCACTGTTTCGCGAAGCCATCCACAACGTCATCAGCGACGGTTTTGCCGGCAGCGAGGTGATGGAAACCGCCGACCTGGACAGCGCCCTGGCGCTGACCCGCGAACACGACGACCTGGACCTGATCCTGCTGGACCTGAACATGCCCGGCATGCACGGCCTCAATGGCCTGATCAACCTGCGCAACGAGGCGCCGACCATCCCGGTGGTGATCGTTTCCGCCGAGCAGGACAAGCAGATCGTCCTGCAGGCCATTACCTATGGCGCGGTGGGCTTCATCACCAAGTCTTCGCCGCGCTCACAAATGACCGACGCCATCGAGCAGATCCTCAATGGCAACGTGTACCTGCCGCCTGACATCATCCGCACCCAGAAGAGCCCGACGGGCCGGCGCCTGAACGAAACCCCGGCGTTCCCGCCCGAACTGCTCCAGGCCCTGACGCGCAAGCAATTGCTGGTGCTCGAACGCATGACCAAGGGCGAATCGAACAAGCAGATCGCCTACACGCTGGACATCGCCGAAACCACGGTCAAGGCCCACGTCTCGGCGATCCTGCGCAAGCTCAACGTGCATAACCGGGTGCAGGCGATTCTCAGTGCGGGGGATATCGATTTCGGGGCGTACTTGCGCCGGTAGCTGGCTACCCGCGCTCCGTGGCGAAAAGAGATCAACTGTGGCGAGGGGATTTATCCCCGCTGGGCTGCGAAGCAGCCCCCTGGATCTTTTTGTGGAACCGAGTAATCCGGAATTAGGGCCGCTTCGCGCCCCAGCGGGGCGGTGCGACGTTTCGCTGAATCCCCTCGCCACAAAAGCGGTTCGACTCATCGGCTGGTTGTTTGGCCCAGCAAGTGACTCATCGCAATCTTCAACTTCATCGGCCGCACCGGCTTGTGCATCAGCGTGTGGCCAAGCTCGCGGATCTGCTGCTTGAGTTCGTTGCTGTAATTGGCCGTGATCATCATCGCGGGAATCGGTGAGGTTCGGCAGGCGTTGATCCGCGCCACGGCATCGACGCCGTTCTGGTCGTGATCCAGGTGGTAGTCGGCAATCAACAGGTCCGCGTCGGCACGATAATCGTCCACCTGCCGCGCGAGGTCCTGTTCCGACAATGCCGTCACCACCCGGCAGCCCCAACCTTCCAGCAAAGTGCGCATGCCGGCGCAGATCGCCGCGTCGTTGTCCAGTACCCAGATCCGCGCGCCACGCAGGCGTTCGAGCATCGGCTCGCTCATGTCCAGGCACGGCAGTGGCTTGGGCGCGGTGGCGCTGAGGGGGACTTCGATGGCAAATACCGAGCCTTTGCCCGGCCATGAACGAACCTGGATGCGATGCCCGAGGATCCCGGCGATCTTCTCGACAATCGCCAACCCCAGGCCCAAGCCACGATCCTGGTCCGGACGCTGGACGTCACCGCGCTTGAACTCTTGGAAAATCTCCTCCAGGCGATCCTGGGCGATGCCGATGCCGGCGTCCCAGACTTCGATCGACACACGATTGCCGTGGCGCCGGCATCCCAACAGTACTCGCCCGTTCGGGGTGTAGCGCAGCGCGTTGCTCAGCAGGTTGCGCAGGATCCGCGCCAACAGTTGGATGTCGCTGCGCACCAGCACCGAGCAAGGTATGAATCGCAACTCCAGACCCTCGCTGCGAGCCACTTGGCGATATTCGGCTGCCAGGTTGTCGAGCAATTCGCACAACGCGAACGGCGCTACATCGGCCTTGATCACACCGGCATCGAGCTTGGAAATATCCACCAGCGTGCCCAACAGATTTTCCACGTCCTGCAGGGAATTGCTGACGTTGCGCACCAGTTGCGCGTTCGCCACCGGCTCGCGGCGTTCGAGCAAGGCGCTGGTGAACAGCCGCGCCGCGTTCAATGGTTGCAACAGGTCATGGCTCACCGCCGCGAGGAATTTGGTTTTCGACAGGTTGGCCCGCTCGGCTTCACGCTTGGCTTCGCGCAGGCGCAGTTCCACCCGGCTGCGCTCGTCGATTTCGCGCAACAACTGGTCGTTGAGGGTGGTCAGTTCTGCGGTGCGCTCCTGCACCCGCTGTTCCAGGTTCTGATAAGCCTGGTGCAACGCCTCGGCGGTGCGACGGCGCTCGGTGATGTCGCGGATCAGCACAAAGATGCCCACCACCTCTCCGTTGGCCAGCACGTTGGGCACATAGGAGCGCAGCATGTAGCGCTCCTGGTTGTTGATGTTGGTCTCGGCGAATTCGAACGTCACGCTCTCGCCAGCCAACGCCCGGGCCACGTAGGCTTCCAGGCGCTGGTAATGCTGTTCGCTGTGGGCTTCGCGCAGGCTCTGGCCGAGCATCACGCCGCGGGGCCAGCAATACCATTGCTCGTAGACCTTGTTGGTGAACTCATAGACCAGGTCGGCATTGAGGTAGGCGATCAACGCCGGCACGTGGTCGGTGATCAGGCGGATCCAGCGCTCGCTTTCGCTCAATGCCTCGGCGTGCTGGTAGCGCTCGGTGATGTCGGTGAAGGTGTTGACGTAGCCACCGGTGGGCAGCGGATGGGTGCGGATCTCCAGGACCCGGCCATCAGAGAGGCGCTGCTCGCATTCCTGGATCAGCCGGCCGTTGCCATCGCGACTGGCCGGTGTGAGCAGTTGCAATTCACTGTCACCAATCACCTCGTTGAACGGCCGATGGGCGGCCACCGGCGCCAGGCCGCTGAGCTCCAGGAAACGCCGGTTCCACAGTTCCAGCACGCCTTGGGCGTTGACCATCGCCACGCCCTGGGACAGGTTGTCCACGGCGCGTTGCAACAGATGGGATTTCTGCGCGACGGCCTGTTCGCGGCGCACGGTTTCGCTGAGTTTGACGTCGGTGATGTCGGTGAACAGGATCACACGCCCGCCTTCCTGGGTCGGCCGTTCGCTGACCTGCAGCCAGCGCCCGTTCTGCAAGCGATACAGCACCGGCTCGTCTGGCTGGCCGCGGGTTTCTTCGCTGAACAAACCATTGGCGGTCATCAACCGCTTGACCTCGCCAAGGCGCATCCCCGCAATGATCCGCACGCGGCTGTGGGCCCAGAACGCCTTGAAACGGCTGTTGAACAGAACGATGCGTTGCTGCTCGTCGAACAGCACGAATGCATCGGAAATGCTTTCGATCGCATCGATCAGGTGCCGATGGGCCGTTTCCGCCCGCAACCGTGCTTCGCCGAGCAAATGATTGCCGGCCTTGAGCTCGGCCATGGCCTGGTTCAACGCATCGGTACGTTCACGCACCTGCTCGGCCAGCACCACCGAATGCTGGAACGCGGCATACGGGTCGCTGCCGCGGGTCACGCCGGATTCCACCCGTTCGATCAGCGCGTCGTTGATGCGCCGCAGCTTGTGGTTTTCATGCTGCAGGGCGGCGAGCTGCGCCTGCAGCTCAGCGATGGCCGGGGACGCGATGGCGGGCAATGGCAACTCCGGTGAACGTCTGGTTGATGTGCATGCCATTGAACTGTTCTCCATAGGTGTTGAACCCCATCACCCGATGTTCACGCAAAAATTGGCCGATCTGCTCCAGGCCGTCGCGCCCTTCCAACTCCAGGCGCCGCAGGAAACAGTCGCAGCCGATGGTCAGCAACAGATCGCCGAGGCGCGCCTGCAAGCCGTCGAACAGGTCTTGCAGGTTGTGCAGCAACGGCCCCGGATCCATGGCGGTCAGGACGATGCCGTTCTCCACCGCACAATAAAAACTCAGGCTCAGGTCCGGATGGACCTGCTGGATCGCTCGGACGTAGTACTGGTCGTTGATCCGCACCGCCAAGGGGTGCGCGGCGAATACCCGATAGTCCAGGGCACTCACCGGGACGCCGATGTGCCGCGCGTATTCCTCCGCGGCAGGCTCGGCGTTGAGTTCGTAGACCCGCCGCGAGGCGCTGTCGGCGCCGGTCACCACCAGTTTCTCTTGCCGGGGCAGGATGTGGTGGGTGGTGAACACCTCGAATTCCAGCCAGGTATTGATCAGCACTACCACCGCTGCGCCGCTGTGGAACTGGCCTTCAAAGTAAACGTGGGTGTGGGTCAGGTAGTTGTCATCGCCGGCCGAACCGCCGAAATGCGGGATGTCCCCCAGGGCGGCGCTCAAGGCTGCCAGCACCATTTCCTCACGGCTGGACAGGCCGTCCAGCAGGGTCAAGGCGAAACTGTGACCCTTGATTGGCGCCAAGGCGTTGCTGCGACAACCGCTCGCCAGCCGCTCGACCATCTGCTGGGCGTCGATCAGGCTGAAGTGCTCCATCTCGCCGATCAGTTCGGCGGCGATGGAGAAATGCCGGTGGTCGAAACCCACCGCCGTCACGCAATTGCGGCCGTAGCCTTGCGGGGTGATTTCCCCGGCGCTGGTGCAGCCCACCAGGCGAATCCCGCCAAAGCTCCGGGACAACGCCTGGGCGAGGTCTGGCAAATGGTATTCAGCGGAACAGAAAAACAGCACGAACCCCAGGTACGGGTGCAACAACTGTCGCGCCAGTTCCTGGGCCACTTGTTCGACGTCCGTTGCCTGGGACATGGCGCTGACCACACCCTCGCTCTGGGCCTGCTGCATCTGCGCCTCCGACGGTGCGTGATAGAGCCTTGAGTGTACGAATCCGCGCCCTGCCCACGAATGCTACTTGGGTAGCGGGTGGGCACTTCCATGGGAGGAGAACCGTGACGGCCCCGGCCGCGATGCGCACGGTCGGGGCCGACACGAAAACCTAAGACATGTTCGAGACCGCTTTTGTGGCGAGGGGATTTATCCCCGCTGGGCTGCGCAGCAGCCCCCGGACCTTTGTGTGGGACCGAGTAATCAGGGATTAGGGCCGCTTCGCGCCCCAGCGGGGCGGTGCGACGTTTCGCTAAATCCCCTCGCCACAGGGGGTCATTGCAACCCGATCGATCGGATTACCAGGTCAACACCGCCCCCACCGCAAAGGTGTCGGTGTCTTCGTTCTGCGCGCTGGTGTCATGGCCATCGATTTCGAACTGGTTGTATTCGGCCACGAGCTTGAGGTTGTCGTTGATGTCATGGAACAACGCGATACCGCGCGTCTCGTAATCGGCGCCGCTGCCGACCACGCCGTTGCCGTCGTCCTCGGTCTTGCCGTAGGACAACGCCAGGCGATTCTTGCCCAGTTTGTAGGAGCCCTGCAGTAGGTAGCCCTTGCTGTCGACATTGCGCAAGGTGGCTTCGCCGGCATTGTTGGTGAAGAACGGGTTGATGCCCTTGGCCTGGAACCCCGAGCCGGTGAGCGACAGCCCGCCCATCTTCGCCTGCACCCCATAACCCAGGCCTTTGGACGTCACCGACTCGACGTTGGAATCGGTGTTGTCGGAGGTCTGGTAGCTGCCGTTGAGCCAGCTGTAGATCTTCGCCCCGGCCAAGTCGAATTGGTAAGTGATCTCGCTCTCGGTGCGTGGGTTTTCCTGGTAGGCCTTGCCGGTGGCGCTGCTGTCGTTGGTGTCCACCGGGTCCATGATGCCCACCGCCACGCGCAGCCCTTCCATCACCGGGGTGCGATAGGTGATCTGTGACGTCGGGAACGGGTACGGATAACCGCTGCCGATATTGCCGAACGACACGCCGCCACCGTCCACCAGGCCCAGGGTGTCACTGACCTGGCCGTAACCGGCGAGCAGCTCGTCAAGCAGGATGTTGGAACGGGCGAACAGGCCGAAGTCCTTGCCGATCAGCACCTCGCCCCACTCCGGGTTGGCGACGGTGCCGTAGAACTGCCGCACGTCGATGGCGGTATCGGTGCCGTTGGTTTCACTGTCATTGATGGTCACCCAGAACGAGGCACGGGCGCCGAGCTTCAGGTCATCGACCTGCTTGCCCATGTTGAAGCCCAGGTAGTTGGGCAAGAAACCCATCTTGACCCGTGCCTGACGCCGGTCGAACTGATCCCCGGCGCGGTCCACGTCGCTGTTGACGTAGAAGGCGTTGATGTAGCCGTCGGTGGAAAAGGTCGTCTGGTCCTTGTCGTACAGCATGATTTCGGCGTGGGCCCAGGGCATCGAGCCGAGGGTCGAGAGGCCGGCGATGACCGCAGGCAAAAAACGCAGGCAGGTATTTTTATTGTTGTGCATGGCGCGCTCCGCAACAGGGGACGGGATGTCGGAGGCGATTATCGAAAGGCGCCAGGGCGCGTCATACGCTGCCTTGGGGGTGATTGGCGGCTGCTTTGGCAGCGCAGGGTCGGCGCGGCAGTTTTGGCGTAAGACCCCGATGCCGCCGGGCGCGGTACTTTGGGTGTGGGCCGGTGGGTGGGTTGGGGATGGTGCTGAGTATGACCAACTTGTGGCGAGGGGATTTATCCCCGCTGGGCTGCGCAGCAGCCCCTTGGATCGTCCTGATGTACCGAGTTGTCAGGTTTTAGGGCCGCTTCGCGCCCCAGCGGGGATAAATCCCCTCGCCACAACGGCCCCTCGCCTTCGGGTCAGAACCTCGGCTTGACGGTCTTCCAATCCGGCTTATACCGCCGCATCTGCCGCACGTCATCACGCTGGCGAATGCCGCAACTGAGGAACTGTTCATGCAGCTTGCCCAGTTGATCCCGGTCCAATTCCAGGCCAAGGCCCGGCGCCCGGGTGATCTTCACGCAGCCGTCGACAAACGGCAGCTTGCCGCCCTTGATCACCTCTTCATCCGGTTCCTGCCACGGGTAATGGGTGTCGCAGGCGTAATCCAGGTTCGGCACCGAGGCCGCGACGTGGGCCATGGCCATGAGGCTGATGCCCAGGTGCGAATTGGAATGCATCGACACCCCCAGGCCAAAGGTGTCGCACATCTTCGCCAGCACCTGGGTGTCCCGCAGTCCGCCCCAGTAATGGTGGTCGGCCAGGACAATCTGCACGCTGTCCTGGGCCACGCTGCGGCGGAACTCGTCGAAATCGGTGACCACCATGTTGGTCGCCAACGGCAGCCCCGTACGCTTGTGCAGCTCGGCCATGCCCTCCAGCCCAGGTGTCGGGTCTTCGTAATACTGCAAGTCGTCCCCCAGCAACTCGGCCATGCGGATCGAGGTCTCCAGCGACCAGTTGCCATTGGGGTCGATGCGCAGCGGCAGCCCGGGGAACGCCTGTTTCAGCGCCTTGATGCAAGCGACTTCATGCTCCGGCTCCAGGGCGCCGGCCTTGAGCTTGATGCTCTTGAACCCGTACTCCTCGATCATCCGCCGCGCCTGGCCGACGATCTGCTGCTCGTTCAGCGCTTCCCCCCAACTGTCCGCCGGGTACGGCGAATCGATGTGCTCGGCGTACTTGAAAAACAGATAGGCGCTGAACGGCACTTCATCGCGAATCGCACCGCCCAGCAGATCTACCAGCGGCACGTTCAGGTAATGCGCTTGCAGGTCCAGGCAGGCCACCTCGAACGCCGAATAGGCATTGCTGACGGCTTTGCTCGCATGGGAGCCCGGCGCCAATTCCGCCCCGGCAACGCTGGCCGGTTTATGGGCCGCGACGGTGGCCTGGACGATGGCCCGCAATTGGTTGAGGTTGAACGGATCCATGCCGATCAATTGGTCCTGGACCTGCTGCTGGATCGCCAGGGCCGGCGCATCGCCGTAGCTCTCGCCGAGGCCGATGTAGCCGTTGTCGCTTTCAATCTCGATGATCGAGCGCAGCGCAAAGGGTTCATGGATGCCACTGGCGTTGAGCAACGGTGGGTCGCGAAAGGCAATGGGGGTCACGGTGACGCGTTTGATTTTCATGCACGGGCTCCGGAAGGTCTCCACGCCGATGATGGACGCCGCCGATTGTTCCCGTCTAATCTAACTTGGCACTTGATTGATACCGGAATTGAATCAATGTTTGAATTGGCCCAACTGCGTTGCTTCACCACCGTAGCGACGGAACTCAACTTCCGCCGCGCCGCCGAACGCCTGAACATGACCCAGCCACCCTTGAGCCGGCAGATCCAATTGCTGGAGCATCACCTGGGTGTCGAACTGTTCACCCGCAGCACTCGCAGCGTCGCCCTCACTGCCGCCGGACGGGCGTTTTTCATCGAGGCGCAGAACCTGCTGCAACAAGCGCAGCAGGCCGCCGTCGCCGCCAAGCGTTTCGCCCAGGGCGACATCGGCTCGGTCACCATCAGCTTCGTCGGCAGCGCGGTGTATGAATTCCTGCCCAAGGTCATCGCCGAGGCGCGGCTCAAGCAACCACAGGTAAAGATCGTCCTGTCGGAGATGAACACCTACCAGCAACACGAAGCCCTGCGCGCCCGGCGCATCGACCTGGGCATCGTCCGCTCGCCCCTGCTGGAAACCGGCTACGCCACCGAATGCCTGGTGCGCGAACCGTTTGTCCTGGCGGTGCCTGCCGGTCATCCACTGGCCGACGCCGAGACCGTCAGCGTGCAGGACCTGGATGGGCAGCCGTTCCTGATGTACTCCCATTCCGCCTACCCGCCGTTCAACGAACTGCTCACCGGCATGCTCCGCTCGGCCCGGGTCGCCCCGCAGTTCGTGCAATGGCTCGGCTCCTCGCTGACCATCCTGGCGCTGGTCAATGCCGGCATGGGTCTGGCGCTGGTGCCGCGTTGCGCGACCAGCGTTGTGTTCCGGCAGGTGGTGTTTCGTGAGATCGATTTGGGTGAAGGGGTGCAGAGCGAGTTACACCTGGTGTGGCGGGAGGACAATGACAATCCGGCGTTTACGATGTTGCTGGAGGGGATTCGCGGGGCGGTTCGGGAAGGAATGTGAAAGCGGAGCCAGGTGCTTGCGCTACCGGCTGACTCCGCACCAGTCCCATGGACTCGAAATGAAGCTCAAGCCTTGTGGTGAAGCGCATCGGCCATGGTTTCAATCTCCTGTCGCATCCACAGCTTCTGCAACCAATCGGAGGGAATAGCCTGTATTCCATAAAAAGCCCCGGCCAACTGCCCGACGATGGCTGCGGTGGTATCCGCGTCATCGCCCAGGTTCGCAGCTGCCAGCACTGCCTCAGCGAAACTGTCCGTGTGGTAAAAGCACCACAACGCCGCTTCCAGGGAAGCGACCGAGTAGCCAGTGCCTGACACTTCACTGCGAGCCTTTCCCCGATACGCCCCTTGAGCGAGCGCAATCACCTTGGCCTCGGTCAGATGTTCGGACGACACTCGCAACACATCCGTCTTTGAATCACCGCTCAATGCGTTGCCGATGACGTCCGCCAGCACTTGGCAACACTCCACCGCCTCTGCCGCCCCATGAGTGGTACGCGAACTCAGCGCGGCGAATTCGCGGATACGGTTGCGATCCGGATAAAAGAACAGCACAACCGGTGCCAGGCGCATGAGCGAGCCATTACCAGCCGTTTGAGGATCGGTGTTGCCCGCGAATGGGTCGCGATAGGACTGATAGTGCTCCAGTGCGTCGCGAACGGTCATGCCGATGTCAAAGCACGCGCCCGTCGAACTCAGGTAACCCCAATGCCACCAGTTGAGGTATCGCCCCATCTGGTCAGCCGCATCAAAACCACGCTTTTGCAGCAGACTTTCCGCCAGGCACAACGCCATGGAGGTGTCATCGGTCCATTGGCCAGGCTGGAGATTGAAAGGACCGCCACCGACCATGTCGGTTACCGGTGGAAAGGTATTTCGTGGCTTGAACTCAACAGTCGTGCCAACGGCGTCGCCACATGCCAAGCCCAGCAGGCATCCGCGATAGCGGTCTGAAAGTGTCGGGGCCATTCTGATTCCTTCCGTTTCGATTTTGTCCGCGTCCAAACAGCGCACAGTCGGCGGAATGATAACGGCTGGGCGCGTTCAGGAAACCTGGTCGCAATCTTCTCTATCAAATTTGTGCCCCGCTTCCACTTGGCTATTCCCGCGCATCACTACAAGTTGTACGATGACCGACGAGCCTAGGTGCTCGAACTCCTGATACCTACAAAAACAAGGAAAGACCCATGAAAAAAGCATCATTGCTGATCGGTTTCGTTTGCCTGTTCAGCGGCTACGTAGCCGCCGCGCCCGCATCGGCTGAGAAGGAAGTGGCCGAAGCTGTCGACCACCTGACCCAGGCCATGCTGCACAAGGACATCCCCCAGCTCCAGGCCTTGGCCGCCGAGAACCTGACCTACGGCCACTCCAGCGGCAACATTCAGGACAAGAAAGCCTTCATCAACGACATCGAGACCGGCAAGAGCGCATTCAAGACCCTTGAAATGCAGAACCAGAAAATCACCGTCTCAGGCGACGTAGCCATGGTTCGCAACCACTTCTCCGCCCAGGCGCTCAAGGGCACCGAGGTGGTCCCGACCGAAATCGAGAACTTCCAGATCTGGCAGAAGCAGAAGAATGGCAAGTGGCTGCTGATTGGTCGGCAGGCGTTTCGGTTTTGACCTGAGAATCTCCATGGGCACTCAGCTGACGTGAGGTCGCTGGGATTCATTGTGGCGAGGGGATTTAGCGAAACGTCGCACCGCCCCGCTGGGCTGCGCAGCAGCCCTGGAAATGACAGCTCGATATGCCGGATGAACGCATAGCTGCTGTTAGGGCCGCTTCGCAGCCCAGCGGGGATAAATCCCCTCGCCACAGATTTGAATCAGTCAATCCGCCGCCCACTGCTGTCGGTGCTCCAACAGGAAATCCACAAACGCCCGCACCCGCTGCGGCACGTACCGGCCGTGGGGATATAGCAATGTGAACGGCCGCGAGCGCCCTGCGAACGGCGCGAGCACTTCCACCAGTCGCCCGTCCGCCAATTCCTGTTCGACGATAAATCGGTAGGTCTGGAACAGCCCGGCGCCATTTTTGGCCAGCGTCACCCCGCCCAGCACATCGTCGGAGCAGCAATACCCGCCCTGCCCGAACACTTCCTTCTCCTTGCCCTCGACATTGAACAACCAGGAAATTCGACGACCACTGCTGGGCAGTTCGAACTGGATGCACTCGTGCAGGTCCAGGTCTTCCAGCGTTTGCGGCGTGCCGACCCTGCGCAGGTAGTCCGGGGAAGCGACCACCGCCAGTTTCGCGTCTTCCAGCAAACGGGCGATCATCGAGGAATCCGGCTGGGCCCTCACCCGAATCGCCAGGTCATAGCCCTCGGCAACGAAATCGATATTACGGTTGCTCAGGTGAACGTCCACGCTGACCTGCGGATAAAGCGCGCGAAATGCTGGCAGCAACGGCAGGATCCGGTGATGGCCGTAGGTGGTGGGCACACTGATGCGCAGTTGCCCGGACGGCACCGACTGCGCGCCCATGACTTCCTGCTGCGCTTCGACCAGTTGCGTCAACGCCTGGCGGCATTGCTCGAAAAAGGTCCGGCCGGCATCGGTGAGGCGAATGCTGCGGGTGGTGCGCACGAATAGCCGCGACCCCAGGCGCTCCTCCAGACGAAAGATCGAACGGCTGACCGCTGCCGGAGTGACGCCCGCTATCTGCGCCGCAGCCGTGAAACTGCCCGCCTCGGCCGCCAGGCAGAACAGTTCGATACTGCCTAACTGCAAGTCTTCGAAGTGACGCTTCATGATTCATTACACCGCGTATCAACTGAAGATTCCCGATGCCTGTTTATCAGGCCGTGGCGTATAAATACAGTGGTCCTCGATTGCGCGGAGTCTTTCCTGCGCACATTTCGTCAACTGGAGTGCAACATGCCTTTCGTCAATGTTCGTATCACCCGCGACGGCGTCACCCGCGAGCAGAAAGCCCAGGTCATTTCCGAAATCACCGAAACCCTGCAACGCGTGCTGGGCAAGGACCCGCACCTGACCCATATCGTGATCGAGGAAGTCGACACGGATAACTGGGGGTATGCGGGCATGACGACGACGGAGTACCGAAGTAAACCCAAGGAGTGACACTTCGCCTTGCCGAGCCCGGTCCGAATGACCGGGCTTTTTTCTGCCTGCCAACCTGCGGCCTCTGTGGGAGCGAGCTTGCTCGCGATAGCGGCAGGTCAGCCGGCTCACATATGGCTGATTAAATGCCATCGGGAGCAAGCTCGCTCCCACAAGGAGTTGTGTGGATTCGATGGATTGATTACACCAAGTATCAACTCAAGTACCAGACCCCCCATTTATCAAACCCAGGCGCATCAATAACCTGATCACAACCAACGCCCAGACAGGCGCAGCGGTTCCAACTCAACGTGATCAGGAGTCAACATCATGAGCAATCAGAAAACCGTCATCATCACCGGCGCTTCCAGCGGTATCGGCCTTGGCCTGGTCAAGGCGTTCCTGGCCCGCGGCTACAACGTGGTGGGCAATGCCCGCTCCCAGTCCGGCCTGGACGATGCGGCTGGCCAGCTCGGTCATCCGGCAAGCTTCGTCGGCGTGGCCGGTGACATTGCCGATCCGGCGACGTCGACCGCCCTTGTCGGCAAAGCCATCGAGGCGTTCGGCGCGGTGGATGGGCTGGTCAACAACGCCGGTTTCTTCCTGCCCAAACCCTTCGTCGAATACAGCCCCCAGGACCTGGAATCGCTGCTCGACACCAACCTCAAGGGCCTCGTCTACGCCAGCCAGGCTGCTGCCGCGCACATGATCAGCCGCCAGCAGGGTTTCATCATCAACATCTCTGCCTCGGTGGCCCTGCAACCGAACATCCAGGTGCCGGCAGCGCTGCCCGTGCTGATCAAGGGCGGCGTCAACCAGATGACCCGCGCCCTGGCGCTGGAATTGTCGCCCTTCAACATCAAGGTCAACGCCGTGGCGCCCGGCATCATCGACACGCCGATGCATGACCCGGCCCACCGCGACTTCCTCAACAACCTGGCACCTGCCGGCCGGGTGGGCACCATCGACGAGATCGCCGAAGCCGTGTTGTACCTGGCGGGTGCCGATTTCACCACTGGGGCGATCCTGCCGGTGGACGGCGGCATGAGCACCGGCAAGTGGTAAAAACACAAAACCCCGAAGGCAGGACCTTCGGGGTTTTTCATGCAGCCTTGAATCTACAGCGTGTAGGAGATCCCCGCCTGCACCGTTCGAGGTGCGCCCGGGTAGGCGTAGACGCCACCAAACGCGCCCTCTTCGTAATCGGCGTCGAACAGGTTCTTCAGGTCGAGGTTGAGGCGGATGCGCTCGTTGACCTTGTAGTAGCCGAGCAGGTCGACGACGGTGTAGTCGTCCATGGTGAAGGTCGTCGCCGCCGTGTTGCCGGCCCGCTCATCGACATATTTCGCACCGAGTCCCACGCCTAGCCCTTTCAAACCACCGTCCTGGAATTCATAGACGTTCAACAGGCTGAAGCTGTTCCTCGGCACGTTGAGCAAGCGAGTGCCGGTGGGGATGTTGACGTCCTTGGTCACTTCGGCGTCCACATAGGCGTAGCCACCGATGACGCGCCACTCCGGCGTCAGGTTGCCCGCCACGTTCAAGTCGAAACCACGGCTGCGCACTTCGCCAGCGGCGACGTTGAAGGTCGAGTCCAGCGGATCGGGTGTCAGCACGTTGCGTTTTTCGATCTGGTACACCGCCGCATCGACGCTCAGCTGACGATCCAGGGCTTCCCACTTGACGCCCATTTCGTAGGACTTGCCTTCTTCCGGCTTGAATCCACCCCCCTCGCGGCGGGCGCCGTTATTGGGTTTGAACGAGCGGGCGGTGTTGGCGTAGACGGCCACCGTGTCGGTCAGGTCGTAGATCACGCCCAGGCGCGGGGTGACCGCGTTGTCGGTGACTTCCCAGTTCCGGCTGCCGGGGCGTGCCTGAGGCACAAAACTTTCATACTCATGCTCGAACCGCTCGAAACGCGCACCGGCCAGCACCTTCAAACGCTCGGTCAGCGCCACCTGGTCCTGGACGAATACACCGAAGGTCTTGAGATTTTCCTCGTCATCGGTCGGCGTGCGGGTCAACGCCGGACGCGGCTGGCCATACACCGGATCGAAGATGTCGATCGGATAGGCGCCGGTGCCGGCGGCGGAGCGTCGGATGATCGACTTGTAGTCGTAGTCTTCGTACTCGACCCCGGTCAGCAGGGTGTGCTCGAACCCACCCGTGGAAAAATGCCCGGTGAGGTTGAGCTGGGTATCACGGTCGGTCCATTCCAGCTTGCGGTAGTTGAAGTTGCGGCCCAGGGTGCGCCCGTCGGCGGCGATGCCGTTGCCCTCCACCGCGTTGCCCTGCAAGGTGCCGTCTAGCCACTGGGTGCCACCGGCCAGGGTCCAGTCGTCGTTGAGCATGTGCTCGAAACGCACCTGCAGCATGTTGTTGTCGTTGTGCAGCTTGCCGGCGTCTTTTTCACCGAAGAACGTATCGCTGGACGCGGTGCTGCGCTGGCCGGCGTAATGCGTCAGCCCACGGTCCAGCGGCGCATTGTTGCGCATGAAGTCGCCTTCGAACGTCAGGCGCGTGGTGTCGTTGACCTGCCAACTGACCACGGGAGCGACGCCATAACGCTCGGTCTCGACGTGATCGCGGAACGTATCGCCGCCCTCTCCCACCACGTTCAGGCGATACGCCAGGCGGCCTTCTTCATCCAGCGGACCCGACGTATCCAGGGTGCCGCGACGCATGCCCTGGTCGCTGACCTGGCTGCCCAAGGTCACCGTGCGTTCGGCCAACGGTTGCTTGGACACCACGTTGAACGTGCCGCCCGGATCGCCACGGCCATAAAGCATGGTCGCCGGGCCACGCAGCACTTCCAGGCGCTCGATGGTGTTGGCATCGGGCATGTTCGGGTAACCCCGGTTGATCGGGAAACCGTTGCGGTAGAACTCACCCGTGGTAAAGCCGCGCACGGTAAACGTGGTCAGGCCCTGGCCGCCGAAATTGTTACCCCGGCCGACGCCGCCGGCGTAATCGAGAGCGTCTTGCAGGCGCGTGGCGCTGAGGTCTTCGACGACGTCGCGGGACACGACCGAAATCGACTGCGGGGTTTCATGGATCGCGGTGTCGGTACGCGTGGCGCTGGCCGAACGGGTCGCGTGATAGCCCTTCACGGGGCCCTGTGCAGTTTCGAAGTCCGAGCTGCCGACGATGTCGGTGGCCTGCAACTCCAATGGCGCCCTGGCCGCCGTGCCGGGTTCTTCTGCCCAAGTGGAAATGGAATAAGCCTGGAGCACACACAATGAAACGAGTATCCGACGCATCGACACACAATCCTGACGAAAGAAC
Organism: Pseudomonas alvandae; assembly: GCF_019141525.1. GTDB lineage: Bacteria > Pseudomonadota > Gammaproteobacteria > Pseudomonadales > Pseudomonadaceae > Aquipseudomonas > Aquipseudomonas alvandae. The sequence goes on from NZ_CP077080.1 coordinate 3,462,086, forward strand.
GCCGGCCCCCGGGACCGGCAAGAAAGTGTCGCGAAAGATACAGCAACTCATTCCTATTTGATATCTATTCCCATTAGCATCGCCGTTCCAACTGTGGATTCTTGGCCGATCTGCCTGAAAAATGCCTGGGCCCGCGCGTCCTGGGTAAACGCGACGTTGAGCCGCAGCCAGTCACACGCCTCCCCCTTCGGCAGGAACGTCGAGCCCTGGGACAGTTGGATTTGCAACTGTTCGGCAATTTGCCGCACCCGTTCGGCCGGCACATGCCGGGGCCGGGCCCAGACGAAGAGTCCTCCACTCGGCTCGGCAAACACCTCCCAGTGAGCCGGATCAAGCAGGCGCAACGTGCTCGCCATCTGCTTGTTCAAGCGCACGCGCAAGCGCTGGAGCAGCTTGCGGTAAGCACCGTTGGCCAGCAGCGTCGCCACGACGTTTTCCGCCAGCAATGAACAGCCGATGCCGGTCACCATCTTGACTTCAGCCAGGCGCTTGATGACTTCGGGCTGCGCGACCACGTAGCCGATGCGCAACGAGCTGGACAAGGTCTTGGAAAAACTCGCCAGGTAGATCACCCGGTCCAAGGCGTCGAGGGATGCCAGGCGCGACGTCGGGCCGTTCTGGAAATCGGCGTAGATGTCATCCTCGATAAGGCGAAAGTCGTGCTGCGTCGCCAGTTGCAACAGGCGATAGGCAACGCTGGGGGCGAGGCTGGTGCCGGTGGGGTTCTGGTACATGCTGTTGATGAAGAAATAGGCCGGCTTGTGTACGCCGAGCAACCGCTCCAGGGCGGCGATATCAGGGCCTTGGGCGGTCCTGGGCACCGCCAGGGTCTTGACCCCGTGCAGCTTCAGCAGGTTGAACAGGTTGTAGTAACCGGGGCTTTCCACCAGCACCAGGTCGCCAGGCTTGAGGAGCGTGCGTACCAACAGGTCCAGGCCGTGGCTCGCGCCCTGGGTGGTGAGGATCTGCAGCGGATCGACGTGAATGTCGATCAGGCCCAGGCGCTTCTGGATGTGCAGGCGCAGGTGAGCCGAACCCAGCGGCGTGCTGTAGTTGAACAGTGCCTGATTGTCGCTGCGCACCACCTGGCGGATCGCCTGGCCCAGGTCCGTGTCGTCGCGCCACGCGTCCGGCAACCAGCCACACCCCAGCTTGAGTTGCGTCGATTCGTTATCGAACAACCGCCAGCCTACCGCGTCGTCGATCTCCGGAGCCGAAGCCACGGGCATCTGCTGGGCCACGAAAAATCCCGAACCGTGCCGGGACTCCAAGACGCCACTGGCGACCAATTGGTCGTAGGCCTTGATTACGCTCGACAGGCTCAAGCCGTTTTCAGTCGCCAGTTGGCGGATCGACAGCATGCGGGCACCCGGGCGGATGCCATGGGTGTTTATCCACTCCGTCAGACTGACAACCAGTTGCCCGACCAACGAACCCGTGGCGTTGCGATCGATGTTCAGGTCCATGGCGCGGGCTCTCGGCTAAGTGTTTTCGAATTTTCGGCGAACAGTTAAACATAAAAGCCCCGCGTCTGTTCCTTGTTTGCTCTCGGCCCCACCGGGATAGTCCATCCAGACACACACCCTCAAGGATCCCCTCTTGGACACACAGCAACGACACTCATGGGGATTGGCGTTCGGTCTTTGCCTGATCACCCTTGCCGTCAATCTCCAGGCGCCGCTGTATACCACCTATGCGCAGCTTTCCGGTTACGGCGCGGGCGCCACCGCAGTGGCATTTTCCGGTTATGTATTGGGCGTGTTGCCCGTGCTGCTGGCGTTCGGCGGACTGGCCGACCGGGTGGGCCGCAAACCCTTGATCGTGACGGCGCTCTGCCTGTCGATGCTGGCGACGGTGATCACGGTGATCTGGCCGAACCTGATCGCACTGGGCGTGGCGCGCCTGATGATGGGCATCGGCACCGGCTTGGCTTCGGCGACGTCCACCGCCTACATGATGGAACTGATGCCGACATGCGATGCCAGGTCACCGGCCAACCGGGTCACGGCCAGCACCTCCCTGGGTTTCGGCCTGGGCGCGGCGTTGACCAGCCTCTTCCTGTTCCTCCACCACAGCGTCACGCCGGGCAGTTTCTGGTTGCAGTTGGCGTTGGCGGCCCTGGCGATCATCGTGGTTGCGCGATTGCCGGACCCCGCCCCCAGAATCAAGCACGCAGCGATGTTGCGCCTGCCGTTGTTCCCGGCCGGCAGCCTGCCCTACAGTTTTTCCATGCTGCTGGCCTGGGCAACTTCCGGGCTGGTGATCGCCATCCTGCCATCGGTGCTTGCCGCCCATGACTTGCAACGCTGGTCCGGCCTGTCGACCTTTACCGTCATCAGTTGTGGGCTGATCTTCCAGCCTTGGGTGAAACGCATGCAACCGGCCAGGGCCACGGGATTGGGGCTGTTGGTCTTGCCGTTGAGCTACGCGCTGCTTGCCTGGGGCGCGAGCCAGGGTTCGCTGGCCGCCGTGTTGCTCGGTGCGCTGGGCGCCAGCAGTGCGTGCTACGGCTTTTTGTACCTGGGTGGACTGTCGGCGATCACCGCCATGGCCGGTGCGCAAAAAGCCCGGGTCAGCGCGGGATTCTTCCTGTTTGCCTATGTCGGGTTCAGTATCCCGGTCGTGGTGACAGGATGGCTGGCCGACCGTTTCGGCGCTGACGTGGCGCTGGCGGTGTTTGGCCTGGCACTGCTGGCAGGCGCAACGATTACCGGGCTGCGCATCGTCCGGACAGAGGCCTTCGTCGCCCAACCTTCCCCCAGCTGACAAAGTACTTTGTGGCGAGGGGATTTATCCCCGCTGGGGCTGCGAAGCGGCCCCCAACCAGACACCTCCATATGCCAATAAGGTTGAGGTCGTTGCTTTTGGGGCTGCTGCGCAGCCCCAGCGGGGATAAATCCCCTCGCCACAACGGCAGACGTTACTCGACATCGCGATAGCCGGGTCGTATACCATATCCCCCACCTAAGCCGAACGACCCGCCACCGTGACTTTATCCAAGTTCAACCTGCCCGACCTGGGCAACACCCCGTCCACTTCGGAAATCATCACCCGTCACCTGCGCGACGCCATCGTGGCCGGGCATTTCGCCGAGGACGAGCCGATTCGCCAGGATGACATCGCCCGCCAGTTCAACGTCAGCAAGATCCCCGTGCGCGAAGCGCTCAAGCGCCTTGAAGCCGAGGGCCTGGTGATGTTCCAGCGCAATCGCGGGGCGATGGTCACGCGGATTTCCGAGGCGGAACTGGCGCAGATGTTCGAGGTGCGGATGCTGCTGGAGGACAAGGTATTGCGCTTGGCGATTCCCAACATGACCGAAGCCACCTTCGCCCGCGCCGAAAGCATCTGCCAGGAGTTCATCGGCGAGGACGACGTCGGTCGCTGGGCCGAGCTGAACTGGCAGTTGCACGCCTGTCTCTATGAGCCCGCGCAACGGCCGTTCATGGTGAGCCTGATCCGCTCGGTCCACGACAAACTCGAGCGTTACCTGCGTATGCAGATGAGCCTGTCCGCCGGCAAGGAGCGCGCCGATCACGAGCATCGGGAAATCCTCGACGCCTGCCGCGCCAGGGATGTGGAGCGTGCGGTGAAGTTGCTGGACGAACACATCGCCGGCGTCTGCAAGACCCTGTTCGAGTATTTGCCGTCGAGCCGGTGATTTCTTGGGACTGTGCTGATTTCGTCATCACCGACGGATAAATCCATCAAGCCGCCGGCCCCGGCGCGCGCCACGCTTGTGTCCACTCATCTGAATGGACGTGGCGCCATGAAACGCATCACCGTGATCGACTCCCACACCGGCGGCGAACCGACCCGACTGGTGACCGATGGCTTTCCCGACCTGGGCCAGGGCAGCATGGCCGAGCGCAGGCAGCGCCTGGCCGAGCAGCACGACGCCTGGCGCACCGCGTGCGTGTTGGAACCCCGCGGCAGCGATGTGCTGGTGGGCGCGTTGCTGTGCGAACCGGTGGATCCGGCCGCCTGTGCCGGCGTGATTTTCTTCAACAACAGCGGCTACCTGGGCATGTGCGGCCACGGCACCATCGGCCTGGTCGCCTCGTTGGCCCATCTGGGCCGGATCGGCCCCGGCGTGCACAGCATCGAGACGCCGGTGGGCACGGTGCAAGCGACATTGCATGAGGATCGCTCGGTCAGCGTGCGCAACGTGCCTTCCTATCGCTATCGCAAGGCCCTGCGCCTCGAAGTGCCGGGCATTGGGCCTGTGTCCGGCGATGTGGCGTGGGGCGGCAATTGGTTCTTCCTGATCGCCGATCATGGCCAGCGTGTGGCGGGCGACAACCTCGACGCACTCACCGCCTACACCTTCGCCGTGCAACAGGCCTTGGAACAACAGGGTTTTCGCGGCGAGGATGGCGGGCTGATCGATCATATCGAGCTGTTCGCCGACGATCCCCAGGCCGACAGCCGCAATTTCGTGCTCTGCCCTGGCAAGGCCTACGACCGTTCTCCCTGCGGCACCGGCACCAGCGCCAAACTGGCGTGCCTGGCGGCCGACGGTAAACTGCAACCCGGACAGATCTGGCGCCAGGCCAGTGTCATCGGCAGCGAATTCGAAGGGTCGTACGAGCGTTCGGGCGAGCGCATCGTGCCGACCATTCGCGGCCGGGCCTACATCAGCGCTGAAAGCACATTGATTATCGAGCCGGACGATCCCTTCGCCTGGGGCATCCGTCCGTGAGCGAAGGCCATGTCGCAGACGTGATCGTCATTGGCGCCGGTATCATCGGCGCGGCCTGCGCCCGCAGCCTGGCTCAGCGCGGTTTGCAGGTGTTGGTGCTGGACGCTGGCTGGCACGGTGCAACGGCGGCCGGCATGGGCCACCTGCTGGTGCTTGATGACAACCCGGCGGAGCTGGCCCTGAGTCAATATTCCCTGCGACGCTGGCGAGAATTGGCGCCTGCGCTGCCCGATGCCTGTGCCTGGCGCAACAACGGCACTTTATGGCTGGCGGCCAATGCCGAGGAAATGGCCGTCGCCCACAGCAAATACCTGAACCTGATGGCCCATGGCGAGGCCTGTGAACTGATTGGCCGCGCCACCTTGCAGCAGCGCGAACCGGAACTGCGGGCGGGCCTGGAAGGGGGGCTGCTGATCAAGGGCGACGGCATTCTCTACGCCCCCGCCGCCGCCCGCTGGATGCTTGATCACGTCAATATCAGCCAGCAACGCGCCGAGGCCAGCGAAGTGGACGGCCACCGCGTGCGCCTCGCCGACGGGCGTTGGCTCAGCGCCGAAGCCGTCGTGCTTGCCAACGGCATCCAGGCCACCGAGCTGTGCCCGGAGCTGCCGATCGAACCCAAGAAGGGCCATCTGTTGATCACCGATCGCTACCCCGCCACCGTCACGCACACCCTGGTTGAGCTGGGTTATGTCACCAGTGCCCACAACGCCAGCGGCCCGTCGGTGGCGTGCAACATCCAACCGCGCCCGACCGGACAACTGTTCATCGGCGCTTCGCGGCAGTTCGGCAGCGTCGATCCCGAGGTGGAAGGCTGGATGCTGGCGAAGATGCTCAAACGCGCCGTTGACTACATGCCGGGCCTCGCGCACCTCAATGGCATCCGCGCCTGGACCGGTTTCCGCGCGGCGAGCCCCGACGGCTTGCCGCTGGTAGGGCAACACCCGCAGCGCAAAGGCCTGTGGCTTGCGGTGGGCCATGAAGGGCTCGGCGTCACGACCGCACCGGCCACCGCTGACCTGCTGGTTGCCCAGCTCTTCAACGAAACCGCGCCGCTGGCCGCGCAACCTTACCTGCCGCAGCGCTTCTTGGGAGAACCGGCCCATGCCTGAAGCCCTGCATATATCCCCTGTGGCGAGGGAGCTTGCTCCCGCTGGTCTGCGCAGCAGACCCAAAACAGGGCCGCTTCGCGCCCCAGCGGGAGCAAGCTCCCTCGCCACGGGATCGGTGCATCTTCTCGAGATCCGCTTGACCAAGGAGTATCGGACCCATGCCTGAGTTATTCCTGGATGGCCGCCCGCTCTCGGTGGCCAACGGCACCACCGTTGCAGCCGCGTTAGCGTTGGGCGCCGACGGCTGCAGCCGAACCTCGGTGATCGGCCAGCGGCGCGCGCCTTTGTGCGGCATGGGTATCTGCCAGGAATGTCGGGTACTGATCGACGGCCGCCGGCGCCTGGCCTGCCAGACCTTGTGCCGCGACGGCATGCACGTGGACACCCGACCATGACCGAATTTGCCGACATCCTTATCATCGGCGCTGGGCCCGCCGGCATGGCTGCGGCCCTGGCCGCAGCCAGCAGCGGCGCACGCATCGTGCTGCTGGACGACAATCCGAACCCTGGCGGACAGATCTGGCGCGATGGACCCCAGGCCCACTTGCCGGCCGAAGCGCGACACATGCGAGAGCGCTTGCGGGCCTGCGCCAACGTGCACTGCCACGCAGAGACCCGGGTCATTGCGATCGCCGGCGACAAGACCTTACTGGTGGAAAATGCCGAGCAGGGTTGGCTGATCGCTTATGACCGCCTGATCCTGTGCACCGGCGCCCGGGAGTTGCTGCTGCCCTTCCCCGGCTGGACGCTGCCCGGTGTTACTGGTGCCGGTGGCCTGCAGGCGCTGATCAAGGGCGGCCTGCCGGTGAGCAACGAGCGACTGGTGATTGCCGGCAGCGGCCCACTGTTGTTGGCGAGCGCAGCCACGGCAAGGCGTCACGGGGCCCAAGTGCTGCGGATCGCCGAGCAGGCCAGCCGCGGCGCAGTTGCCGGATTCGCTGCGCAACTGCCCCGCTGGCCGGGCAAGTTATGGCAGTCATTCGGCCTGCTCGATGCTCGCTACCGCACCGGCAGCCATGTGCTGGAAGCCCTGGGACGGGACAAGCTCGAAGGCGTGCGTCTGCTGCAACAAGGCACGACGGTGGAGTTGGCCTGCGACCGTTTGGCCTGTGGCTTCGGGCTGATTCCCAATACCCGGCTGGGCCAGGCGCTGGGGTGCGCGCTCGACGGACAGGCGCTTGCGGTTGATGAACGCCAGGCCACCACGCGGGACGACCATTACGCCGCTGGCGAATGCACCGGTTTTGGCGGCAGCGAACTGGCCTTGGTTGAAGGCGCCATAGCTGGTCATGCCGCCGTGGGGAATACCGCTGCAGCCGAGCGCCTTTGGCCTGGCCGTGCGCGATGGCAGGGTTTTGCCCGGGCATTGAACAAGGCCTTCGCCCTGGACGGCCGTTTGAAAAGCATGGCGCGGAGCGATACGTTGGTCTGTCGCTGTGAGGATGTTCCTTACGGCGCCTTGGCCGGCCACGGAAACTGGCGCGAAGCCAAACTGGCCAGCCGCTGCGGCATGGGCGCCTGCCAGGGTCGGGTGTGCGGCGCCGCCCTGGAATACCTGCTCGGCTGGACACCACCCATACCCCGCCCGCCCTTCGGCCCGGCGCGAATCGAAACCTTGCTGAACCTGGAAGAAACCCCGCCCACCTGAACCCACAGACTCTTCTGTGGGAGCGGGCTTGCTCGCGAATGCGTCGGCACATCCAGCATCGATGCAAGCTGATCCACCGCCATCGCGAGCAAGCTCGCTCCCACAGGGATTTGAGGCGGACTTTTGAACTTTGCAGGCACCGCAGACCCCATGTGGGAGCGGGCTTGCTCGCGAATGCGTCGGCACATCCAGCATCGATGCAAGCTGATCCACCGCCATCGCGAGCAAGCTCGCTCCCACAGGGATTTGAGGCGGACTTTTGAACTTTGCAGGCATCGCAGACCCCATGTGGGAGCGAGCTTGCTCGCGATGGCGGCGTGACAGACAGCACATTTTCGACTGACACTGCGCCATCGCTCCCACACAAAAGACGACGCCGGTCATGCACCCCTCGCTCACCTCCCTCGCCCCCTGCGACCTCGACACCCTGCTGCGCAGCCTGCAAGCCATCGCGCCGTTGCTCGATACCCTCTCCGACACCGTGTTTTTCATCAAGGACAATCAAGCCCGCTACGCCTTCGTCAACCAGACCCTCGCCCGGCGTTGCGGCTTCAAGCACTGCAATGACCTTGTGGGCCTCACCGCCGAGCAGGTATTCCCCGAACGCTTCGGCCCGCTGTACACCGAACAGGATCGACGCGTGCTCGCCAGCGGACGGGAGCTGGCCGACCAGCTCGAATTGCACCTTTATTACGGCAACCAGCCGGTGTGGTGCCTGACCCACAAGCTCGCCTTGCGCGAGCCCTCGGGCCGGATCGTTGGCCTGGCCGGGATCTCCCGTGATTTGCAATCGCCACAAGCCAGCCATCCAGCCTTCCAGAAACTGGCGGCGGTGGATGCGCATATCAAGCTGCACTTCGCCCGTCCCATCAGCCTGGCGGAACTCACCGCCATTGCCGGCTTGTCGGTGGCGCAATTGGAGCGGCACTGCAAGCGCATCTTCCAGCTCACGCCCCGCCAGATGATTCACAAGGCGCGCCTGGAGGAGGCCTCGCGACTGTTACTGGAACCGGATTTGCCCATTACCGAAATCGCCCTGCGCTGCGGCTACACCGATCACAGTGCGTTCAGCCGCCAGTTCCGCGCGCTGACGAGCCTTTCCCCCAGCCAGTACCGAGAAAACCAGCGCTGACGTTGTTCCTTTACAGGGCAGCCTCCCGCTCACTGCTCCCATCTGTAACACCGTCATTCTGCCCCGCTCGCCTGGCACCACCGGAGCAGGTCCAACAATTGCCCACTTATCAAAGCCTTACCTGAAACCGAGCTTGCAGCATAAAACAGGCACGTCGATTGCTTATCTAATATCGTATACGAAATCCTCAATACGATATCTCACCGCATTTATTCGACAGCGAGGCCTTTATGAAAAACCGTGCATTAGCCGCAGCCCTCAGCGTTGTCCTCTTTCCCCTGATTGCCCTTCCCGCCCATGCCGACAAGCTCGACGACATCATCGGCTCGGGCAAGCTGCGTTGCGCCGTCACACTGGATTTTCCGCCCATGGGCTTTCGTGATGAAAGCAACAAGCCGGCGGGGTTCGACGTCGACTATTGCAACGACCTGGCGAAAATCCTTGGCGTAGACGCCGAAGTGGTGGAAACACCGTTCTCCGACCGCATCCCCGCGCTGCTTTCCGGCCGCGCCGATGTCATCGTTGCCTCCACGTCCGACACCCTGGAGCGGGCCAAGACCGTCGGCCTGACCGTGCCCTACTTCGCCTTCCAGATGGTGGTATTGACCCGCGACGACACCGGCATCAACAGCTACGCCGACCTCAAGGGCAAGAAACTCGGCAACACCAGCAGCACCTACGAAGCGATCGCCCTGGAGAAGGACCAGAAGAGTTGGGGCAGCGGCAGTTTCCGTGCCTACCAATCCCAGAACGACACACTGCTGGCCGTGGCCCAAGGGCACATCGATGCCACCGTGGTCACCAACACCGTGGCCGCCGCCACCATCAAGTCGGGCAAGTACAAGGGGCTGAAAATCGCCGGTAATGCACCTTACGTCATCGACTACGTGTCCCTCGGCGCCAAGCGCAGCGAGTATGGCCTCATCAACTACCTCAACCTGTTCGTCAACCAGCAAGTGCGCACCGGTCGGTACAACGAGCTGTTCGTCAAATGGGTCGGCACGGAAATCCCACCGGCCAACCTGACCGTGCCGCAGGTCTACTACTGAGGAGCGCGGTATGCCAAGCACGCCTATCTGCTTGCAAGGTCGTAGCCTGGTGGAGGGTGCCGCCCAGGGCACCCTGCTGTTCGCCGACGTTGGCCTGAGCTTTTGGGGCGGAGTCGATCCGGCCTCGGGCGAAGTCATCGATCGCCATCACCCCCTCAGCGGCCAGCGCCTTGCGGGTCGGGTGCTGGCGATTCCCAGCGGACGCGGTTCCTGCACCGGCAGCAGCGTGCTGATGGAGCTCATCAGCAACGGCCATGCGCCAGCCGCCCTGGTGCTGGCCGAGGCTGATGAAATCCTTGTTCTGGGCGTGCTGGTGGCCGAGGTGATTTTCCAACGTTCGCTGCCAGTGTTGTGCATCGGCCGCGAGGCATTCGAGGGCTTGCGAGGTCAAGGATTCGCGCGCATCGAGGGAAGTTGCCTGACGTTGTCCGGGCGCCGGCCCAACGATCAATGGTACGCGGCGGATATCCCCTCGCAACCGATAGCACCCTCCACCGTCCGTCTGAACGAACGGGACCAGGCGTTGCTTGACGGTGCATACGGCAAGGCTGCAAAAGTGGCAATGGGAATCGTCCTGCGAATGGCCGAGATCCAGGGCGCCGATGAACTGCTGGACATCACCCAGGCGCACATCGACGGCTGCATCTACACCGGCCCGGCCAGCCTGCGGTTTGCCGAACAGTTGGTGCAGTGGGGGGCGAAAGTGAGCGTGCCCACGACACTCAATTCGATTTCCGTGGACCAACGTCGCTGGCGCGAATTGGGTGTCGACCCGGCATTGGGCGAACCGGCCAGCGCCCTGGGCGACGCTTATATGGCCATGGGCGCGCAGTTGAGCTTCACCTGCGCGCCCTACCTGCTGAACACCGCACCCACCGTCGGCGAGCAGATCGTCTGGGCCGAATCCAACGCAGTGGTCTACGCCAACAGCGTGCTAGGTGCCCGAACGCAGAAGTACCCGGATTTTCTCGACATCTGCATCGCCCTGTGCGGCCGCGCGCCGTTGGCCGGCTGTCATCTCGATGAGCAGCGCAAGGCCGGACTGATCGTCAAAATCCCCAGGCTCGATTCAATGGATGACAGCTTCTACCCGCTGCTGGGCTATCACATCGGCAGCCTGACGGGCCGACGCATCCCGCTGATCCAGGGGCTGGAAAACACCACGCCCAACCTCGACGACCTGAAGGCTTTTGGCGCGGCGTTCGCCACCACCAGCGCGGCGCCGCTGTTCCACATCGCCGGGGTGACGCCGGAGGCCATGGACCCGGCCGCGGTGCTGGATCGCGACGCCGTGTTACCCACGGAAACCGTCGACATGGCGGGATTGCTCGCCAGCTGGCGCGAGCTCAACAGCGCCCGGCACAGGCACGTGGACGTGGTGTCCCTGGGCAATCCGCACTTTTCCCTCAGTGAATTCGCCGCCTTGGCAGGATTGTGTGCGGGACGGATCAAACACCCCGACGTGGTCCTCGCGATCACCTGCGGCCGGGCCGTGCTGGAGCAGGCGTGCCAGGCCGGGTACCTGGAGGCGATCCAGGCCTTCGGCGCAACGCTGGTTACCGACACCTGCTGGTGCATGCTGGGCGAGCCGGTGATCCCGCCGGCCGCTACCACCTTGATGACCAACTCCGGCAAATACGCGCACTACGCACCAGGCCTGGTGGGACGTGGCGTGCATTTTGCCAGTTTGGCCGAATGCGTCGAGGCCGCCTGCACCGCCACGGCCAGCGGCGAGCCACCGCAATGGCTGCAACCCTCCGCGGCCAAGGGGAACCCGAGCCATGTTTGACTACACGTTCCAATGGCGCCCGGCGCTACGCGCCCTGCCCGATATGCTCGCCGGCGCCTGGGTCACTTTCGAGACCGCCGCGTTGTCGATGATCTTCGGCGTGCTGATCGCCCTGGTCCTGACGGTGATGCGCCAGGCTCGTCATCCGCTGCTACGCGGTGTCGGCAACGGCTGGGTATCGATCGCCCGTAACACGCCATCGTTGTTCCAGATCTACATCCTCTACTTCGGCCTCGGCTCCCTCGGGCTGCACGTCAGTTCATGGTTCGCCCTGCTGGCCGGCATTACCTTCAACAACGCCGGCTACCTGGCGGAGAACTTTCGCGGCGGCCTCAAGGCCGTGCCGGGCACGCAGATGCGCGCCGCTCGCTCCTTGGGCATGAGCGCGTTCCAGGCCTACCGGATGATCATCGTCCCGCAACTGCTGCGCATCGTTTTCTACCCGCTGACCAACCAGATGGTCTGGGCGGTGCTGATGACGTCCCTCGGCGTGGTGGTCGGCCTGAACAACGACCTCACCGGGGTGACGCAGGAATACAACGTCAAGACATTCCGCACCTTCGAATATTTCGCCCTCGCGGCGGTGCTCTATTACCTGATCGCCAAGCTGATCGTCGGGCTGGCCCGACTGTTGTCCTGGCGCTTGTTTCGTTATTGAGGAGGGCTGGTCATGTTTTCTACAAGCCTTACCGTCAACGACCTGTTGTATCTGCTCGAAGGTGCCTGGGTCACGGTGCAGTTGACCGCCTGGTCGATCCTGCTCGGCACCCTCGCCGGCTTGCTGTTCGGCCTGTTGCGGGCGCTGTTGCCCCGGGCGAGCCTGCCGCTCGCGTGGGTGTTGGATGCGTTTCGCAGCGTGCCGCTGCTGATCCAGTTCGTGCTGTTCAACTCCCTGAAGAGCATCGTCGGCCTGGACCTCAGTGCCTTTGCCGTCGGTTGCATCGTGCTCGGCGTCTACGCCGCCGCGTATTTCACCGAGATCGTCCGGGGTGGCGTGCTGGCGGTGCCGCTGAGCACCCGGCGGGCCAGCCGGTCATTGGGACTGAGCTATTTGCAGGACCTGCGTTTCATCGTCCTGCCGATTGCCACCCGCGTTGCCTTTCCCGGTTGGCTGAACCTGGTCCTCGGGGTGATGAAAGACACCGCGCTGGTGATGTGGATCGGCATCGTCGAGCTGCTGCGGGCTTCGCAAACCATCGTCACGCGTATTCAGGAACCCCTGCTGGTGCTGTGCATCGCGGGCCTCATCTACTACGTCATGAGCCTGGTGGTCGCCCGCCTCGGCGCTAGCCTGGAAAGAAGGTGGCAGGAAAATGATTGAGATCGAAAACGTGCATAAATCCTTCGGCAACCTCGAAGTGGTCAAGGGCGTCAGCCTGACGGTGGACAAGGGCGAGGTCGTGTCGATCATCGGTGGCTCCGGTTCCGGTAAATCGACCCTGCTGATGTGCATCAACGGCCTGGAGCCGATCCAGAAAGGCAGCATCCGCGTAGACGGCGTGGAGGTCCACGACAGCGCCACCGACCTCAACCGGCTGCGGCAGAAAATCGGCATCGTCTTCCAGCAATGGAACGCCTTCCCCCACCTGACCGTGCTGGAAAACGTCATGCTGGCGCCGCGCAAGGTGCTGGGCAAGAGCAAGCAGGACGCCGAGGCGCTGGCGGTCAGGCAGCTTGAGCACGTGGGCCTCGGGGACAAGCTCAAGGCCTTCCCCGGCAAGCTCTCCGGCGGACAGCAGCAGCGCATGGCCATCGCCCGGGCGCTGGCGATGTCGCCGGACTACATGCTGTTCGACGAAGCCACCTCGGCCCTCGATCCGCAACTGGTCGGCGAAGTGCTCGACACCATGCGCATGCTCGCCGAAGACGGCATGACCATGGTCCTGGTGACCCACGAGATCCGCTTCGCCCGGGACGTGTCCGACCGGGTGGCGTTCTTCTGCAATGGGCGGGTCCATGAGATCGGGCCGCCGGACCAAGTGATTGGCAATCCGGTGCAGCCGGAGACGGCGGTGTTCCTTAAATCGGTGAAATAGCCGATGGCCTCATCGCGAGCAAGCTCGCTCCCACTGTTTCGTGTGCACCACAAAACCCTTTGTGGGAGCGAGCTTGCTCCGGGCGGCGATCCGACGATGAGGCCCAACCAGACAACACAAGGATTTGACCCATGCGCTCATCCAGAATCATCCACATAGTCAGCTGCCACGCCGAAGGCGAAGTCGGCGATGTCATCGTCGGCGGCGTCGCCCCGCCACCCGGTGATACGGTCTGGGACCAGTCCCGCTGGATCGCCCAGGACCAGACCCTGCGCAACTTCGTCCTCAACGAACCCCGGGGCGGGGTGTTCCGCCACGTCAACCTGCTGGTGCCGGCCAAGGACCCGCGGGCACAGATGGCCTGGATCATCATGGAGCCCGCCGACACCCCACCGATGTCCGGCTCCAACTCGCTGTGCGTCGCCACCGTGCTGCTGGACAGCGGCATCCTGCCGATGACCGAACCGCAGACGCGATTGGTCCTGGAGGCCCCGGGCGGCTTGATCGAAGCCGTGGCCGACTGCCGCGACGGCAAGGTGCAACGGGTCGAGATCAAGAACGTCCCGTCGTTTGCCGACCGCCTCGATGCCTGGATCGAAGTCGAGGGCCTGGGCTCGCTGCAAGTGGACACCGCCTATGGTGGCGACAGTTTTGTCATCGTCGACGCCCAGCGCCTGGGCTTTGCCATTCGCCCTGACGAAGCCGCCGACCTGGTGGCCTTGGGACTGAAAATCACCCGGGCCGCCAACGAACAACTGGGCTTCGTTCATCCGCTGAATCCCGACTGGTCGCACATCTCGTTCTGCCAGGTCGCCGCGCCCATTGTCCGGGAGAACGGCATCGCCACCGGGGCCAACGCTGTCGTCATCCAGCCCGGCAAGATCGACCGTTCCCCCACTGGCACCGGTTGCTCGGCACGCATGGCGGTACTGCACGCCAAGGGCCTGATGCAGGTGGGCGAGCGTTTTGTCGGCCGCTCGATCATCGGCTCCGAATTCCACTGTCGGATCGACTCACTGACCGACGTGGCCGGCCGCCCGGCGATCTACCCGTGCATCGCCGGGCGAGCGTGGATCACCGGCACGCACCAATTGCTGCTCGACCCGGCCGATCCATGGCCCCAGGGCTATCGGCTCTCGGATACCTGGCCCGGCGCATGACTTTTACCCACAACCCTCCGTGGCGAGGGGATTTATCCCCGCTGGGCTGCGCAGCAGCCCCCTGGCCCTGACTGACACACCTAATTGCCTATACCGGGGCCGCTTCGCGCCCCAACGGGGATAAATCCCCTCGCCACAAACCAAAAGGAGACACCCATGAGCAAACGCATCAACTGGAGCGGGGTATTCCCCGCCGTCACTACCCAATTCAACGATGACTTTTCCATCAACCTGGAAAAAACCCACCAAGTCATTTCCAACGTCATTCGCGATGGCGTGTCGGGCCTGGTGGTCTGCGGCTCGGTGGGGGAAAACACCTCCCTGAGCGCCGAGGAAAAAATCGCCGTGACCGAAGTCGCGGTGGACGCCTCCCGGGGCCGGGTGCCGGTGATCTGCGGCGTGGCCGAGTTCACCAGTGTGCAAGCCGCCAAGGTTGCCAACGCCGTGCGCAAGGTCGGTGTCGACGGCGTGATGCTGATGCCGGCGCTGGTCTACGGCTCCAAGCCGTTCGAGACCGCCGAGCATTTCCGCTACGTCGCCCGGCATGCCGACGTGCCGCTGATGGTCTACAACAACCCGCCGATCTACAAGAACGACGTCACCCCGGACATTCTCATCTCGCTGGCCGACTGCGATAACGTGGTGTGTTTCAAGGATTCGTCCGGCGACACCCGCCGATTTATCGACGTGCGCAATGAAGTCGGCGATCGCTTCGTGCTGTTCGCCGGTCTTGACGATGTGGTGCTCGAAAGCCTGGCCGTGGGCGCCGAAGGTTGGGTGTCTGGCATGTCCAACGTGTTCCCCAAGGAAGGTGAAACCATCTTCCGCCTGGCCCACGCCGGACGTTTCGCCGAAGCCATGCCGATCTACGAATGGCTGATGCCGATCCTGCACCTCGACGCCCGCGCCGACCTGGTGCAGTGCATCAAGCTGTGCGAAGCCATCGCCGGCCGCGGCAGCGCCCTCACCCGCCCACCGCGCCTGGCCCTGCCGGAAGAAGACCGGGTGTATGTGGAGCAGATCATGGCCAAGGCGCTGGCCAACCGGCCGATGCTGCCGGATGTGGGGCTTTAAGCTCGGGCGCAGAGGTTCGGGCATGTAAGAAATCCTGTGGAAGCGAGCTTGCTCGCGATAGCGGTTGTCCAGCTTGCATCCCTATTGGATGTCCCGACGCTATCGCGAGCAAGCTCGCTCCCACATGGGGTTGTGGTGCAAACGCGGGACCAACCGACCAGCAACACGGCGCCATCGCCAGTCTTTGCTACGCTTCCCCCGGCGAAACGACGCGCACGGGAGGCGTCCCATGAATTATTTCCTGGCCCAGGCCCTGAACAACCAATGGGCCAACCACAGGCTGCTGGACGCCTGCGCGCAGTTGAATACGGTGGAATACGAGGCCTACCGCACCAGTTTCTTTCCCTCCATCCAGGCCACGTTGTGCCATATCCTCGAAGTCGACCGTTATTACCTCACCGCCCTGGAAGGTGACGTGGCGGGTCAGGAACAGGATTTTTCCGCGACGCTCGCATTCGCCCAACTCAGGGAAAGCCAGGACCGCACCGACCGGCAGTTGGCGACATTCTGCGAAAACCTGAGGCACGAGGACCTCGCCCGTGCCGTTGATCTGCTGCGCGCCGACGGCCGGGTTCGCGAACGGATCGACCGTTTGCTGCTGCACCTGTTCGAGCACCAGATCCATCACCGCGGCCAGGTCCACACCATGCTCAGCGCCACCCACATCGACCCGCCGCAGCTCGACGAGTTTTTTCTCGATTGCGATCGAGCGTTTCGTCGACAAGAGGAAGCGCTGCTGCAGCTGGATGAAACCCGCGTCTGGCGGGACTATCGAGCCGACTGAAAAATCGAAAAAAATGCGATGGTCGCTGCCGACCATCGCCAAATCGCCCACCTCAGGCGCTCTCAGATCCGTGCGGGTG
Organism: Pseudomonas alvandae; assembly: GCF_019141525.1. GTDB lineage: Bacteria > Pseudomonadota > Gammaproteobacteria > Pseudomonadales > Pseudomonadaceae > Aquipseudomonas > Aquipseudomonas alvandae. The sequence goes on from NZ_CP077080.1 coordinate 3,478,648, forward strand.
ACACGATGATCTTCACGTTGTGTTCCTTGTTGTTCACCAGCTCCTCGAAGCCCTGCCCGACGATCTCCTCCAACTGGATACGCCCGGTCACCAGCAGCGAGATGTCCAGGCGTCCGTCAGCGATGAAGGCAATCACGTCGGCGAACTCACCGTTGTAGGCCAGCGCGCCAAGCACTTGCTTCTCGGTGGAAACCAGCTCGAAGAAGTTGAATTCGCTGGGCTCTTCGAAGATGCCCACCAACACGCATTTGCCGGCCTTGCGGATCAGGTCGATGGCGAACTTGGCGGTGTGCTTGTTGCCGATGCACTCGAAGCTGACATCGGCGCCCAGACCACCGGTCAGGCGCCGAACCTCAGCCAGGGCGTCACATTCATTCGGATCGAGCACATGGCTGGCCCCGACTTCCAGGGCCTTGGCCTTGCGTGCGCCGGACATCTCCAGAGCAATGACCTGGGCCGCGCCGGCCGCCTTGGCGCACATGATCGTGCACAGGCCGATGGTCCCGGCCCCCACCACGACGACGTTCTGGCCCAACAGGCTGCCCGCTTTTTTCACCGCGTGCATGCCCACCGCCAGCGGTTCGATCAACGCGCCAGCCTCGGCGGGAAAATTGGCTGGCAGTTTGTAGAGCAAATTCGCCGGGACGTTGACCAACTCGGCGAACGCGCCGTTGTTCATCAGCCCGGTAAAGGCCAGGTTCTCGCAAATGTTGTAGAGCCCATGGGTGCAGTAATAGCAGGTGCCGCAATGTTGACAGGCATCGGCGGCCACCGGCTCGCCGACGCTGAAGCCTTCGACGCCCTCGCCCAGCTCGACGATTTCGCCGCAGAACTCATGGCCGAGGATGCACTGGCCCTTGATCCCGGTCAGCGGGTGTGGCGCCTCCACCGGGATGAACACCGGCCCGGCCACGTATTCGTGCAGGTCGGAGCCGCAGATGCCGCACCATTGCACGCGGATCTGCACCCAACCGGCGGGCGGCGATACCGGCAGCGGCACGTCTTCGACGCGGATGTCGTTGCGGCCGTGCCAGACGGCGGCGCGCATGCTGCGGGTCGGCTTGATTGAAACGTTCATAGCGTTGCCTCCAGATATTTTTGTAGGGCGACGGTTCAATCGCCGCCCGCTGGGTCAGTGCTGTCCGATGAATTCAAGGATCAATCGATTGACCTGCTCGGCCGCTTCCATCTGCACCATGTGGCCCTGGCCAGGCAGCACTTCGACCTGGGCACTCAACCCTTCGGCGTGGGCCGCCGGGATGATCGCGTCGTCGCTACCCCAGATGACCAGCGTCGGGACGTGACCGGCCTGCACGACTTCGCGCAGGTCCGCCTGCTGGCGGCCGTCCTTGAACAGGCTCCCTGCCAGTTGGCGCAGGGCCGCGTCCACGCCTTCGAGGCGCTTGTACTTGAGCATGTCGTCGAGCATCTGCCGATTGACCAGCTCGGCATTCGAGAACAGTTGCACCAGCTGCGGCTTGAGCGCATTGCGGTTGGCCGCGTCGACGAAACCTTGCAAGTAGCTGTCGTTGATCTCGGCACCGAGGCCGGCGCTGCCAATCAAAGTCAGGGAGCGGAACCGTTGCGGCATCAAGCGCGCGGCATTCAGCGACACCGCCCCGCCCATGGAATGCCCCACCACATGAGCCGTGTTGACGTCCAGGTGATCGAGCAACGCCAGCACCACGCCGCTCAGCTCGTCCAGGTCGCCGCGTTGCAGGGCCTTCGACGATTCGCCATGGCCCGGCAGGTCCAGGGCAATCACCCGGCGCCCGGCGGCCAGCGCTTCGTGGTTGAACAGCCAGTTGTTCAGGTCACCGCCAAAACCGTGCACCAGCACCAGCGGCGTACCGCCCTCGCCGCGCTCGAAATAGCGGATCACCCGGCCGTCCACCTCGACTTTCTGTGGTTTCGGGCCACTGTCCTCATCAGCCGCGTCGCCGGGCACGAAGCTGGATTGGAACTGCTCGATGACCGCGTCGATCTCGGCATCGCTGGCCTCGCCTTCGACGACGATGCCGAGCAAGGCGCCAACCGCCAGGGTTTCATCCTGGCGAGCCACTTGCCGGCGCAACACACCGGAAAACGGCGCCTCGACGCTGCTGGAGATCTTGTCGGTCTCGACGTCCATCACCTCATCACCCTTGGTGATGGCCTGGCCCTCCTCCTTGAGCCAGGCATCGACCCGGCCCTCGGTCATCGACAAGCCCCACTTGGGCATGGTCAGGGTAAAAATCTGGCTCATCAGCGCTTGCTCCACTCGATCACGTTGAGCACGGCTTGTTCGATTTTGGCCGCGTCAGGGATGTACAGGTCTTCCAGGGAATCGGAGAACGGCACCGGCGTGTGCGGCGCGGTCACCATTTCGATCGGTGCCTTGAGCGCGCCGAAGGCTTTTTGCGCCACCAGCGCCGAGATGTCGGTGGCCATGGAACAGCGCGGGTTGGCCTCGTCGATCACCACCAGGCGTCCGGTCTTCTCGACACTTTCCAGGATGCTGTCCTCGTCCAGCGGACTGGTGGTGCGCAGGTCGATGACTTCACAATCGATGCCACGTCCGGCCAGGTTGCGCGCCGCATCCATCGCCGTATTGACCAGTCGCCCGTAGGACACCAGCGTCACGTCCTTGCCGTCGCGCAGGAAATTGGCCTCGCCGAACGGCACGGTGTAGAGCTCTTCCGGCACCTCGCCCTGCATGCTGTAGAGCAATTTGTGCTCGCAGAAGATCACCGGGTCGTTGTCGCGTATCGCCTGGATCAACAGGCCCTTGGCGTCGTAGGGCGATGACGGGCAGACCACTTTCAAGCCCGGGATATGCGTCCACAACGAGGTGAGCATTTGTGAATGCTGGGCCGCGGCGCGCAGGCCGGCGCCGACCATGGTACGGATGACCAGGGGCGTGGAGGCCTTGCCGCCGAACATGTAGCGGAATTTCGCCGCCTGGTTGAGGATCTGGTCCAGGCAGCAGCCGGCGAAGTCGACGAACATCAGTTCGCACACTGGCCGCACGCCGCAGGTGGCGGCGCCGACCGCCGCGCCGACATAACCGATTTCCGATAACGGCGTGTCCAGCACGCGCCCCGGGAACTGGTCGTAAAGTCCCTTGGTGACGCCGAGCACGCCGCCCCAGGCATCGTTCTCACCGGGTGCGCCAGCGCCACCGGCCACGTCTTCGCCCATGATGAACACGCTGGAGTCGCGACGCATTTCCTGGGCCAGGGCTTCGTTGATTGCCTGCTGATAGCTGATTTTTCTCGCCATGATGGGATTCTCTCTTGTTGTTTTATAGGGGCGTTCAGGGGTAGCTGACGTAGACATCGGTCAGCAGGTCGGACGCCGCCGGCTTGGGATCGGACTTGGCCTTGTACACAGCGTTTTCAATCAGCATTTCCACTTCCTTGTCGATCTGGTCCAGCTGCTCGACCGTGAGCAGCCCGGCCCGGGTGGTACGGTCGCGGAACTGCATCAGGCAGTCCTGGTTTTCGCGGAAATGCTTGACCTCGTCGGGTGCGCGATACGTCTGGGCGTCGCCCTCGAAATGGCCGTAGTAACGGGTCAGCTTGACCTCGATCAGTGACGGTCCTTCCCCGGCACGGGCGCGTTCGACGGCAGCCCCGGCGGCTTCATGGACGGCGAAGAAGTCGAAGCCATCGACAGTCACGCCGGGCATGCCGAAGCCGGCGGCGCGGTCGGCGATGTGGTCGCAGGCCACCGACCAATTGGAGGCAGTGGCCTCTGCGTAACCATTGTTTTCGGCGATGAACAGGCACGGCAGGTTCCACACCGAGGCCATGTTCATGGCTTCGAACACCGCGCCCTCGTTGGAGCCGCCGTCGCCGAAAAACACCACGGCGACGCTGTCGGTGCCCTTGAGCCGCGCCGCGAGGGCTGCGCCGACCACCAGTGGCGCACCGGCGCCGACGATGCCGTTGGCGCCGAGCATGCCTTTCTCGAAATCGGCGATGTGCATCGAGCCGCCCTTGCCTTGGCAGACTCCGGTTTTCTTGCCGTAGATCTCGGCCATCATCCCGTACACATCCACGCCCTTGGCGATGCAATGACCGTGGCCACGGTGGTTGGAGGCGATGCAATCGTCGTCCCCGAGGTGCGCCATGACGCCAGCGGCCGAGGCTTCTTCGCCGGCATACAAGTGGACGAAACCAGGGATCTCGCCGGTGGCGAATTCCACGTGCAGGCGCTCTTCGAAGGCGCGGATGGTGCGCATGACCTGATAGGCGTGCAGCAATTGATCATGGGTGAGCGATGTCGACATTTTTATTCTCCAGGCGTGTCTTCTTGAAGGTTCAAGGGGTGTTGCGGGTGCTCGCGGCCAATGGCCAACAAGCGTTGTTGCGCGGCGTAGGTGAGCACCGCGTTGACGTCGATGCTCAGCGGGCCGCCGGCATCGAGGGTGACCGTGGGCCGGTCATGGGCGTTGAATTCGATTTCCCGCTCGCCGTCCAGGGCCAACGTGCCGGCGGACAGCGATAGACCGTGGGCGACGCCGGGTTCCAAAGGACCGGCGGCGAGCACGCCGCAGCCTTGCAGTAAGCCTGGTGCGAGCGGCACCAGCAGCGCCTCGGGAGATTGCGGGTCCAGGCGCATCCAGGCACCGCCTGGCGCCTGGCGTGACACCGGGAACCACAACCCGCACAGGGCCGACAAACCGATGGATTGCGGTTCGGCGAAGGTCACGAAGACTTCGGCGAGGTCCTGGGCCCGACTGATCGCCCGGGCACCGACGAAGCGCAGCGGCGACACGGCAACGTCCACCAGGGCCACTTCCCGCAAGCCACGTGCGGCATCGCAGACCAGCAAGCGCTTGTTGCGGCGCAAACCGATTTCGTCCGGGATGCGGCCGCAGGCGTACAACCCGCCGGCCAGCCCGGCACTGGTGGCCTCGCGTAGCTCGGGGAAGGCATTGTTGGTGCCGGTGGAAAGGGTCAAGAGAGGAATGTCGCCGACTTCGGCGGCGACCGCCTTGTGGGTGCCGTCGCCGCCGAGCACGGCGATCAACGCCACCTCGCGCTCGGCCATCAGCCGCGCGGCGCGGCGGGTGTCTTCGACGGTCTGGCGCAGGGTCAGGTCGAGAAACTCCAGGGCCGGCCAGTGGCTGCTGCGGGCCTGGCGGCTGTGGCTGTTCTTCAGCACGGCGGCGGCCATGCCGATCATGTCGGTGGGCATCAGCACCTGTTCGATGCCCGTGGCGCCGAACGCGGCCAACAGGCGCTGGATCACCGAGACCTTGTCGGTGCTGGAAAACAATCCGGCATTGGCGGTCAGGCGCCGCACGTCACGGCCCGACGCAGGGTTGGCAATGATGCCGACGGTGAGCGGACGGCGGCTCATGGCGCCACCGTGGCGGGAACGATCAACGGGCTTGGCGGGCAAGTCATAGGCACCTCTTTTTATTATTGGAAGCCCAACGGGATGGGTCCAAGGCCTAGAGCAAGGCCGGTGCCAATTACCGGAAAGTCGACGCAAAGCCGCGAGTCAGAGCGCTCGCCACGGTCCATTGGAAGCCTTGCCCACGAGCCCGGTGAGACGCCACATGCCAGCCTGCACGACGAAACCGCGAGACGCTGAGACGTCGCGTCTCACCTCCAGGCCTGCGCTCCGTCGGGCTTGTCTGCGCCCGGCGATCAGCGCTTAATGTGCCGACAACGACAAGAAGCTGAACCGGAGGCCCCTATGCTTTCCGCTCACTCCCGGGCGCATGTGGATTGCGTCAGCCGCGTGCTGAAGAACGCCGCCCGACTGCCGCAATTGCCGGTGCCGGACCTGATCCTCGACTCCTGGCGCCGGTCCATGGAGCAACATCACCTGGACCCCGGCTCGCTGCAGGGCCCGCGGATCCTGTCCCACGACGTGCTCAAGCAGTGCCGCGAGCGTTCGGAACTGTTCCTCAATATCGCCAGCGACGAAGTGGCGCGCCTGCATGGCCGGGTGCGCGACGCCGACTATTGCGTGCTGCTGACCGATGCACAGGGCCAGACCATCGACTACCGGGTGGAAACCACCCTTCGCAATGACTGCCGCAAGGCCGGGCTCTACCTGGGGACGTGCTGGTCGGAAGGCGAAGAAGGCACTTGCGGCGTGGCGGCGGTGCTCACGGCCAAGACGGCGGTGACGGTGCACAAGCGCGACCACTTCCGCGCGGCATTCATTGGTCTGACCTGCTCCGCCGCGCCGGTCTTCGATCCACAAGGGGAATTGCTCGGGGTGCTGGACGTCTCGGCGGTGCGTTCGCCGGATGATCGCCGCTCGCAGCACCTGATCCGGCAAATGGTGGTGCAGAGCGCCCGGGAAATCGAACAGGCATTTTTCATGAGCAGCGCCCAGGGTTACTGGGTGCTACGGGCCCATCGCAACGCCGGGTACGTCGACAGCCAACCGGATTTCCTGCTGGCCTGGGACGACGATGGCTGCCTGCAAGCGCTGAACCCGGCGGCGCGCCAGTTCTTGATGCAGCGTTACGGCCAGTTGCCTCAGCACATCAGCCAGATCTTCGACGCCCAATTGCTGCACCGCGCCCGCGATGAAAGCCTCTATCCGCTTGATGTCGATTTGCATGGGCGCTTGAGCGCGCCACGGCGCCGGGCCACGCCTCGCCAGCGCGCCGCGATGACGCCGACCGAGCTCGATCCACGCCTCGCCGACAGCCTGACCCTGGCGGTGCGGGTCAAGGATCGCAACCTGCCGGTGCTGATCCAGGGCGAGACCGGTTCCGGCAAGGAAGTCTTCGCCCGCCAGTTGCACCAGGCAAGCCAGCGCCGCGACCGGCCTTTCGTGGCCTTGAACTGCGCGGCCATACCGGAAAGCCTGATCGAGAGCGAGTTGTTCGGTTATGTGGCCGGTGCCTTTACCGGCGCCTCGGCCAAGGGTATGCAGGGCCTGTTGCAGCAGGCCGATGGCGGCACGCTGTTCCTCGACGAAATCGGTGACATGCCGCTGGCCCTGCAAACCCGCCTGTTGCGGGTGCTGGCCGAGGGCGAAGTGGCGCCGTTGGGGGCATCGCGGCGCAAGGCCGTGGACATCCAGGTAGTTTGCGCCACTCACCGCGACTTGGAGGCCTTGGTCGCGACCGGCGAATTTCGCGAGGATTTGTATTTCCGCCTCGGCGGTGCCCGTTTCAAACTGCCTCCGCTGCGCGAACGCACGGACCGGCTGGCGTTGATCAATCGCATTCTGGAAGAAGAGTCAGCACTGTGCGGCGATGCGGTGCACCTGAGCGGCGCGGCGCTGGAATGCCTGCTGGGTTATCACTGGCCGGGCAATGTCCGCCAGTTGCGGCATGTGCTGCGCTATGCCTGCGCGGTCTGCGAGGCCAGCGTGATCCAGCTCAGCCACTTGCCCGAGTCATTGCACAGCGCGACTGCCGTCGATCATGGGCCGGAGCCCGGCGCCAGTCCTGAACGCCAGGCGTTGCTGGACGCCCTGGTGCGCCATCGCTGGAAACCCACCCCGGCGGCGCGGGCCCTGGGCATTTCCCGGGCAACGCTGTATCGACGGGTGCATCAGCATGGCATCGAAATGCCCGGCCGGAGTCCGGGCTGAAGGCTTATCGTCGCGCCAGCTCATGGCGCACGCATTGCTCGTAGTAGGTCTGCTTGACCGCCACCGGCTTTAACCGCGAAGTGCTGTTGTAGGTCTGTTCGGTAATGCCCAGGGCGGTCATACGCATCCAGGGCCGGGGAAACTTGCGCACCTGCAGCTTCTTGCGTGCCCCGTACAGGCTGACCCCGGACAGCTTCGACGCCTGGGCGCCCGCCGCAATGTCCGAACCCCAGCGACACACTGACTGCTGGTTGGCCGTCAGCGCCCTGGCCTGGGCTTCAAGCGAAACGGCGGCCATGAGCATGGCTGCCGCGATCCAGATAGAAACACGCATAGGTTTGTCGTCCAACTTTCTGAAATGAAAGGAGTTTGACGCCAGTATTAGGAGCAAGGGGCCAGCATTTCCATGCCATTCATCACCTCACGCGCTTATCTAGAAACGCTTTCACATATATGCATTAACATCATGAAAATTAAGAGTTTCATACAGTCGGTAGGAGCTGGCGAAGCCTGCGATCTTTTGATCTTTCGCTTGGGACTCAAGTGTCTGGAGAAAGATCGCAGCCTCGTTTCACGCCATCTTTTGTGGCGAGGGGATTTAGCGAAACGTCGCACCGCCCCGCTGGGCTGCGCCGCAGCCCCTGGATCCATGGATACACCGAGTTGTCAGGTTTAGGGCCGCTTCGCGACCCAGCGGGGATAAATCCCCTCGCCACAGCAAGCTCCCTCGCCACGGGATCATTGGGCGGATTTTGCCTCTTGCAGCAATTGCTGGATCACCTGCTCCTGCTCGCCATACCGCCCTTCGCCAAAATGGCTGTAGCGCACCTGCCCCTTGGCATCGACGAAGTAATGGGCCGGCCAGTACTGGTTGTTGAAGGCGCGCCAGATTGCATATTGGTTGTCGATGGCCACCGGGTACTGGATGTCCAACTTGCGCACCTGCTCGCGCACGTTGTCGATGATCTTCTCGTAGCCGTATTCCGGGGTGTGGACGCCGATGACCACCAGACCGTCCTTCGCGTATTTCTTCGCCCACTCGTTCACATACGGCAGCGTGTGCTGGCAGTTGATGCAGTCGTAGGTCCAGAAATCCACCAGCACCACCTTGCCCCGCAACGACTCGCTGCTCAGCGGCGGCGAGTTGAGCCATTGCACCGCGCCGTCCAGCGCAGGCATGGCGCCTTGGGATTCGAGCGTCGGCATAGTGCTCGCGCCGGCCTTGCTCACTACATAGTCGATGGCCTTGGGCACGTTCTCCAGCAGGCTTTTTTCCAGGCTGGCCGACTGTTGCGACGACGTCGCGGCCAGTAACCGGTCATCCGCCCCGGTGCCAATTGCCACGGCGGCCAGCAACACCAGCGCCCCGGTGGCGCGGCGCAGCCAGGCGGTGATCGGCAGCGAGAGTTTCAATCGACCGACCAAGCCGCGGCCGGCGAGGATCAAGGTTCCCAGTGACAAGGCACTGCCCAGGCCGTAGGCGAGCAACAAAAGGCTGGTCTGGGCGCTGGCGCCTTGCAGCATCGCCCCGGTCAGGATCACGCCAAGGACAGGGCCGGCGCACGGCGCCCAGAGCAATCCGGTGGCGACGCCGATCAACACCGACGCCACAGGCCCACTCCTCCGCCCGGCGCCGGCATCAAGACGATTGCCCAGGCTGACCAGCGGCCGCGCCAACCAAGTGCCCACCCGGCTGAACATCAGCGACAAGGCAAACAGCACCATCACCACCAGGGCGACTTGTCGTCCGGCAACGCTGGCACGCAGCACCCATTCGCTGCTGACCACAGCCAGGCTGGACACGGCGGCGAAGGTCAATACCATGCCTCCCAGCGTCAACAACACCGAGCTGCGCGATTGATTGGCCCGGGCGAACAGGAACGGCACCACGGGAAGAATACAAGGGCTGAGGATCGTCAGGATCCCGCCGAGAAATGCGATCAGAAGCATGGCAACACCTCAAAATGGGCTGAAGCATGAATATGTGCGGGGACCTTGTGGCGAGGGGATTTATCCCCTCGCCACAAAGCCTGCAGGCATGGCTGGCATGTGGCTCTCAATTCTGGTTGCTGCAGTTATCTGAAAACTTGCGGTAGTCCAGCTCCTGTTCATGCCCCGCCGAATCCAGGTAGGTCATGCGGGCATTCACTACGCCACAGGCCGGTTGCGGGTCTTCGCTCAGGGACAGCACTTTGCGTACATCCAGGTGGGTGCCATAGCTGTAGGTGTGCGGCTGGACGGTGCTTTCGGCCCGGGCAGACAGGGTGCAGACGTTCAGTGCGGCGAACAGGCAGGCGGCGTAGATGGCTTTGGTGTTCATGGCGGTGTCCTCGATTCAATGGATGTTTGTTCAGAGGCAGGTCGTGTTGCCTCGATGGATGCCATTGAATGCCGCCCAGGTATCACGCCTGTATCGAACCGAGTGGCTTTTTGCATCGCTGTGTATCCGCCGCGCGCCAGATACACTGCAATACAAACCGTCCCAGGCCAGGCCGGCTGCTGGCTGTAGACTCACCCACAACAAAACGCCAAGGGGCAGAACACCATGGATCATGTCGATCATGTGTTAATCGTGGATGACGATCGCGAGATCAGGGAACTGGTAGGCAACTACCTGAAAAAGAACGGCCTGCGCACCACCGTCGTGGCGGATGGCCGGCAAATGCGCGCCTTCCTGGACACCACCCCAGTGGACCTGATCGTGCTGGACATCATGATGCCCGGCGACGATGGCCTGGTGTTGTGCCGCGAATTGCGCGCCGGCAAGCACAAGGCCACGCCGGTCTTGATGCTGACCGCTCGCAACGACGAGACCGACCGCATCATCGGCCTGGAAATGGGCGCCGACGATTACCTGGTCAAGCCCTTCGCCGCCCGCGAACTGCTGGCCCGGATCAACGCCGTGCTGCGGCGCACGCGCATGTTGCCGCCCAACCTGGTGGTCACCGAGAGCGGGCGCCTGCTGGCGTTTGGCCGCTGGCGGCTGGATACCACGGCCCGGCACCTGCTGGACAGCGATGGAACCATGGTGGCCTTGAGCGGCGCCGAGTACCGGTTGTTGCGGGTATTCCTCGACCATCCGCAGCGGGTGCTCAACCGCGACCAGTTGCTGAACCTGACCCAGGGCCGCGACGCCGACCTGTTCGACCGCTCCATCGACTTGCTGGTGAGTCGCCTGCGCCAGCGCCTGTTGGACGATGCTCGCGAGCCGGCGTACATCAAGACCGTGCGCAGCGAAGGTTATGTGTTCTCGCTGCCGGTGGAGATCCTCGAGGCCTCGGTATGAGTTTGCCCCTGCGTTGGCCGCGCACCCTCGCCTCGCGCCTGTCGCTGATCTTCCTGATCGGCCTGGTCCTGGCCCAGGGCTTGTCGTTCGGCGTCCAGTACTACGAACGCTACGAAAGCGCCAAGAACACCATGCTCGGCAACCTGGAGACCGACGTCTCGACATCGGTGGCGATCCTTGATCGCCTACCTGCCGCGGAACGCCCCGCGTGGCTGCCAAAGCTTGCGCGGCGCAACTACGGCTACGTGCTCGACGAAGGCCAGCCTGGCATGCCAATGCTTCCCGACAACGCGCCGATATCGGTCAGTTCGCTCCAGGAAGCCTTGGGCGAATCCTACGCGCTGACCTTCAACCAGATCCCAGGCCCAAAGATGCACTACCAGGCGCACCTGCGCCTGAAGGACGGCAACCCGCTGACCATCGACGTGCGTCCTGCCATGGCGCCGCTTTCACCTTGGCTGCCGATGGTCTTGCTCGGGCAACTGGCGCTGCTGATCGGCTGCACCTGGCTGGCCGTGCGCATCGCCGTCAGCCCCCTCACCCGGCTGGCCCAAGCGGTGGAAACCCTGGACCCCAACGCCCACGGCGTACGCCTGGACGAAAAAGGCCCGACCGAAGTGGTGCACGCGGCCAAGGCCTTCAATGCCATGCAGGACCGCATCGCCGCCTATCTGAAGGAGCGCATGCACCTGTTGGCCGCGATTTCCCATGATTTACAGACGCCCATCACCCGCATGAAGCTGCGGGCCGAGTTCATGGACGATGGAATAGAAAAAGACAAGCTCTACAGCGACCTGGGCGAAATGGAGCATCTGGTGCGTGAAGGCGTGGCCTACGCCCGCAGTATCCACGGTGCCACCGAAGCCAGTTGCCGGATCAGCCTGGATGCGTTCCTGGACAGCCTGGTGTTCGACTATCAGGACACCGGGCAGGATGTGCAATTGTCCGGCAAGAACGCCGCCGTCATCGACACCCGCCCCCATGCGTTGCGTCGGGTGCTGGTCAACCTGGTGGACAACGCCTTGAAGTTCGGCGGCGCGGCGCAGATCCAGGTCCGGCCCGCCGCCGACGGGCAATTGGCGATCCAGGTATTGGACCGAGGTCCCGGCATCAGCGAGCCGGAACTGGCCGAAGTGCTCAAGCCGTTCTACCGAGTGGAGAGCTCGCGCAACCGGGAAACCGGCGGCACGGGCCTGGGCCTGGCGATCGCCCAGCAACTGGCGAACGCCATGGGTGGGTCGCTGACCTTGAGCAATCGCGAGGGTGGCGGGTTGTGCGCTGAGTTGCGCTTGGGTTGCGATACGTCCGCCTGAAGCCAACTGAATCCCTTGTGGGAGCGAGCTTGCTCGCGATAGCAGTGGGTCAGACAACATCAATCGACTGACCTGACGCTATCGCGAGCAAGCTCGCTCCCACAGGGTCTTGTGCAAAGGTTCGGTATCGGGTTTGTATATCAGTGTGTCAACCGCCACAGCGCATACACAAACTTGCACACCGCCCCCCTTCCGGACACACCCCGCTTACACCCACTTGAAAGACTCCTCCTATCCCCGGCCACCACGATGCCGGGCCATCCAAGGAGCTTTCCCATGCCTAACGCCACCGCAACGCCGCCTGCTTTCCGTTACCAGGGCTGGTCGCTGTTCAGCCTGCTTGCCGCCCTGGTGCTGCTGATGACCGTAATGATCCTGATCATCAACCCCGACCTGACCGAAGGCGTGCGCAGCGCCATCCGCGCCACTGCCCGTTCATCCTTCGTCCTGTTCCTGCTGGCTTTCACGGCCTCGGCGTTTGCCGTGCTGGTGCCCTCGCCCCTGAGCAAATCCCTGGTGCGCGAGCGGCGCTTCATCGGGTTGGCCTTTGCCTTTTCCCATCTGATCCATGCGGTGCTCATCTACTGGTACGGCCAACTCAACACCGAGTTCTGGCCCGGGCGCACTGCCCTGGGCAACGTGCCCGGCACCGTGGGTTATGTATTTGTCCTGCTACTGGCCCTGACCTCGTTCAAAAGCACTACGCGGCTGATCGGCGCCACGGCCTGGAAGCGCCTGCACACGACCGGCATGTGGGTATTGGCGGCGATCTTTGCCTACTCGAACTTCAAGCGTATTCCAATGAGTGACTGGTACGTGCTGCCGTTCGGCCTGATCTGCGCCGCCACCGCAATCCGCCTGATGGGCAAGCTGGCCCAGGCCAACAAACGCCAATCCCTGCAACGCGTGGCCTGAGCGAAGGAGAACGATCATGTACACGACTGTCTCGAAAACCTTGAACAGCCTGCACCTCAACCTCGATCACGCCGGCTCGTGGCTCGCACCGCTGGGGCTGCGCCTGTTGCTGGCCTGGGAGTTCTTCGAATCCGGCCTGGAAAAATGGAACGGCGAAAACTGGTTCGCCGAGATCCAGTCGGCCTTTCCCTTCCCGTTCAACCATGTGCCGGCCAGTTGGAACTGGGAACTGTCGATGTGGGCGGAACTGATCTGCGCCTTCGCCCTGTTGATCGGCCTGGGCACGCGCGCCTCGGCGCTGGTGTTGATGGTCGTTACCGTGGTCGCCACCGCAGCCGTGCATTGGCCGGCGGACTGGTCGAGCCTGAGCGAGCTGGCCCAAGGGTACGCGATCACCAACAAGGGTTATGGCAACTTCAAGTTGCCGTTGATTTACCTGGTCGCATTGCTGCCGTTGCTGTTGCAGGGTGCCGGCCAGTTGAGCGTGGATGCGCTGCTCAAGTGGCTGCTCTGGACAAAAAAATCGAAACCTTGAAGGACTCGCGTCGGTCCAGTCCTGTATGAGCCAACGCGCTGCGTATCGCTGTCATGGCGGTCGCAGCGCATCAAGACAGCCCATCAGGACGAGGAACAGACATGAGCATGACCGTCGGTGATTTTCTGGTTGAGCGCCTTTATGAATGGGGCGTACGTCGCATCTACGGCTATCCGGGCGACGGCATCAACGGTGTATTCGGGGCCTTGAATCGGGCCAAGGGCAAGATCCGGTTCATCCAGGCCCGTCACGAAGAAATGGCCGCGTTCATGGCCTGCGCCCATGCCAAGTTCACCGGCGAGCTGGGAGTGTGTATCGCGACGTCTGGCCCTGGGGCGTCGCACCTGATCACCGGCCTGTATGACGCACGCATGGACCACATGCCCGTCCTCGCAATCAGCGGCCAGCAGGCGCGCAACGCGTTGGGTGGGCATTACCAGCAGGAATTGGACTTGGTGAGCCTGTTCAAGGACGTTGCCGGCGCGTTCGTCGAGCAAGCCAGCGCCCCAGCCCAGGTCCGCCACCTGCTCGACCGCGCGGTACGCACGGCGGTGGGCGAGCGCCGAGTCACTGCGCTGATCCTGCCCAACGATCTCCAGGACCTGGAATACACGCCGCCGCCCCACAAGCACGGCACGCTGCATTCCGGGGTCGGCTACCGCAAACCCAAGGTCGTGCCCTACGAGGAAGACCTGCGCCGGGCCGCCGACGTGCTCAATGCCGGCAAGAAAGTCGCCATTCTGGTGGGTGCCGGCGCCCTGCACGCAACGGACGAAGTGATTGCCATCGCCGACAAACTCGGTGCCGGCGTCGCCAAGGCCCTGCTCGGCAAAGCGGTGGTGCCTGACGAATTGCCATGGGTCACCGGCTCCATCGGCCTGCTGGGCACCGAGCCCAGCGACAATCTCATGGCCGGTTGCGACACCTTGATGATGATCGGCTCAGGTTTCCCCTATGCCGAATTCCTGCCCGGCGAGGGCCAGGCGCGTGGTGTGCAGATCGACCTACAGCCCGACATGCTCAGCCTGCGCTACCCCATGGAGGTCAATCTGCAAGGCGACAGCGCCGACACCCTGCGGGCCTTGCTGCCGTTGATCGAAGAAAAGACCGACCGCGCCTGGCGCAAGAAAATCGAAGGCTGGCGGGCGGACTGGGACAAGACCCTGGAAAAACGCGCCCTGGTGTCGGCCAAGCCGATCAATCCGCAACGCGTCACCTACGAGCTGTCCCCCCGACTGCCGGACCGCGCCATCATCACCAGCGACTCCGGTTCGTGCGCCAACTGGTATACGCGGGACGTCCAGATCCGTCGCGGCATGATGTGCTCGCTTTCCGGCGGACTCGCCTCCATGGGCGCCGCCGTGCCCTACGCCATCGCCGCCAAGTTCTGCCACCCGGATCGTCCGGTCATCGCGCTGGTGGGCGATGGCGCGATGCAAATGAACAACATGGCCGAGCTGATCACCGTCGCCAAGTATTGGCGCACCTGGACCAACACCACCTGGATCTGCGCGGTATTCAACAACCAGGACCTGAACCAGGTGACCTGGGAACAGCGGGTCATGGAAGGCGACCCGAAATTCGAGGCGTCCCAGGACATTCCCGACGTGCCGTATCATCTCTTCGCCGAGTCCATTGGCTTGAAGGGCATCCTCGTCGATCAGGAAAGCGACGTGGCTGGCGCCTGGGAACAGGCCTTCGCCGCCGAACGCCCGGTGCTGATCGAGTTCCGCACCGACCCCGACGTGCCACCCTTGCCGCCGCATATCAAGTTGGAACAGGCGAAGAAATTTGCCTCCACCCTGCTCCATGGCGATCCGAACGAGGGTGGCATTGTCGTCGAGACGGCCAAGCAGGTGCTCGGCGCGTTGCTGCCGGGCCATCGCAAGGACAAAGAGTGATCATGCAGACCCGAGCGAGCCGTTATGAGCTGATATTGCTGGGAAGCTTCATCGCCCTGTGGGCGTGGCTGGCCATCGCCCCGATGAAACGCAGCGACTGGCTGGCGGAGAACCTGCTGGTCGTCGCGCTGCTGGTGGTTCTGGTGGCGGTCCATCGCCGGTTCAGCTTCTCCCGGCTGTCCGCCTCGCTGGTGTTCGTGTTCCTCTGCATCCACGAGGTCGGTGCCCACTACACCTACGCCAAAGTCCCTTACAACGAATGGTGGCAGGCCCTGACCGGCGGCCCGGCGCTGGACCAACTCCTGGGTTTCCAGCGCAACCAGTTCGACCGGCTGGTGCACTTCAGCTATGGCCTGCTGCTGGCCTACCCGGTGCGCGAGGCGCTGTTGCGGGTCATCCCCGCCCGGGGATTCACCGGTTACTTCCTGGCCTGGAACCTGATCCTGTCGTCCTCGGCCATTTATGAGCTGATCGAATGGATCGGCGGCGCCTACATGGGCGGCGATACCGCCAAGGCATTCGTCGGCGCACAACAAGACCCGTGGGATTCGCAAAAGGACATGGCCCTGGCGGCATTGGCAGCGGGCGTGGCGTTGGTTGCAGCCGCCGGGGTCAATTATTTCCAACAGCGGGACTTTGCCTTGGAATGGGCCCGGCGCGGCAAAGCCAGCACATGAGGGTGATCGCCGGCAAAAAAATGGTGCAACTGGTCAGCAAATTTCTACTTTTATTAAGCTAATCAGACAGTCAGCCGATACAAGGTGAGTGCGGGGTATCTCGCGTTCAGCTGATGGCTTGTTTTTATGATTGAAGATGCTGGCAATGGCTCCACGGTGGCTTCCGGCGAGCGACCAACCCGAAGTTTCACCCGCCGCACCTTTCCGGCCATCATGCTGTTGCTGTTCATCATGTCTGCGCTGGCCATCGCGGTGCTGCTCAACATCACCCAGACCCAGGACGAACAGGCCCGTGAACAGAGCCTGTTCTTTGCCCAGCGGGCCATCGACGGCATGCGTACCGGCATCGGCCGCGACCTGAGCGATTACTCGAAATGGAGCGACGCCTACCGCCACCTGCACTTGGAAGTCGATAAAGACTGGGCCTATGACCAGGAAAACGTCGGCAGCAGCGTGTTCTCGCTTTATGGCTACCAGGCGGTGTTCGTCATTTCCCCTGCTGGCAAGACGGTTTACTCGGTGATCAATGGCGAAATGAGCGAAGTGGCCGCCGACACCTGGCTCACCGGCGACTTGCGGGCAATCGCCAAGAAGGCCAGGGCCGCGGAAAATCGTGACGAGGTGATCGTCGAACTGCTGCATCACGAGGACGCGCCGGCCTTCGTCGCCGTCTCGGCGATTACCACCGGCACCGACAATAGCGTGCGCGAGATTCCCGGCCCGTCCAGCCTGATGCTGTTTGTCAAAGTCCTCGACGCCGGTGCGCTGCAGAACCTGTCCCGGGACTTCGCCCTGCCCGGTGCGCATATCGCCCACACGCCCGGCCCGAAAGACACCGCCCAGGTATTGCTCGACAGCCTGACACGCGAAGCCTTGGCCTGGCACCCTGCTACCCCCGGCAAGGATTTGCGCAAGGTCCTGCTGCCCTTGCTCGGATTGGCGTTGTTGGTCCTCGCGATCATGGCCCTGGCGGTGTTGCGCCATGCGCTGATCATGCTCCGCGCCCAGGAGCGCCAGTACGTCAGTCTCCTGGCCCATCGCAAAGCGCTGGAACGCAGCGAAGAACGTTTCCGGGACATTGCCGAGGTATCGTCCGACTGGCTGTGGGAAGTCGACTCGAACGGAACATTGACCTATTTGTCCGAGCGCTTCGAACAGGTCACCGGGTTCAGCCCCTCCGAGTGGCTGGGCAAACCGCTGCACAGGCTGTTGCACCCTCACAACGGCTCGATCTCGATTGCCCATTGGCTGCTCGGCGGCGCCAACAGTGCATGCGCTACGCCGCTCCTGTGCGAATACACCGCGCGCAACCAACGCATACGCACCTGCAAGCTGTCGGTACGGGCCATCGAGGCCGGCGCGCAGGGCTTTCGCGGCACCGCCACCGATATCACCGAAGAGCTGCGGGCGCTGGCGCAGATCAAGCACCTCTCCCTGCACGACCCCCTCACCGGCCTGGCCAACCGCAACCGCTTGTTCGATTGCCTCAGCGAGCACCTGGACCAAGCGCACGGAACGCCGCTGGCGGTCCTGAACCTGGACATGGATAGATTCAAGCCGGTCAACGACTCCCTCGGCCATGCCGTGGGCGACAAGGTGCTGAAGGAAGTTGCCCATATCCTCCAGCAGAACGTGCGCGGCACTGACCTGGTGGCCCGCCTCGGTGGCGATGAATTTGTCATCGTCATGCCCAACCCGGGTGGCGCGAGCGATCTCGACCAACTGTGCGGGCGCCTGATCGAATGCATGCAGCGCCCGATGCACTTGGACGGCAATACGCTGTACCTGGGCATGAGTATCGGCGTCGCCTGGTCGCACCCCGCTGAACAGCGTGCCGAAGAGCTGTTGCGCCAGGCAGACATCGCCTTGTACGCGGCCAAGGCCGCCGGTCGCAATACCTGGCGCGTCTACGAAGAAGCCATGGGCAACGTGGCCCGCGACCGCCGACGCTATGAGCAGCAATTGCGCGATGCAATGCAACAAGACCAGCTTGAATTGCGCTACCTGCCGCGTTTCGACGTGAATGCCGAACAGTTGCATGGCTTCGAAGCCCAGGCCTTCTGGCACCATCCCGAGCGAGGTGAGCTGGGTGGCATCGATTTCATTCCGGTCGCCGAAGCGTCCGGTCAACTGGAAGAACTTGGCAGTTGGATGTTGATCCACGCCTGCGAAGAGGCAACGACCTGGCCCAACGCCCTGAACGTGTCCGTCGCGGTATCGCCGCGCTGGTTCAGCAGCAGTTTCCTCTTCAACCAGGTGCACAAAGCCCTGGAAACGAGCGGCCTGCCTGCCCAGCGCCTGACGCTGGAAGTGGCCGAAGGGGTGCTGCTGACCGATCACAAGACCCTTGCCAATACGTTGCATGCGCTCAAGGCCTTGGGTGTGCGGATCAATATCGACAAGTTCGGTACCAATATTGCGTCTCTGCGGGAAGTCCTTGACCAGCCGTTCGACGGCATTCGCTTTGATCGCAATATCCTTGCACAGTTGGGCCTGGAGCATGATCAGGAGGGTGTGCTGGCGATGATTCGGTTGAGCCGCAGCGTCGGGCTGATGGTGACGGCCGAGGGTATCGAGAATGCGCTGCAGTTCAGTCAATTGCGCAGTGTGGCGTGTGATCATGTGCAAGGGCCGTACTTCGGCGCGGCGTTGGCTCGCTCGGAAATGGCTTCGTTCTTTACCACGCCGCGGTGGCTTTAGCCCTCATTGCTTTTTTGTGGGAGCGGGCTTGCTCGCGAAAGCGGTCTGGTAGTCGACCTCTCTTTTGACCGAGTACATATCCCTTTCTGCGGCAACGGCCGCTAATGGTTCCGCTCTTACAGCGGGTCACTTTCGAAGAGCGCGAAAGTAACCAAAGCGCTTTTGCCCCACCACTCGGTGCCTCGCCTAGGCTCGGCATGCCTGAACGCAGGCCTTGCTCCGTGGGCCGCCGCGATGGGCCATCCATGGCCCTGCGCGGCTACCTCGGCATCCATGCCGAGGTGCCCACTGCGCAAGGCCTGCGTTCAGCCATCGTGGTTAACGGGGCGCTGAAATCTACGTCCACCGCGAGGCGGCCTTCGGGCCGACCTGGTTTGGGGTGACCGCGTTTCTCCTGTGGGAGCGAGCCTGCTCGTCCTCAAAAACTCGATGAAGCAGCCAAACGTGCCATCGACCACTATCTCGACCCAAAGCCTCAAACCAAGCGAAAAAACCCTCAGGTCAACTGTTCGCTGTTGTAGAGAGCGCAGCCACCGAAACCCTTCTGGCCAACCTCAGCGAGACCCTGGCCTCTGCCAACGCCATGCTCAGCGATCTTGCCTTTGATCTGGAAGGCTCGCGCCGGCATTTTGCCTTGGGTGTCCAGCAAATGATCGAACTCAGTGAGATGCTGGCAAATCGAGCGTTGGATATCGTTAAGTTGCGATAGGTACCGCGCTCCATTGTGGGAGCGGGCTTGCCCGCGAAGAGGCCGGTACATCCAACATCTTCATCAACTGGAAAATCGCATTCGCGAGCAGGCTCGCTCCCACAGAAAAAACGCGATTCACCAGTAGCCAGGTCGGCCCGAAGGCCGCCTCGCGGTGGACGTAGATTTCAGCGCCCCGTTAACCACGATGGCCGAACGCAGGCCTTGTGGAGTGGGCATCCCGGCATGGATGCCGGGATAGCCGCGCAGGGCCATGGATGGCCCATCGCGGCGGGCCCACGGAGCAAGGCCGGAGTGAGGGCATGCCGAGCCTAGGCGAGGCACCGAGTGGTGGGGCAGAGCGTTTTTGGTTACTTTTGGCGCTCTTTCCAAAAGTGACCCGCTGTAAGAGCGGAACCATTAGTGGCCGTTACCGCAGAAATGGATATGTACTCGACAGCAACATCGAGGTCGGCTGCCAGGCCGCCTCATTAGCTCCCCTACCCCCCCGGACTCTGTCGAAAACTCACCGCCAACCGATTCCAGCTATTGATAGTGCTGATCGCCATAGTCAGGTCCACCAGTTCCTCTTCACTAAAACTGCCACAGGCCAACGTATAGACGTCATCCGGCACCTGGCTCTCAGCCAACAGCGTGACGGCTTCAGTCCAGGCGAGCGCGGCCCGTTCGCGCTCGCTGAAAAAGCCACTGTCGCGCCACACCGCCACCGCAAACAGACGCCGCTCCGTCTCGCCCTGGCGGCGCGCGTCCACCGAGTGCATGTCGGTACAAAAGGCGCAGCCGTTGAGTTGCGAGGCGCGGATCCTGATCAGGTTCAGCAATGCCGGCTCGATGCTCAGGCGACTGGTCAGCGCCTCCAGACCGATCATCGCCCGCATCGCCCCCGGGGATGCGCTGTAGTAATCGAGACGCGGGCTCATGGCGGGCTCCGTAGTGGTTGATAAATCCACGGTAAAACCTTGAGGCCACCCGCGACAGATCCAATCCGTCGATAAACGCCCACGCAACTTCTCTGCTCCGGCGCATTGCGGGTAATCTTGCGGCCTCGGCCCTTGCCGCAATCGATCATCCCAGGAGCCCGCAGGTATGGAACTTCATGTCGTCATCAACGGCCGCAAGGACCTGACGGGCCAGTTGTATCGACAATTGCGCAGCGCCATCGAAAGCGGTCGACTGGCCGCCGGCACGCAACTGCCGCCCAGTCGCCTGCTGGCCGAGCAGTTGGGCATATCGCGCAAGACCGTTTCCGACACCTACGCGCAACTGACCTACGAAAACCTCCTCACCGGCGTCATCGGCAAGGGCACCTATGTCAATGCGCGCCCGGCCAGCATCGTGCGCAAGCAAAGCCATCGCGAGCTCGCCGGCGCCGATGTGGTCGAGACCTGGCGCAACATGCCGGACTTGCTGCGCCATCCGCCACCCGAGAGCGCGCTGCGCTATGACTTCATCGGCGGCGCGACCGGCAAGGGCCAGTTTCCGCTGGATGACTGGCGTCGCTGCACCGCCCATGCCCTGCGCCAGATCGCCAATGCCAAGGGTTTCTACAGCCAGCCCGAGGGCTTGCCGGCGCTGCGCAACGCCATCGCCCGGCACATCGCGTTTTCCCGCGGGGTCAACTGCCAGGACGACGACGTGGTGGTGTGCAACGGGGCGCAACAGGCCCTTGATCTGATTTCCCGGGTACTGACCCGCCCCGGCAGCCTGGTCGCCATGGAAGACCCCGGCTATCCGCCGGCACGCCTGCTGTTCGGTTCCCATGGCGCGACGGTGGCCGGAGTGCCGGTGGATGAGCAAGGCGTGTGCGTCGACTTGATTCCGGACGGCACACGGCTGATCTACGTGACGCCGTCACATCAGTTCCCCTTGGGCATGCCCATGAGCCAGCCCCGGCGCGAGGCCCTGCTGGCGCGAGCCTATGAACTCGGGGCGATCATTATCGAAGACGACTATGACAGTGAGTTCCGCTATGAAGGCCGACCCGCCGACTCGTTGCAGAGCATGGACGAGCGCGGGATCGTGGCGTACGTAGGGACCTTTTCCAAGACCTTGCTGCCGGAACTGCGCCTCGGCTACGCGATCCTGCCACCGGCGATTCTCGAGGCGGTGATCCTGGCCAAGCGCCTTACCGACCAGCACACCTCCACCCTGCCCCAATGGGCGCTGGCGAAATTCATTGCCGAGGGCTGCCTGCTCAAGCACATCCGCCGCTGCCACGCGCTGTATGCCGGCCGGCGCGAGCGAATCCTGGCGCGCATGGGCGATGACCTGTCACCCTGGTTCGAGGCCGTGCCCACCACGGCGGGTTTCCATATGGCTGTGCTGTGCAAGGTACCGTTCGACCTGCCTTTGGTGATCGAATTGGCGAAGAAAGCCGAAGTCGGGCTCTACAGCCTCGACGGCTTCTTTAACGAGGCGCCGGTGCGTCCAGGCCTGATCCTGGGTTTTGGCGCCATTGAACTGCTCGACATCGATATCGCCCTGGACCGTCTGCGAGACATCCTGCAGCAGGTTGCCTGACCGATTGGACTGGGCGTTTATCCGCCCATTGGCTGTTTTAGCCTTGTCCCGTCGGGCCTATCCTGCTTGGGTGTGATCAGATCCCGTTCGACTTGATTCAGGAGCCAGGACAATGTCTCGCCAAGTGATCAACACCGTTCAAGTGCAGGCCGCCGCCGGGCGCTCGGAAGAGCTGGGCCGGCAGTTGCAGCAAATCGTCGAAACCCTGCGAGCCTTGCCAGGCTGCGACGCCTACATGGTCGACCGCTGCCCTGAAGACAATGAGCGCTGGAACGTCAGCGCCCGCTGGCGATCGGAAGCGGACATGCAGGCCCACTTCAACTGCCCCGAAGTGCAGGGCTTCATCAGCTTGCTGGAAAGCCGCCTGGCCCGAAGCGTGGACTTCAACAGCTTTCCGGTGATGTGAGTGAGCTCTTCTTTTGCGTGGCGAGGGAGCTTGCTCCCTCGCCACGGTGGTCTACCCATCTTTCAAAAAATTGGACGTTTGTCCCCGGTACCTTGGGGCTTAGGGTGAAGGCGAACTCACTCCACGCCACAAAGGTCCCCCCCATGAAAACCCTCTACCTGATCGCCGCCCTGAGCCTGCTTCCCATTGCCCCGCTCTACGCCCACGAAACCGGGCCGTCGGAGAAGGTCCAGGTGCTGCAAGAGAAGCTGCTGAAAAACCTGCCCGGCAAAAAGGCCATGATGCTGACCGTCGATTATGCGCCGGGCCAGTCGTCCATCGCCCACAAGCACGACGGCACCGCAATGGCCTACGTGCTCGAAGGCGCTATCACATCCCAGGTCAAGGGCGAACCCGCGATCACCTACAAGGCTGGCGAGTTCTGGTACGAAGCCGCCGGTTCCGAGCACCTGGTGTCGAAGAACGCCAGCGCCACCCAACCGGCCAAGCTGCTGGTGTTCATGGTGATGGGCGAGGATGAAGCGGTGTTGATTCCGCTCAAGAACTGACCTTCTTTAGTGGGCTCACAGCAGCAGATTTGTGGGAGCGGGCTTGCTCGCGAAAGCGGACGGTCAGTCAAAAACGATGCTGAACCTAATGACGCCTTCGCGAGCAAGCTCGCTCCCACAGGAGGTGAGCTGCGCGCTTTAGCTGCGGCGGGCATTGACCGCAGGTACCCGCTCCCGCCAAGGCTGGGCCCTTTCCAGTTGGGCGGCCAGGGCGAGCAAGGTGCTTTCCTCGCCGAACCGGCCAGCGAAATGCGCCCCCACCGGCAGGCCGTTGGCGCTCCAGGCCAGCGGTACGGACATCGCCGGTTGCCCGCTGGCATTGAACAGCGCGGTGAATGGCGAATAACTGTGGACGCGCTCGATGAGCTGTTCGAGGCTCATGCAAACGTCGTGCACCTCCAACTCACCAATTAGCACTGGCTCCCGAGTCAGGACCGGGCTGAGGATTACATCGTAGTCCTGCATGAACATCGCGAACCGGCGACCCAAGGCATGGATCCATTCCACGGCGCCGGCATACTGCGCGCCACTGACGTTGCCCTTGTCCCGCAGGATGATCCGGGTGCGCACTTCCAGTTCCTCCGCCTGCACCGCAGCCCCACGCATCTGGCCCAGCACATCGACGTAATGCCGCGTGCTGGCGCCAATGATGGTGAAGACCTGGTCGAGAAACTCCGGCAACGCCACCGGCAGGTTCACCGGCTCGACGCGGTGCCCCAGGCTTTCACACAAGCGGGCGGCCTCGCCCACTGCCTGCAAGCTTGGCGCCGACGTGGCCCAGGGGCTGACGTGCTCGACCAGGGCGATGCGCAGCGGCTTCGGATCACGCTGCACGGCCGTCACATACGCCAGCGCCTGGACCGGCGCGGCATAGGGCGCGCCCAAGTCGATCCCGGCGGTAGCGTCCAGCAGCGCGGCGCTGTCGCGCACCGACAGGGTGATGGCGTGGGGCGTGCCCATACCGGCCCAACCCTCGCCAATCATCGGGCCCGACGGCAGCAGTCCACGGCTGGGCTTGAACCCGAACACGCCACAACACGACGCTGGCACCCGCAACGAACCGCCGCCATCGTTGCCATGGGCGAACGGCACCACCCTGGCCGCCACCAGCGCGGCCGCGCCACCGCTGGAACCGCCGGCGCTGCGCTCGGTATTCCACGGGTTGCGCGTAGCGCCAAAACGCACGGACTCGGTGGAATAGGAGGTGCCGAACTCCGGCGACGTGCTGGTGCCCATCACCTGACAGCCGGCCCGCCTCAACCGCGTGACCAATTCCGATTCAAAATCCGCGCGACAGTCCCCCAGCGAACGGGAACCATTGGTCATCGCCGCGCCCTGGACCGGCGAAAACAGATCCTTGATCAACGTTGGCACGCCAGCGAACAACCCTTGCCCGGCCTCAGGCGAACGCGCCGCCTCCCGTGCCGAATCGTACAGCCGCTCCGCCACTGCATTGAGTTGTGGTTCGACCCGTTCCAGGCGTTCGATGGCGGTCTCCAGCAGTTCGCCAGGCTGGACCTCACCGCGCCTGACCCACTCGGCCAGCCCGGTCGCATCTTCTATGTCCATCAATGAGTGAATGTCTTGCAGGCTCATGTTTCAGTTTCCTTGCTTCAGGACGATTGACGAGATTGGGCGATGCGCGCCTGGCCATTACCCCGTGCGCGCAAGCCGACAGCCACCCACAGCAGTGCAGCGGCAAGGCCGGCGAAGGCCAGCCATTGGATCGATTGACGCAAATCACCGGCATAGGCACCGACGAACGCCACCACCAACGGACTGATGAACTGGCCGATATAGAGGAACGAGGTGAACCCACCCAGGCCACGCCCACGGGTGCGGGCGGTCAGGGCATTCATGACGGGCGCCATCACGTTGGGCACCAGCAGCCCGGCTCCCAAGCCTTGGATGAACACCGCCAGCAGCACGGCGTTGTAGCTTTGCGCTCGCACCAACAGGCAGAGACCGAGCCCCATCAGTGCCAACAACAGCGCATTGCAACCGGCGATCCCGAAGCGCCGACGCAACAACGGCCAGCTCAAGGAACCGCCAAGGGTTGCCAGCAGGCTCAAGCCCGCCGACAGTCCGATCATTGTGCTGGACGTCACGCCCAGGCCGACCAGCAGCGTCGGCGCCTGGATCGGCATCACAAACGTCAGGACCATGCCCCACACGATCATCAGGTAGCCCACCAGCAATTGCCGAACCGCGACCTTGGTCGGCGCTGAATCGTCAGCCTGCGGCTCAGTGACCTGCCGCCTCGTCACGGGCGGTTCCCAGAGAATTTTCAGCATGGCGGGCACCAACAGCAACGGCAGCAGATACAGGAGAAACGGCGAGCGCCAGGAGTGTTCCCCCAGTGCCCCGCCGACGACAAAAAACAGCGCCCCGACCAGACCGATCGTCACCACCTGCCGGTTGACGTAGCGCAAGCGTTCCTCGCCGTGCCAATAGTCGGCAATCAACGTGGCGCAACAGGTCATCACCGCCGCCTCGGCACAGCCAAACAGCAACCGCGCGATGACAATGCCGTGCAGGTTGTCGAGCAGCGCGGGCAACGCGCCGAGCAGGGCGTAGAGCAACGTGGCGATCACCAGCAGCGCCTTGCGCCCGATCCGGTCGGCCAACCAGCCGGCAAGCGGCGCGCAAAGGGCAATCGCCAACGCCGGCCCGGTGATCGCCAACGGCACCAGCAGATCGGCGCGAGGCTCAAGGGGTCCGAACTCGGCGCCCAAGCGGGGAAGAATGGGCGTGACCATCACCGAACCCATGATCGTCAGGCTGCTGCCCAGCATCAGCACCCACCCTTCACGCCGGCCAACCGCCTGGCGCGGCGCAGCCGTTGAAACGGAACTTGATTGCTTCATGGCGAGCCCCTTAGAAACTGTGGGAAATGCGCAACGCGGTGGTGTAGCCTTCGGCGCGGTTTCGCGCATCGAACTCCTTGTACACATGCAGCCAGACCGGTGGCATGCCCGGCTTGAAATAGCCCACCGCAGGACCTGCCGCCATCACCCGTGCGCGATTGCCCGCTTCCAGGCCCGGGGCATCGTCGTCGGTGAACTGGCGGTAGTAGTAGCCGCCCACACCCAGCGTCCAGGGGCCGACATGCTGGCCCACGGCAAATTCGTGGCGGTACTCGACGCCGTTCTTGTAGTCGGTCGCGTGGTTGCGCGTGTTGACGTCGACCTCGAAGCTGGAAGACACCTCGAACCCCGTGTCAGAGAGATAGGTCGCGTTGAGAATCGGTGAAAACGTCCAATGATTGAGACCCGGCGAGATCAGCCGA
Source organism: Pseudomonas alvandae (assembly GCF_019141525.1). Classification (GTDB taxonomy): domain Bacteria; phylum Pseudomonadota; class Gammaproteobacteria; order Pseudomonadales; family Pseudomonadaceae; genus Aquipseudomonas; species Aquipseudomonas alvandae. The sequence goes on from NZ_CP077080.1 coordinate 3,505,004, forward strand.
TCCTCGTCGTAATCACCGGTCGGCGCCTGGATCTGCAACTGGGCGTTGACGAACAGGTTCGGCGACAGCGTCCATTGCAGGATCATCGGCAATACTTGAATGTCCGCCAGGCGAAACGGATCGGCCTCCAGGTCCAGCGGACCGCCCGGGGTCTGCACCCGCATCGACGCGTCGATCTTGAAGAACGGCACCACCGCGCCATAGCCGTACTTGGCGCCAAGCACGGTGTAATCGGTCATGTGCAGGTAGGCGGCGGCGATGGACAGCACATCGAGGGAGAGGTTGTTGTCCTGCGCGCGGCCGTGGCGATCCTTTTGCACGTTGGCTGAATAGAACGCCGTGCGCAGCCCGACTGTCCCGAAGGGTGTGGCGGGCGGCATCATGCCGGCGCCGAAATCGTAGACCCCGATCGCGGTGGTCGGCGCGCCGTTTTCGGTGCCGTTGGCCACGGCGCTGGCGCCGATCAGTCCCAAGGCGAACCACGCAAGGCGCTGCTGATTGTTGTTTTTTTTCTGATTCATCGAATGCCCCATCCCATCTGTGTGGTGTTGGGGTCATCCTAGGGAGCGGGTGCGCCAGCCGTTATCCGTTTTCAGCACAGATGCGTGCGACGCAGGGTTTGCGAAGGGGTTTCGCCAAACAGGGTGCGATAGTCACTGGCGAATCGGCTCAGGTGCCAGAAGCCCCAGCGCGCCGCCACTTCTTGCACGCCTTGGGTGCCGAGGCGCAGTTCGCGGCGCACGGCATTGAGGCGCAGGGCACGCAAATAGGCCACTGGGTTGATGCCGAGGGTTTCCTGGAAGCAATACTGCAATTTGCGGCGGCTGGCACCGATGTGGTTGCACAGGTCCAGGATCGACAGCGGCTCGTCGACATGGGCCAGGGCATATTCCCGAGCCCGGTCGACCATGCGCTTGCGGGCCGTCGGGGGGAGCGGCGGTGCCTCGTCCGGCGCCACCAGTTCGAGGAAATGCAGCATCACCGTGTCGCGCAGGCCACGACGGATCGACTCGTGCCCCAACAATGACGCACGTCCCTGCCCGCCCCCTTCCAGCTCATCGAACAAGGCGGCCAGTTCAGCCGGCAAGGTTGAATCGCCGAGACGGTAACACTTGGGAAGATCGGTAATTCGAAAGGCGCTGCCCTGGCGTTCCAGCAGGTGCTCCAACGCCTGCTCTTCGACCGCGACACCGAGCAGGTCCAGATGCTGCGGCGTACGCAGGTCCGGCAGGTTCCGGCCGCACGCGACCATCAGGCTGGGCTCGACAATCGGGTGTCCGGAACAGAACACCGGGCCGTCGGCGCTCAGCGGCACGCTGAAAGTGATCGCACCCTCCCACGCCATGCCACGCTTGGTCATGGCCTGGTTAGAGCGGTCGCGCACCAACTGCATCCACTCCGAGCGAAACTCGATCAGTTCGCCCTCGAAGTGTCCCGGCGTCAACTGGTCGTAGCTGACTTGCCATCCGCCCATGTTCCGCGCGTGTTCGTCGATGTCACCGGTGCGAAACCGATTGATCGGCTGCGTCGGCAGTGCATCCGCCATATCGTCGTTCATTAACCCGACCTTCGAGATTTCCAGGGTTCATGATCGAAGATCAGGCAAGTTCCATTCCGCCCGGCAGGCCGCTTGCTCGATTGTGCCGAAAACGGCTAATCAACTGCCGGCGCCGCCGTGGGCCTCTTCGAAGAAATAGTCCTTCCAGCTGCCGGCCTTGTTTTTCAGCACACCCAATTCCTGCAGCTTCTCGGCATAGATGTAGGTGCGTTGCGGCACGACGGTAAAGTCGATTTCCGGGTCGTTGACGATGCTCTCCACCAGGGGCAGCGGCAGCTTGGATTGCTCGACCCGGATGTAGGTCTGGGCGGCAGCGGCTTTATCAGTCTTGATGAGGGTTTGTGCTTCGACAAGCGCGTCATAGAACGCCTTGTAGGTCTTCGGATTTTCGTCGTGGAATTTTTCCGTGGTGTAGAGCACGTTGAACGTCGCCGGCCCGCCGAGCACGTCATAGGAACTGAGGACTTTGTGCACGTTGGGGCTCTGCAGCGCCTGGTACTGGAACGGCGGGCTGGAAAAGTGCGAATTGATTTCCGACTGGCCCCCGATCAGCGCGGCCGTGGCGTCCGGATGCGGGAGGCTGACCGAGATGTCGTCGAATTTCTTGTAGTGGTCGTTGCCGAATGCCTTGGCCGTCTCGATCTGCAACGTGCGCGACTGGAACCCGACCCCGGCTGCCGGCACCGCGATCCGGTCCTTGTCGGTGAAGTCCTTGAGCGTCTTGATCGCCGGGTTGTTGGTCAGCAGGTAGTTGGGCATCGAGCCCAGCGAGGCGATGGCCTTGACGTTCTGCTTGCCCCGGGTCCGATCCCAGATCGTCAGCATCGGCGGCACCCCCGCCGACACCACGTCGAGGGCGCCGGTGAGCAGGGCCTCGTTCATCGCGGTCGCACCGGAAATGCTGTTCCAGTCCACCTTGATCTCTATGCCCTGGGCCTTGCCTTGTTTCTCGATGAGCTGCTGGTCGCGCACGACGTCGAGGATCAAATAACCGATGCCGAATTGCTGGGCGATGCTGATCTTGCCTTCCGCGTGGGCCAAGGGCCCCGTCAGCAAGCTTGCCGCCAAGGAAACAAGTAATACGGGACGCTTGAACACCATGACCGGGGCCTCTTGAGAATGAAGTCTGGCGCCAACTCTAAAGCTATAAAAAACAATATTTAAATACCTATATGGCATATGCATATCACTCGCAGATGCAGTGCGACCAACTTGACAATAGGCAGGCAGAGGATTAATCAGCCAGAGGCACCCGGCGCTGCGATGCGCACCGCCTCCCTTCTATTGCGCCAGAACCGAGCCGACGCGACCATGAACGAAATGACCCATGACATTCGCATCGCCGCCGAGCCGATGTCCCAACCTCGCGCGCTGGTCTTCCTCGCTTATCCGCAGATGGGACTGCTCGACCTGACTGGCGCCCAGACGGTTTTCTGGGCGGCCACCAAAGCCATGGCTGAACGCGGCCTGCCTGGTTATCGAATGCACACCGCGAGCCTGGACGGCGGGCTGATGCCCACCGCCGAAGGCCTGGTCGTTGCCACCTCTTCCCTGCGCGAGTTCGACGACGTCAGCGTCGACACGCTGATCGTGCCGGGCGCCCCGGACATCCGTCAGGCAATGATTGATTGTGTCGAGCTGGTGGACTGGCTGCGCGCCGCCTCGACCAAGGCCCGGCGCACGGCATCGGTGTGCAGCGGGACTTTCCTCATGGCCCAGGCCGGTTTGCTGGATGGTCGCCGCGCCGCCACGCACTGGGCCATGTGCGAGATGCTCAAGAGCGGCTTCCCGTTGATCGAAGTCGACCTCGACGCCATTTTCATCCAGCAGGACAAAGTCTGGACCTCGGCGGGCGTCAGCGCTGGCATCGACATGGCCCTGGCGCTGGTCGAAGCCGACTGCGGCCGCGACGTTGCGCTGCAAGTGGCGCGGGAACTGGTGGTGTTTCTCAAGCGACCTGGTGGGCAAGCGCAGTTCAGCCAGTTGTTGTTGGCGCAGACCCAGGACAGCGCCGGGTTCGATGAATTGCACGGGTGGCTCGCCGATCACCTGGACGAGGCCGACCTGACCATCGAGCGACTGGCTCGCCAGGCGCGCATGAGCCCGCGCAACTTTGCCCGGGTCTACAAGCGCCAGACCGGAAGAACCCCAGCCAAGGCCGTCGAGATGTTCCGCCTGGAAGCCGCGCGAAGAATGCTGGAGGACTCCGAGCGCAACATCGACCAGATCGCCCGTACCTGCGGCTTTGGTGATGAAGAACGGATGCGCCATACGTTCCAGCGCCACCTGTCGATTTCACCCCGCGAGTACCGCAACCGTTTTTCCCGTTGAGGCGGACGGCGCCGTCCCTTCACGCCACGCGTCGTGCTTGAAGGCGTGAGTCGGACACCTCGGCAAGAAACGCGCAGCACCGGGAGCGCAACCAACGCTCCCCCGGATCATTATGGGAAGTGCCGCGCCAGACCATCGTCAGCTCACGTTCTGGCAGCTGAAATGGCGCCGCCTCCGCCCGCAAGCCCGTCGCCATCGCCATGGCCCGGGCGACATAGTCCGGCACGATGGCGATCATGTCGCTGCCGGCCAGCAACCTCGGCAACGCGCTGAACTGTGGCACCGTCAGTACCACCCGCCGATGCCGACCCGCCAGGCTCAACGCCCGGTCCGAATCATCGATCACGTGCCCCATGGACGAAACCACCGCGTGGGGCCGGCGGCAGAACTCATCCAAGGACAATTCGCCGGGAAGCGAATCGGCCCGCAACAGCATGGGCCGGATCGGTCGCAAAGCCTTGCGCCGGGCGTTGGCCGGCAATTCCAGGGTGTGGCTGATCCCGACGGTGATCTCGCCGCACGCCAGCAACTGGCACATCTGCCATTGATCGGCGCGGCGCACCACCAGCGTCGTGCCGGGCGCTTCGACACGCAGGCGGTGCAACAGGTCTGGGAGCAAGGCGTATTCGACGTCATCGGACAGGCCAATGTGGAACGTGGCGTCGCTAGTGGCGGGGGCGAACGCCTGGCAGCGACTCAACGCGGCGGCGATTCCGTCCAGCGCCGGGGACAGGTTGGAAAAGATTTCCTCTGCCCGCGAGGTCGGCTCCATGACCCGGCCCGCGCGGATGAACAGGGGGTCATCGAACATCAGGCGCAGACGCGCCAGGGCGGCACTGATGGTCGGTTGACCGAGGAACAGTTTCTCGCTGACTCGGGTGACGTTTCGCTCGTGCATCATGGTTTCGAAGACAACCAGCAGATTGATGTCAGCACGACGCAGGTCATTTCTGTTCATCATGGTAGCCATTCCAGGCACAAGGCCAATGATTCAAGGAAAGTCGCACCCGGGACGTCTTGCAGGGCCGACGGCGGCAGAGTGCTTGAAGGTTACGCCAGGGCCCAGCGCGCGTCTGTTGTACCGGAGGACGCCCCACCCACGCTTTGGGTCGAGTCATCGATACCTGGGTATGTGGGGATGACTGCCAGGGTTGGCAGGATTTCAGGGTTTTATGTCCTACCCCAGGCCGAGGGCAACTTTTAAGATCAGGACCGATGCCCTGTTTCCTCCGTCGCCGGGGGTTGGATCAGCCAAAAAAAAGGCCTGCAGCGTGCCCACACCCGCCATGATGTTCAAGAACGTCTACCAAAGCCTGCGGCACAACCCTTGTCCGAAGGCGTCGACGCCCTCGAGGGGCATCAGCACCCACCCGCTGGTCAATGCCCTGGGCTGGGCAGTCGGCTTGGTGGTGGCCTGCGGGATTGTCATCATCAACTCCGAAACCCATTCCGACCTGGCCCCGACGCTGCTCTACATCACCTTGCTGCTGATGGCGGCGAATCTTTTTTCCATCAACCTGGTGATCACTGTCGCCCTGATGTGCATGTTCCTGCTGACGGCGATGTTCCTGTACAACGGCGGCTATCACCGCTGGGACTCAACCACGGGTTTCTTTCGCTGCCTGACGGCCCTGTCGGCCATCGCGTTCCTGGCACTGCGCAGCAAGCAGGCCTCGGACAGCCTGCGGCATCACCAGGCGTACCTGATCGAGGCCCAGGCCCAACTGGCCCACGCCACCCGATTGACCTCCCTGGGCGAAATGGCCGCCTCCATCGCCCATGAAGTGAACCAGCCGCTGACGGCCATCACCAGCAGCGGCGAGGCCTGTCGCCGCTGGCTGGAACGCCCGGTTCCCGACCTCAAGGAAGCCCTCGACTCGCTGGACCGGATCGTCGCCAACGCCCGCCGTGCCAGCGAGGTCATCAATCGTACCCGGGCGATGGCCCGCAAATGCGACCCTCTGCGCCGGCCCGAGTGCCTGGAGCCGATCGTCAGGGAATCGCTGGACCTGGTGCGCCACCAGCTGGCCCAGCACAAAGTCAGCGTGAAGCTGGAACTCGCGACGACGCCCAGCCAGGTCAGCGTCGACCGGGTGCAGTTGCAGCAGGTGATCATCAACCTGATCAGCAATGCGTGCCACGCCATGGAGACGGTCCAGGTGCGGGAGCGGATCCTTTTTGTGCGCACCTGGACCCAGGGCCAAGAGGTGCTGCTGGAGGTGGCGGACCAAGGCATCGGCATTCCCGCCGAGGCGCTGCCGTCATTGTTCAATCCCTTTTTCACCACCAAGGCAAACGGCTTGGGCATCGGCCTGTCCATCTGCCGCTCCATCATCGACTTCCATGACGGCAGGATCTGGGCCACCAGCGAGGCAGGCCGAGGCACTTCCTTCAGGTTTTCGCTGCCATTGATTTCCAACGCCTGACTTGTCACGGAAGCCGCCCATGAACCCAAGCCACGCCACTCACCCCGCCCCCGCGCATGACCCCATCGTCTACGTGGTCGATGACGATGCCTCGCTGCGCGACGCCCTTCGAAGCCTGCTGCGTTCCATTGGCCTGCGTGTCGAGCTGTTCGACTCGGTGGCGGAGTTCATGGGCCATCCGCGTCTCGACACGCCCAGTTGCCTGTTGCTCGACGTGCGCCTGCGCGGCACCAGCGGGCTGGATTTCCAGCAACAGTTGGCGAGCGCCGACATTCATTTGCCGATCGTATTCATGACCGGCTATGGCGACATCGCCATGACGGTACGGGCGATGAAGGCCGGCGCGGTGGATTTCCTGACCAAGCCGTTTCGCGAACAGGACCTGATCGATGCGGTGTCCCTCGCCCACCAGCGTGACCGGCTGCGCCGGGAAACCGAGCGCAACCAGCAAGCGCTCCATGAACGCCACGCCACCCTCACCGCCCGGGAACGCCAGGTGATGCAACTGGCCGCGTCGGGGCTAATGAACAAGCAGATCGCCGGGCAGATCGGCTTGAGCGAGATCACCGTCAAGATCCACCGTGGCCAGGCCATGCGCAAAATGGGCGCGCGTTCATTTGCCGACCTGGTGCGCATGGCCCAGGCCCTGGAACCTGTCGGCGACCGTTGAACGTTCATACCCACGTATACTAGCCGCGGCTTTTGGACAGCGTATCGTGCAGTGACTAGGTCGCCTTCATGGCCACCTGACATTACTGCCAGGTTTCGAAATGTCCGACACCGCAATTGTTTCAGTTATCGATGACGATGAATCGGTTCGAGTTGCATTGGATGGTTTGCTGCGCTCCCACGGTTATCACGTCAAGACTTACCCCAGCGCCGTGGATTTCTTGTCTTCGGCTGGATTTGAAAATACGGCGTGCTTGCTGTCGGACATTCAAATGCCGGGGATGACCGGAATCCAACTGTGCGATGAACTCTGTGCCCGCGGCATCGAGATTCCGCTTATCTTCATCACGGGCTTGCCCGCTGTGCCGCCGCTGGCCAGGCCGGGTTCCTACGGTCCGGTGGCGGTGTTTCCGAAGCCGTTCGATTGTGGGGAGTTGATGGCTTGTATTGAATCGGTGATGCAAGGGTTGGCGTGAGGACCTGCCTTTGTGGGAGCGAGCTTGCTCGCGAAGAGGCCGGCACATCCAACATCTCTATCGGCTGTAAAACCGCCATCGCGAGCAAGCTCGCTCCCACATTTGGATTTTTTGTAGCCAAAGCAGAGATGTACACAACAGCCCTTTGTGGGAGCGGGCTTGCTCGCGAAGAGACCAGTGCGTGCAACTAAAAATCCACGGTAGCCGAAACCAGATAAGTCCGAGGCGTCGCCAAGGTCAGCCCCGGTTCACTGTCATCCGAAGCCCCCGCCGAACTCCAATATCGCTTGTCCGCAACGTTCTCGATATTCGCCCGCAAGGTGATCTTCTTCTCATCCACCTTGAAGGCATACCGCGCCCCAACGTCGAAACGCTCCCAGGAATCGATCTCCTTGGTATTGGATGGGTCCAGGTACTGCGAACTGGAATAGATCCCTCGGCTGGTCAGGGTCAACCCCTGCACCGTCGGCACATCCCACTCCGCGCCGAGGTTGACGTTGTACTCCGGCGTCGCCGGCGCCCGGTTGCCGTCGAAGGCGGGGTTGGTGGTGTCGGTCAGTTCGCTGTCGATATACATCACGCCGCCAAGCAGGCGCACGCCTTTGAGCGGTTCGCCGAACACGCTCAGTTCCACGCCGGTGTTCTCACGCTTGCCGTTCGGGCCGAAGTCATTGGTCGTGGCGTCCGTGGCATAGGCCGGCTGTTTGATGCGAAACACCGCGGCGGTGACGGCGAGCGCGCCGGCATCGTACTTGGCGCCGAGTTCGACCTGGCGGCTGATGAACGGCGGGAAGATCTCGTCACGGTTATCGGCTGACGTCGGCGCGATCTTGCCCTGGCTCAGGCCTTCCATGTAATTGGCATAAAGGGACAATCTGTCGGTCGCCTTGAACAGGATCCCACCCGATGGCGAGATTTTTTCTTCGTCGTAGGCCGTGCGGCCTTTGATGCCATCGGACCAGTCGTCCACCTCCACGCGCTGCCAGCGGGCGCCGAGGGTCAGCAGCAGGCGGTCATCGAAGAAACCCAGAGTGTCGGACAGCGCGACGCCGCTGAAGTGGTTCTCGGTATAGACCTTCGGATCGGGACGTGTGGGGACGTTTGGCGTCGGTGTCTGCACCGGGTTGTACAGGTTGCTTCGGCCATTGGCGTAACGGGCGCCGCCGTTTTCGAAATCCATGTAGAAATAGCTGGCGGCCAGGTTGAGCTCATGGCTCACCGGCCCGGTGTGGAACCAGTTGCGCACGCCAGCGTTGGCGGTGCGGACATTCTCATCGCGGGTAAAGTCGCGAGGCGACACGGTGAAGTCGCCAGCGGCGTTGCTGACCAACACGTTGTGCCGCAGGAAATCATGATTGCTTTTTCGGGCTCCCGCGCCGCCGTAGAGCATGACGGAATCGTTGACGTCGAACTCGGCATTCACCGCGCCGAAGGTGTCTTCGGTACGCGCCTTGGTCCAGTGCTGGGCGTAGTTGCGACGCACGTCGCTGGCGTGGGGAATCGGCGCCGCGGCCGCCACCTGGACGCGCTCCTGGGGCGCATCGGTATCACGTTCGGTGTGGCCGATGTCGGTCGAAAGGCGCAAGCGCTCACCACGGAAATCCAGGCCCAGCACCGCCATCTCGCGATCGACGCTTTGATGATCCCAGTCGGTATCGCCGGACTGTTTCACCCCGTTGAAACGGACACCGAACTGGTTGTCCTCGCCGAAACGACGACCAACGTCCACGGCAGCGCCGGGTTGGCTGTCGGAGGCGTAGCTGCCCGTGATAGAGGTGATCGGCTGGTCGGTGGCGCGCTTGGGCACCACGTTGATCCCACCGCCGACGCTGCCACGCGGCGAGATTCCGTTGATGAGCTGGGTCGGCCCCTTGAGGATGTCGACGCGATCGGCCATTTCCATGTCGATCGTGTAGGTCGGCAAGATGCCGTAGAGGCCGTTGTAGGCGACGTCGCTGTTGAACAGGCTCAACCCACGGATGGTGAATTGTTCATAGCGGCCACCCGCCGGGTTGGTGGCGCGCACCGAAGGGTCGCTGGCGACCAGATCACCCAACGTCCGGGCCTGCAAGTTCTTCACCGTCTCGCCGGTGTAGGTGGTCATGCTGAACGGCGTTTCCATGAAGTCCCGCGAACCGAGCAACCCCTGTGAACCACGACGGGCGACCTGACCGCCGGCGTAGGGTTCGTCGCTCGCCGAACCGCTGGTGCCGAGAATCGAGGTAGGAGCCAGTTGCAGGCTGCTGCCTTCGGGCGCCGGGACCAGGATGTAGGCCTGCTCCCCGACTGCTTGCAATTGCAGGCCAGAACCTTGCAGCAACCGCGCAAAGCCCTCCTGCACGGCAAAATCGCCAGCAAGCCCGGCGCTGTCGCGACCGCTGACCAGGGCCGGATCCACCGACAGGTTGACCCCCGCCAACCCAGCGAAGCGGGTCAGCGCCGAACCGAGGCTGCCGGCCGGCACCTGATAGCTGCGCCGGGCGCTTTCTTCTGCCTGGCTGGGCGAGATGAAGAACGGACTGGTACTCAGGCTCAGCAGCAAGCCCAGCTTCAACAAGGGATGGCCCAACAGCGGACGCCAGCCAGCAACGGCCGGGCGCAAGTGCAAAGGTGTGACTGCGGACATGGGAGAACGCTCTCGTTTTCTGTTCAGTTGCCAGGAATGACAAGCGAGACAAAAAAAGGGGACAGGCTTCAGGCGATGTTTTTTCGCCGCGTCAAGGTGACCCAGTAACGGGTGCGCATCTGCACCTCCAGGGGCAGGCTGGCCGAAAGCAACGCGAGGATGCGATCGGTGTTGTCCAGCCGGAAGCTGCCGGTGACACGAAGCGATTCCAGGGTTTCGTCCCAGCGCAACACGCCCGGACGATAACGGTCCAGTTCACGGAGGAAATCCCCAAGGGGCTGGTCTTGCGCCACGAGCAAACCCTCACGCCAACCCAACTGTGCGACGTCGAACCTGTCGACTGGCCCCGCGCCAGAGGCTTGCAGGTCGATTTGCTGCCCCGCTTCCAGCGTCACCGCTGGGCCGCGTAACGGTTGTAGCAATACCGAGCCGCTGAGCACCGAGGCATGACAGCTGCGCTCATCCAGGCGGATACACGCTTCGCTTCGATCGATCGTGATGACGCCGTACGGCCCTTGCACCGCCAAAGGCGTGGTTCCGCTGACCCTGAGGGAAATCTCTCCGCGCACCAGCACCAGGCGACGGGCCTTGAGGTCCAGGTCCACGGCGCTGTCGGTGTTCAACTGCAAGCTGCTGCCATCGGCCAAGGTCCAACGGCGTTGCTCACCGGTGGCGGTGTGCAGGTCGGCGCGCCAGACGTCCAGTGGCAATTCGCGGCCCAACAGCCAGGCCGTTGGCACCAGGGCGGCGACGCCCAGTGCGCGCTTGAGCACGGCGCGGCGGGCCAGCGCCGGACGATCAAGGGTGGCCATGCCCAACGAAGGCGGCACCCCGGCGAATCGCTGGCGCAGTTGCTGGGCTTTCTGCCACGCGGCCTCGTGCTCCGCGTTGCTGTCGCGCCAGCGTTGCAGCGCGACGTGGTCGACGCCCTCCTCGCCGGATTCGATCATCGCCAGCCACCGGGCTGCCGCACGGGCCACTTCGCGGGCCTCGGGCGTCGGCGCCTGGCGAGTCAAAGGTCCACCAGCAGGCAATGCTCATAAGCCTGGGCCATGTAGCGCTTGACGGTGCGCTCGGACACCTGCAGGCGCTCGGCGATGTCCCGGTAGCCCAGCCCTTCGAGCTGGCTCCACAGGAATGCCCTGCGCACCAGCGGCGGCAGGCCGTCGAGCAGTTCATCCAGGGCGTGCAGGGTTTCGAGCAGCAGCCAACGTTGTTCCGGCGACGGTGCACAGGCTTCAGGCAGGTTCGCCAACGCGTCGAGATAGGCTTGTTCCAGGTTGCGGCGGGTATAGAAGTTGCTCAACAGCCGCTTCCCCACCGTCAGCAGGTACGCGCGCGGCTCTTGCAGGTCGGCCAATGGCTGGGCACTGGACAACACACGCAGGAACGTATCCTGGCGCAGGTCGGCGGCATCCCAGGCGTTTCCCATGCGACGCCGCAGCCAACCTTCGAGCCATCCGCCGTGATCGCGGTATAACGCATGCAGGGCGTGCTCCGCCGGCTTTGCTGCATCAAGCATGTGAGGAAGCCCTGGACTAGAATGTCGTGAATGAGACTGATTCTAATTAATATCCGCGGGCTATTCCAAGGCTTTAATACGGGAATGTATGAAACCGGCGCCCTGGATCACCAGGGCGCCGCCGATCTCAATGGCTGGCGTGGAGTGTCTTCGGCACTTCAGGCATGGCCGACGAGTGATGGTTGATGATCTTCCATTGCCCGTCGAGTCGCTCGTAGAGGAAGGTGTAGCGCGCCTGGACTTCGCGCTTGGTACCGTCCGCCTGGGTCAGGGTGAAGGTATAGACTCCGCTGTCCATCGCAGCGTCCGGCCCAAGGTGACGGATTTCCCGGTAATTGATCACGCCCACCGGCTTGCCGGTCAGGAAGTGCGCAAAGTAATCCTGGATCTGCTCAGGTGTGCTGCGCACCTTGTTGGACACAGTCGGTTGCAATATCGCGTCCGGCGCGTAGAGCGCTGTCACGGCACTGGCGCTGCCGGTTTGCAGTGCCGCGTTCCAACGGTCGAACAACCCGGCAATCTCCCGGTCGGTTTGCTTCTGCGGTTGCTCGGCGACGGTGCGGTATACGAACGGCACTGTTTCCACGGCCTGGACAAATGGCGCGGCCAGCAGGAAAAAAGCGGCGATGGCACAGGTTTTCATTTTCATCGTTGTGGTCCTTTGGGTTTCAATGGCCACACTTTGCCGATTCACCCGGCGCTCGCCATCGGCCAACCGGTGCTGATCGCCTATGCCATTCGGCAGATAGGCTGAGTGCCGATCGCAAGGTCTAATGACGCCATCCGAACCAGGCCACTTCCCGTCCATGCTGGAGTTTCTCATGCAAAGCCCACCCCACGACCCCGGCAGTGCCCTGGCGATCCGTAGCCAATACCGCCAGTCGCAAAGTCGCGCGGCACGCCTGGGCCTGTTGTTGGGCACCGGCCATGAGTTGACCCGCCTGCCATTGGTGCAGATGCGCCAGCGGGCGGTGCAGCGAGCGTGCGCATTCGTCGCCATGGACCATGGCCTGTTGCTGGAGTGGACGCCGGAATCCACGCTGCAAACCGTTGCCAGCCACGGTAGTGCCGAGGGGCTCGGCCTGCTCGCGAACCTGGCGCAGCCCTCGGCGCCCGAACCGCAATGGTTGGACTGCCCCGGCAAAGCCCTGGCGCAGGTCTTGCGCGTGCCGTTGCGAGGGGCCGACGGCATCGTGTTTGGTGCCCTGCTGCTGGGCAACAGCGTGCCCTTGGGCGCCCCCGACAACGAAGACATCGAATCCCTGCAATTGCTCGCGACGCTGCTGGCGGCACACCTGGAGAACAGCCGCCTGCTCCAGGCGCTGCAAGCCCGGGAGCGGACGATGTCCGAGCTGGTCCATCGACTGTTCAGCGCCCAGGAAGACGAACGCAAGCGCGTGGCGTATGACCTTCATGACGGCCTGGCGCAGAACCTCGCCGGGCTGCACCAGCGTCTGCAAGGCTTCGCCGGGCGCTGCCCGCCAATGCCGTCGGCGCTGGACAACGAACTCCAGGCCATCCTCGACCTGGCCCAGCGCTGCGTCGGCGAGAGTCGGCAATTGATTGGCGGCCTTCGCCCCCATGTGCTGGACGATTTCGGCCTGTACAGCGCCATCGACAAGGAAGCCGATCGCCTGCGCGAGGCCGGGCTGATGGTGGACTGGGCCGAGCACAGTGCCGTGCGACTGCCGGCAAACATCGAGATCGCCCTGTTCCGCATCGCCCAGGAAGGCATCAACAACATTCTCAAGCATGCCCGAGCCCGGCAGGTATGCCTGGGCTTGGCGGTGCATGACAGGCGGGCCACGTTGCGGGTCGAGGACGACGGCCGTGGCTTTGCCCTCGAACTGCCCATCGAAAGCCGTGGCTCCAGCCACCTGGGCCTGGCGGCGATGCAGGAACGCGCCAGCCTGCTCGGTGGCCATCTGGACTGTCGCAGCGAACCCGATGGCGGCACTCGTTTGTCGGCCAGCGTGCCGCTGTCCACCCAAGGAGCTCATTCATGAAGCATCCCCTGCGCCTGCTATTGGCCGATGATCACGAAGTCACCCGCACCGGTTTCATTTCCATGCTGGCCGGCATCGAGGGGTTCGAAGTGGTCGGCCAGGCCTACGACGGCCAGGAGGCACTCGACCTGTGCGAGCGGTTGCAACCGGACATCGCCATCCTCGATATCCGCATGCCGGTGCTCAACGGCCTCGGTGCGGCGCGCATCCTCAAGCAACGCCAGCCACAGATCAAAGTGATCGTCTTCACCATGGACGACAGCCCCGACCACCTCGAGGCCGCCATCGCAGCGGGTGCCGTCGGCTATTTGCTCAAGGATGCCAGCCGTGCCGAGATGCTCGATGCGCTGAAACGGGTCGCCCAGGGCGAGGAGGCCCTGAACAGCGCGGTCAGCGCCCGCCTCTTGCGGCGCATGGCCGAGCGCGGCGCCAGCGGTGCGCCACAGGTCCAGGCCCTGACGACACGGGAGCGACAAGTGCTCGGCCTGGTCGCCAGTGGGTTCAGCAACCGTGAGATTGGTGAAAAACTCGGCATCGCCCCCGGCACTGCGAAAGCCCACGTGGAGCGGGTCATCGGCAAGCTTGGCGCCGCCGACCGGACCCAGGCCGCGGTACGCGGTGTCGCCCTTGGGCTGGTCGCGCAGCCTTCCGGACAATGGCCATGAGGTTTCTCGCCGCCCGCCGTTGGGCCAACCTGCCCTTGCGCGGCAAGGCCTTGGTGGTGATCTCCCTACCGCTGGTGGTCTTGCTGCTGTCCCTGGTGCTGATCTACATCACCGAGCGCCAGACCGCCCGCGCCGAAGAAGATGTACGACGGGTGCTGCTGGTACAGGGCGACATCCAGGCAGTGCACACCTTGCTGGCCGAAGCGGCCGCCAGCGTGCGTGGCTATCTGCTGACCCGCCGCGAAGATTTCCTGCCCGGCTATGAACAGGCCACGCCCAAGATCCAGGCCGCGCTGCAACGCCTGGATCACAATATCCGCGACGCCAGGATGCGCGAGCACCTCAAGACCATCACGCCGCTGATCGCCGAGAAACTCAAGGGGCTGGTTGCCCTGCGCACGGGCAAGGGTGATGACACCGCAACCATCACCGCGATCCTGATCGAAAACAAACAGGTCCTCGACGTGTTGCGCGAACAGATCAGCGCCATGCGCATACGCGAAGACGCCCTGCTCGCCGAACGCAGCGCCGCCGCCTCGGCCACGCGCATGCGCCTGTTGTTCGCCACCCTGCTGGCGGCGGTGTGCGGACTGTTTGGCGCCATCGTCGCGGTGCTGTTCCTGTCCAAGGGCATCGTTGCCCGGGTCCAGAAGGTGCAAGGCAACGCCCAACGCCTGGCGCTCGGCCAACCACTGTTGCCACAGCCGCCGGAGCGGGATGAAATCGGCCAATTGGGCACCCGCCTGGTGGAGGCCGGGCAGTTGCTCGCCGAGCGCGAGCGCGCCTTGCGCGATAACGAAGAACGCCTGCGGCTGATCATCGACGGTGTGAAGGACTATGGAATTTTCGCCCTGGACGCCCAGGGCCACGTCATCACGTGGAATGTCGGCGCCGAACGGATCAAGGGCTATACCGAGCAGGAAGTGCTCGGCCGGCATTTCTCGCTGTTCTACCTGGCCGAAGAATGCCCGGCGCACCCGGACATGGCGTTACTCGAGGCCACCCGCGACGGCCATTACATGGAAGAAGGCTGGCGATGCCGCAAGGACGGCAGTCGCTTCTGGGCCAGCGTGGTGATCACCGCGCAATACGACAGCACCGGCGCCCTGCGCGGCTTCTCGAAAATCACCCGCGACATTACCGACCGGCGTGCCGCCGAGATCGCCCTGCGCACGGCCCGTGAAGAAGCCGAGAGCGCCAGTCGCGCCAAGAGTGAATTCCTGTCGCGCATGAGCCATGAACTGCGCACGCCGTTGAATTCCATCCTGGGTTTCGCGCAACTGCTGGACATGGATTCCGTTGCCGGCCAGCGTCCCCACGTCAGTCATATCCTGCGGGCCGGCCAGCATTTGCTGGCGTTGATCAACGAAGTGCTCGACATCGCCCGGATCGAAGCGGGCCGCTTGCCGCTGAACATCGAACCGATCGGATTGCCGGCGGTGCTTCACGAGGCGTTGACCCTGGTGTCGCCAATGGCCGCCGACGCCGGCATCCACCTGGCCGAGCTCCCCTTGCTGCCCGACGGCAGCGGCGTGCTTGCCGACCGCCAGCGCCTGGTCCAGGTGCTGCTGAACTTATTGTCCAACGCCATCAAGTACAACCAACCGGGCGGCGAGGTGCGCATCGAGGTCCTCATCGAAGCCCCCCAGGTCAGCATCGCCATCAGCGACACCGGGCAAGGCATCGCCCCCGAGCTGTTGGACCAGCTGTTCAAGCCATTCGAACGCCTCGGCGCCGATCCCCAGGTCGAAGGCACCGGCCTCGGCCTTTCCCTGAGCAAGAGCCTGCTGGAGATGATGCAAGGCAGCCTGCAAGTGCGCAGCGATCCGGGACAAGGCTGCTGCTTCACCTTGCAACTGCCCTGCGCCCATGTGTCCGGCTCTCAACTGCCACCCATGGTTGCGTTGGAAGTGGCGCGACCGCGCACCGAATTCGATGGCAAGGTGTTGTGCATCGAAGACAACCTGTCGAGCCTGGCCCTGATCGAAACCTTGATGCAGCGCCGTCCGGGGATCCAGTTGTTGTCGAGCATGCAAGGCCAGATGGGCCTCGACCTGGCTCGCCAGCACACGCCGCAGTTGATCTTGCTGGACGTGACATTGCCTGACCTGGATGGCCTGGAAGTGCTGCGCCGCCTGCGCCAATCCTCGACCACCGCGTCGACGCCGGTGCTGATGATCACCGCCGACGCCAGCGACCTGACCCACCGCGCCTTGCACGATGCGGGGGCGACGGCGATCCTGACCAAACCCATTCATATCCAGGCCTTCCTCGGCCATCTCGAACGCTATCTACCGGAGTCCGCATGAATCGCGATTTGCGCATCCTGATCATTGACGATCAGCGCCCCAACCTGGACCTGATGGAGCAGTTGCTGGCCCGTGAGGGGCTGCACAATGTGCTGAGCAGCACCGAGCCGTTGCGCACCCTCGATCTGTTCAACAGTTTCGAGCCGGACCTGGTTATCCTCGACTTGCATATGCCCGCATTCGACGGCTTCGCCGTGCTGGAGCAACTCAACCGGCGGATCCCGGCCAATGACTATTTGCCGATCCTGGTACTGACCGCCGACGCCACCCGCGACACTCGCTTGCGCGCGTTGGCGCTGGGCGCGCGGGACTTCATCAGCAAGCCCCTCGATGCGCTGGAAACCATGCTGCGCGTGTGGAACCTGCTGGAAACCCGGGCGCTTTATAAATCGTTGCGCACCTTGGTCCCCGCCCAACAAATCGAATTGCTGCGTCAGCACCGGCCCACCACCGAGGCCCACCAGACTATTTGATTCGGTAGTGAAACGTATTCCTGACCGCCGGCACCGGGACCGCCCTGCCATCAACGATCCGCGGCTGGTAGCGGAATGTCTGGGCGGCCGCCAGGGACGGTCGGATGAACAATGGGTGACAGCCATCGAGCACCCTCGGGTTTTCGATCTTCCCTTCCGGCGTCACGCTGTATTCCACGGTGCAATCACCTTCCAACCCTTTGTCCAGTGCCCGTTGCGGATAGTCCGGGGCCTCTTTGCTCAGGGGCAGATAGCTGCGGCTGTCGGCGGCCAGGCGCGCCTGTTCGGCACGACGTTGCTGGGCGAGCGCTTCGGCCTGTTGGGCCTGGCGTTGTTGCTCGACAGCCTGTTGCCGGGCAGTCTGCTGCTCGGCTTCGTGCCGACGACGTTCGCTTTCCTGGCGCTGCCGTTGCTCATCGGCCTGTTGCTCGCGCTTGCGTTCCTCGACCCGCTTGCGAGCTACAGCTGCCTGCTCCAGCTTCTTTGCCTGGAGCTGCGGATCAGGCGTTGTCTCGACCGGCTTGGGACGTGGCGCTTCGACCGGTGGCGCAGGCGCTTCGATTGATGGCGGCGCGGCAACTGCCACGGGCGCGGGCGCCTCGGGAATCGGCGCCGGTGGCAGGATAACCAGTTGCGTACGCAACACCCGAGGCGCCTCCACTAGCGGTTTCTCCACTGTCCAACCCGCCGCCAGCATGACGACAACGGCGGCGTGCAACGCCACGGCACCGCCTGCCGCCAAGCCGTTTCTCCAAAAACCGTCACGCTCCAGCGCGGGCCAACCCGTGGACGAACCGTGCATGATCATCGCCGTCATCGTTCAGCCTCGGTCACCAGTCCCAGGTTGCTTACCCCGCCTTGCTGCAGGGCCGCCATGGCGGCGACGACCCGGGCATAATCGGCGTGGCCATCGGCCCGGATATAGACCTGGGTATCGCTGTGCTCGGCCACGACCTGCGCCACCTTCATGCGCAGTTGATCCAGGTCCACCGCGCTGTCGGTCTGCTGGTGGGTGTCCAGCTCACCGCCGAGGTTCCAGTAGTAACCGCCCTCGGCTTTCACCGACAACGTCAGGATCCGCTGACGGCTGTCGTTGGCCAAGGCTTCGCTGGCAACCTTGGGCAGCTCGATCTTCACACCTTGGGTCAGCATCGGCGCGGTGACCATGAAGATCACCAGCAACACCAGCATGACATCGATGTAAGGCACCACATTCATTTCGGCCTTGGGCCCGTGCTTGCGTTGCGGCTTGACTAACATCTGCCCTCTCCCTTCACGCGGCCGTCGCCAGGTTTACCGAGGCGCCGTGCAACTTGTGGTGCAAGCGCGCCTGCAATTCGTTGCCGAAGGCGTAATAACGGGTCAGCAGCGTCTGCCCGCGCGCAGCCAGTCGGTTATACGCAACCACCGCCGGAATCGCGGCAAACAGGCCGATGGCCGTGGCGATCAAGGCTTCGGCGATGCCCGGCGCCACGGTGGAAAGGCTGGCCTGTTGCACCTGGGACAATCCCAGGAAGGCATTCATGATTCCCCAGACGGTACCGAACAGGCCGATGTAAGGGCTGACCGAGCCGACGGTGGCGAGAAACTGCAGGCCCTTTTCCAGCTGGATCTCCTGTTCGCTGATCGCCACGTGCAGCGAGCGTTCGACGCCTTCGAGCACCACGGCAGGGCTGCCCGAAGGCAGGCTCAACTGGGTGAACGCTTGGTAACCAGCGTGGAAAACCGGCAACACGCCGCCGTCCTCCGCTCGGGCCTGGGCCGTTTCGCGGTACAGCGGCAGCAGATCGGCACTGCTGCGAAAGCGCTGGAGGAAACCGTTGAATTGGCGCTCGCTGCGCTGCAGCACGCTGCTGCGCTGGATGATCAGGTACCAGCTCAGCAACGAAGCCAATAACAGTGTGAGCATGACCGCCTTGACCAGCAGGCTCGCGTCGCTGATCAAGCCCCAGATCGTCATGTGTTCCAGTGTGGCTTGCATGGGTTGAACTCCTGTCGGGCTGCTATTGCATGAAATGTTCGTGACCGGTTGATGACGGCGCCGCTCAAGGCAGGCCTAGCGCTTTCGCCACGTCGGCCCAAGGCACGAACTTGAAGTTCTGGGCTTGCTCAGGCATGCGCTTGCGCCCGTCCTGGACCACCAGCAGGCCTCGGCTCCAAGCCCCCCCGAGGTTGGCCGAAACCACCTCCAGGCCGTCGGTTTCCGAAGCACCGTCGATTCGCGCCGCGGCGTTCAACCCGACCCTGAAGGTTCCACGCACGGCATAGGGCGGCTGGGCATCGAGCACCACGTAGCTGTCGTTGCCCTGGCTGGAGATCACCAGGTAGTCGTGGCCGGCGCTTTGGTACAAGGCGATGCCTTCGACGTCAGCGTGCAGTTGCGCGCCGACCTTGATCACGCTGCCCAGGGTTGCCGGTTGGTCGGCACGGGCATCCATTGTCCAGACGCCGACGTCTTCCTCGCCGAGAAACAACCGTTGGCGCAGGTCGTCGGCCACGCAGCCTTCGGGTTGGCTGTCGACGCTGAACTGGCGCACCAACTCGCCCTTGATCGAGCCATCCGCAGCGTGCAAGCGGTATTGCAGGTATTGCCCATCCTTGCCATTGGCGAAGGCATACAGCTCGCCGCTGTCGGGCTGGAACAGGCAGATCCCGTAGATTTCCTTGAGCGGCGTCGGGACTTCGCCAGCTTCACGCAACTCACCGCTGGCGCGATCGACGCTGAACAGGCTCAGGCTGTTGCGGTCACGGTTGCTGGCGACGGCCAGGTCGACAGTCTGCGAGCCCAACTTGAAGCCGCTGCGCACATCGACATTGTTGAGGCGACCCACCGGCAGCTCTTGCAACAACTTGCCTTGCAGGTCGTAAGCCAACAGGCCTTGCTTCTTGTTGGTGCCCAGCACTCGACTCAGGGCGGGTGTGGTCGGGTGGACCCAGATCGCCGGGTCATCCGCCGAATCACCTTGGCGGGCGACCGGCTCGCTCTGGGCGATGGCGGCCACGTTGGGCAACCTCGGTGCCAATGGCACCGGGGTGGGCTGCCAATCGATGTCGCCTTGGTAGAGGCGGCCATTGTCATCGTCACGCAGCAACAGTTGGGCGCCGGTTTTCGTCAGGCGCACGGCGAGGCTTTCCGGCTCCTTCAGGCCCGTTAGCGGCACCCTGGCCTGGGCGACCCACGCTTGGTCCTGCTGTTGATACAGGTGCAGTTGCGCCGCTTGCGGGTCCAACCCGAGCATGCCCCCGGGCAGCGCGGCCATGGCACCGGCCACTTGGCGGATATCACCGAACGGTGCCCGCATCGCCACGGGCGCCCGCACGGACTCGGCCTCGGAGGACGCCGGATAAGCCCACCATCCCACCCGCTCTTCATTGACGAACAATTGGTTGGCGTCGTCCTGTACCTGGCACGTCGTGGCATCCGGCGGCAACGGCAGGCCACGCACCCGTTGCGCGGGCTCGCTGAGCTGCTCGCCATGGCCCACCAGCCACTGCTCGCCCCGGCCTTCTTCACCCACCAGGAACACGAACAGATTGCTCGCCTCGTCGCGGTACAGGCACAGGCCGTTCACCGGAAAATCCCGCGCTGGCAGATAAAGCGGTGTGCCCCACTGGCGCTTCTGCGGATCAAGGCTGACCAGCAGCGCTTGCTGGCGGTCGCTGTCGAGGCTGGTCACCAGCACGTTTGCGCCAAGGACGCGGGTATCCAGGCTATCGAACGCGCCGTTGAAGCGGCTCAGTTCACGCCCTTGGTCATCGAGCAGCAACAACCCATCGCGTCCGGCCAACAACCGCCCGGTGGCGGCCTCGCCAGGCAGGAACGCCACCGCGTTCGCCGACAGGTCCTGGGCCCAGGGTTGCAGCTTCAGGCTCGGAGCGGCCTGTGCGTGGCTGGTCATCAGGCAGGCGATCAACGCCAGCAGGTAATGCTTGGGTAAAGACAGCTTTGTATTCAACGGAAAAATCCTTGTCATGGAGCCAAACTTGAACGGCTCCCTCGCCACAGCGGATGGGGGTCTATTCAAAAATGGGTAAACGTCAGCCCCAGCTTGTAGGTCGGTCCGTATTCCTCGTACTGGCCGTTGTAGGAACGGTGGCCGGTGTAGACGAAATACGGCTCGTCAGTGAGGTTCTGGGCTTCCAGGCTGACTTGAAGATTCTTGGTCAGCGAATAGCGGGCACTGAAATCGACGAAGGTCTGGGCATCGACATACAGGTCATGGTCGCGGTCGCTGATGGAGGCCAGCTCATACAGGTAGGCCGATTTGTAGTTGGCAGAGAGGCGCAGGCTGAGTTTGTCGTTTTCCCAACCCAGCATCAGGTTGCCGACCGTGTCCGACTGGTTTGGCAGGTCGATGCTGCGCTTGCGCTGGGTGCCGCTGGCCTGGTCGAACCCTTCGATTTGCGCATCGGATCGACTGAACGTCGCGTTGCCGCCCAGCAGCAGGCCGTTCCATGGCGCTGGCAGCCAATCGAATTTTTGCGAGTAAGCCAGTTCCAGGCCATAGAGCTTGGCGCTGTCGCCGTTGGCGAAACTGTGGGCTTCGGCGAAATCGGTCCAGGCGCCAGTGCCGGCCAGGTCGGTGTTGTAGACGAAGTTCTGGATGTCCTTGTAGAACACGAACGCCGAGACGGTGCCGGCGCGGCCCATGAAGTGTTCGATGCCCAGGTCCAGGTTGCTCGATTCCAGCGGCTTGAGGTCCGGGTTGCCGAAGGTGGCCTCGTCATCGTCGATGACAAAGCCCGGCGCCAATTGGCCGAAGGTTGGCCGTACCACGGACTTGGTCCAGGCCGCGCGCACCTGGGTGTTCTTGTCCAGTTGATACCGCGCATGCAGGCCTGGCAGCCAATGGTGATATCGGCGGCGGGTATCGGTGTCGGTGAAGACCCCATCGGTGACGCCGGTGCCCTTGGCCTCGAACTCGGTGCCCTCGTAGCGCATGCCGGCGATGAAGCGCCAATCGTCGACATCGAGGGTGTTCATCAGGTAGGCGGCGTTGATGTCTTCGCTCATCTTGAAGTCGTTGACCCGCGACTCCTGCTCATCGAAGAAAGCATCGCGGTCGAGGCCTCCCAGCAGTTGCTTGATCGCGTCGGCGCTGATACCCGGACCGAACCGGCCGAGGCGGTAGTCCACGGTGCCCTTTTGGAACTGGCCAAGATTGAGTTGCTCGTCGGTGAAGCCCAGGTTGTCGAAATCCTCGTAGACCCAGGCGTCGAGATCGTTGTCCTTGTCGCGCCGGCTGACCTTGCCGCCGAACTTCATCTGGGAGGCGTAGCCTTTCAAGTCGTAATCGCGGGCCAGATCCAGGCGCATGTTCTTCTCGGTGTCGGTGGTTTTCTGTTGCTCCCACTCCACCTTGTCGAGGCTGAAGTTGTTGGGATCGTAGAAGCCTGGGCCAATGATCGGCCGCGGCTTGTCGCTGTCGTAGAAACCGCCGTCAAAACCATCGATGCCCTTGAACGTTGCGCCGGCAATATGGCCGGGGCTGTCCTCGCTGGACTCGCTGTAGCCGGCCTGGCCACTCAAGGTCCAGAGACCGAACAGGCGCTCGCCGCCGAGGACATAGGATTGGATTTCCTGGGTCTCTTCACGCTGCTTGAGCTTGCGTTCGCCCTCGGCAGGCCCGATTTCGCCTGGTGCCTGCGGGTTGTCGAAGGCAATGCTGGCGGCGTTGCGGGTTTCGGTGTCCTTGTAGCGGCTGTACAGCGTGCGCAGGTAATAGCTGCTGAAATCGTCAGGCTTGTAGTCGAAATTCAGCCCGCCGCCGGCGCGCTCGCGGCGGATGTCGTAGTCGCGCTGCTCGAACTCTTCGAGCCGTGAGCCTTGCTCGAAATCCCAGGCACCGCCGGTTTCGACGTTGTCCGAACCGAAGTCACGCTTCTGCCAGCTCAGCGCGGCAGCGACGCCGAAGTTGTCGATGCCGTCGCCCAGGCTGAAACGATCGCTGATGGCGCCGGAGAATTTCGGGCTGGTCTGGGCGGTGTTCTTGTCATAGCTGGCTTCGCTGCTGCCGGTGTAGAACAGGCCTTCATGATCGAAAGCCGAGAGGCTCTTGACGTCCACCGTACCGCCCAGTGAGTTGGCGTCCATGTCCGGCGTCAGGGTCTTGATCACCGACAGCGACTGCACCAGCTCCGAGGGCAGCACGTCGAGGGCGACCGCGCGACGCTCGCTCTCCGGGGCGGGCACCAGCGTGCCATTGATGGTCACGCTGTTGAGGTCCGGCCCCAGCCCCCGCACGCTGACGAAGCGACCTTCGCCCTGGTCGCGCTCGACGCTGATGCCCGGCAGGCGCTGTACCGCTTCGGCGACGTTCTCATCCGGCAACTGCGCCACGCCGTCGGCGTGCACCACGCTCTTGATGCTGTCGGCGCTGCGTTGCTCCTTGAGGGCCTGGTCGATACTGGCGGCCTGGCCGACCACCTCGACGTGCTCGGTGGCCGATGGCTCGGCAGCGCTCAATCGCTCGCTGGCCACGGCCATGGCCAAGGCGGTAAACGTAAAACCGACGAGCCCGGCGGTGCTGGTGCGGTGCTGCATGGTGGTCCTCCCCCAGGAATCCGAATATCCGCCAGGCAACGGCCCGGCAACTGGGAGGGCACGCTAGGGGTGGGGAATGACGGTTCTGTGACAGGGCTTGGCTGGAGGGGCTGCAATCAGCTTATTTAGGGGGGCTGGCGAGCCTGAATGAGCTGAAATGACCTACTGGAACCGCGCTCGGAAACTCCGTGGCGAGGGAGCTTGCTCCCGCTGGGCCCTGTAGGAGCTGCCGAGCGAAGCGAGGCTGCGATCTTTCCAAAGCCCATTGAGTTGAGAGCGAAGGTTCTGGATCAAAAGATCGCAGGCTTCGCCAGCTCCTACAGGCCCAGCGGGAGCAAGCTCCCTCGCCACGGGGCGGTGTTGCCGCAAAAAATCCGAATAACCGATGAGCTGATTCGACCTCCCCCACCCCATCAACCACCGTCACCGCCCTGTCACATTCATCTGCTGTGCTGGGCCGCATTCCGCTTCTGGCAAAGGATTCCGGCCATGTTTTCCACGCTCCGCCCGCACCGTCTCAAACTCGCCCTGCTACTGCTGGCGGCGAACCTCGGGCTGATCCTGCATCTGGCCAACGGTTCGATCAAACCCGTGGAGCAATGGATCTGGCTGGACATTCTCGGCGAGGGTGGCTCGGCGCTGCTGGCGCTGGTGTGGCTGGGCCTGGTCCTGAAAAGCCGCCCCGCCGGGCGGGTGACCAACTACCTGGTCCTGGGCCTGAGCTGCATTTTCTTTTCCTGGTGGATCGACAGCCTCGACGAGTTCATCCATCTGCCCGACACCATCACCTGGGATCATTGGCTCGAATCCGGACCGATGCCGGTGGGCATGATCCTGCTGACGCTGGGCATTTACCATTGGCACCGCGAGCAACTGGCGATCAACGGGCAGATGGAGAAGCGCGAGCGGCTGTTTCGCGAGCACCGTCTGTTCGACAAACTCACGCCTTTGGGCGGCGCGGACTTTCTCAAGCATGAACTGACCGCCAGCCTGGAGGACAGCCGGCGCCGGCAGCAGCCCCTGTCGCTGTTGGCCCTGGACCTCGACAACTTCTCCGCGATCAACCAGCGTTTCGGTCACAGCGAAGGCGACGCCGTGTTGCAAGCCGTCAGCCAACTGCTGGTGATGAACCTGCGGCGCCAGGACCTGGTATGCCGCCTCGCCGGTGACCGCTTCGTCGTGCTGCTGCCCGACACGGGTGAAAGTCAGGGCCTGCGCCAGGCCAAGGAGCTGGAACAGGCGGTTCGCAGCCTCGCCCACAAGACCCGGCAGCACGGCGAACGCTTGCAACTGGCGGCCAGCACGGCGGTGGTGATGGCGTTCGACGAATCCCCTGAAGCCTTGCTCAAACGCCTGAACCTGACGCTGGCCCAAACCCGGCACACGCTGGCGAAAAGCGCCTGAGGCTGGCTGATGACACTCAAGACCCATTGGTACGAATCCGACAGCCGCTTCATTGCGGGGCACTATCAACCGGCGGCGCTGATCGACCTGGCGCTGTCGCGGGACATCGACAGTCATCGCCTGCTGCGCGGCACCGGCCTGTTCCACGACGATATCCTCGCAGGCCGAAGCCGCATCAGCCCGCAACAGTTTCTCGGCCTGATCGATAACAGCCGACGGCTGCTGGATGCCAACGACAGCAGCTTCCTGTTCGGCCAGCGACTCTTGCCCGGCCACTACGGACCGGCCAGCCATGCCCTGCGTCACGCCCAGAATCTGCATCAGGCGCTGGACACACTGCTCGACTATCAACTGCTGCTCAGCCCGTTGGCCGCACCTCGTTTGTTGCTGGACGAGCATTACGCTTACATCCACTGGCTGGACAGCTGCGGCGCCGATGAGCAGTGGCGCTTCGTGCTTGAAGCCAGCATGACGTCGATGGTCGCGATGAGTGCCTGGCTCAGCGGTGAACGCCTGCCCTGGCAATGCAATTTTCGCCACGACGAACCGCGTTACGTCGAACAATATTGGGTGCACCTGGGCGAGAACAGCCAGTTCAATCGACCGCTGGATATGATGCGCCTGCCCCGTCATTGCCTGGCCCAACCCTGGCCCAACACCTCGGCGACCGCAGGCCAAGTCGCGCGGATCGAAGCCCGGGAGCAGGTCGACCAATTGGGTTTCGCGTCGAGCTTCCTCGACTGCCTCTACGACTATCTGCATGCCCACGTACAGCAAACGCCAAGCCTGGAACAGACCGCACAGGCCTTCGCCATGAGCCCGGCGACGCTCAAGCGCAAGTTGCACAAGCACCACACCGGGTTCCAGCAACAGGTGGATCGGGTGCACACGCACGTGGCGCTGTACCTGTATCAGGTCAAGGGGTTCAGCAACGAGGAAGTGGCGCAGTACCTGAGCTTCAACGATACGGCGAACTTTCGCCGCTCGTTCAAGCGCTGGACCGGCAGTACGCCGAAGCTGATCCGGCAACTGCTGGCGTTGGGATAGGAGCTGGCGACCCTCTGGGGGCGATGGGTGGCTGCGGCGAGGAAGCTTGCTCTCGCTGGACCGGTCCGACACCTCGGGTGCAGCAGGCCCAAGATCCTGCGGCCGCTGCGCAGCCGAGCGGGAGCAAGCTCCCTCGCCACAAGAGCACTGTTGGAGCCGATGCAGACTCAATGCCCGCGAATGTAATGCTCCAACTGCCGGATCAGGTCCGCTTGCTCGACGAGTGATTCCTTCACCAGATCGCCAATGGACAGCAGTCCGATCAACTCGCCGTTATCCAGCACCGGCAGGTGTCGCAAGTGGCTGTCGGTCATGACTGCCATGCAGCGGTCGATGCTCTGCTGACTGTCGGCGGTGATCACCGGTGTGCTCATGATGGTGCGCACCGTAGTGCCCACGGATGAGCGGCCCTTGAGCACCATTTTGCGCGCGTAATCCCGCTCGCTGAATACCCCCACCACTTGCCCGCCTTCGATGACCGGCAATGCGCCGACGTTTTTCTCGGCCATGATCTGCAACGCTTCGAGCACGGTCTGCTCCGGTGCGATGCTGTGGACCTGCTGGTTCTGCACGCTCTTGAGTCTTACCAGTTGGGCGGCGGTTTTCATTGTTAATCCCCGATCTCAAACAAAAGTGACCGCTGTCGTGGCGAGGGAGCTTGCTCCCGCTCGGTTGCGCAGCGACCGCAAGATTTTGGGACCGCTGCGCGGTCCAGCGGGAGCAAGCTCCCTCGCCACAAGAGCACTGCTAGAGCGCTGCTAGAGCACCACAACAGCAACCATGGAACGGATCAGTCTTCGCCAATCTCCACCACATCACCGTTGAGCCGCACCGGCCACACCCGCAGGCGCTGCTCGGGGTATTC
The DNA here is from genome assembly GCF_019141525.1 of Pseudomonas alvandae. Classification (GTDB taxonomy): domain Bacteria; phylum Pseudomonadota; class Gammaproteobacteria; order Pseudomonadales; family Pseudomonadaceae; genus Aquipseudomonas; species Aquipseudomonas alvandae. The sequence continues at coordinate 3,531,925 of NZ_CP077080.1, forward strand.
CAGGCAATGGCCGTCTTCCAGGCGGAAATGCTGCTTGTACATCGGCGAGGCAATCACCAGTTCGCCCTTGATGTTGCCCAGCAATCCACGACCGATGACGTTGGCGCCGGACTTCGGGTCGCGGTTGTCGACGGCGTACAACGGCTTGTCCGCATGTTCCGGCAGGTACAGCAGCGCCACTTGGTTGCCGTCATGCCAGGCGACCACGCCGGAGTTCGGTACCAGGTCCTCGCGGCTGCACAGGGCGCGCCATTGCTGGGGTTCTTGAGCGATACGAACGACGTTTGACTGGCTCATCAGAGCACCTCCTCGGTGACGGGAATCAGGTGAAGTTCGCCGGCATGCACCGGCCGGCGCTGGCCGCGCTCGCGGACGAAATGAACGTCCGGATCGCCGCGCTTGTCGTTGACGAAGGTCCGGAAGCGCTTGAGTTTTTCCGGGTCCTTCAAGGCGTTGGCCCACTCGCATTCGTAGCGGTCGACCACCAGCTGCATCTGCGCTTCGAGCTCGGCACCCAGGCCCAGGCTGTCGTGGATGATCACGTCCTTGAGGTAGTCCAGGCCACCTTCCAGGCTTTCACGCCAGACCGAGGTGCGTTGCAGCTTGTCGGCGGTGCGGATGTAGAACATCAGGAAGCGGTCGATGTAGCGGATCAGCGTCGCGTCGTCCAGGTCGGTGGCGAACAGCTCGGCGTGGCGCGGACGCATGCCGCCGTTGCCGGCCACATAGAGATTCCAGCCTTTTTCGGTGGCGATGACGCCGACGTCCTTGCTCTGGGCTTCGGCGCATTCACGGGTGCAACCGGACACGGCGAACTTGAGCTTGTGCGGCGAGCGCAGGCCTTTGTAGCGGTCCTCGATGGTCAGGGCCATTTGCACGCTGTCCTGCACGCCGTAGCGGCACCAGGTGCTGCCCACGCAGGACTTCACCGTGCGCGTCGACTTGCCGTAGGCGTGGCCGGTTTCGAAGCCGGCTTCGATCAGTTCGGCCCAGATGTCCGGCAACTGGTGCAACTGCGCGCCGAACAAGTCGATGCGCTGGCCGCCGGTGATCTTGGTGTAGAGGTCGTATTTCTTCGCGACGACGCCGATGGCGATCAGTTTGTCAGCGGTGATTTCCCCACCGGCAATGCGTGGTACCACCGAGTAGGTACCGTTCTTCTGCATGTTCGCCATGAAGGTGTCGTTGGTGTCCTGCAATGGCACCAGGTGCGGATCCATGATCGGCTGGTTCCAGCACGACGCCAGGATCGAACCCACCGCCGGCTTGCACAGGTCGCAACCGGTGTGGCCGCGACCGTGTTTGGCCAACAGCTCTTCGAAACTGATGATCCCTTCCACTCGCACCAGCGCATACAGCTCCTGGCGGGTGTAGGCGAAATGTTCACACAGGCTCTTATCGACGCTGACGCCACGGGCGATCAGTTCGTGCTCAAAGACTTGCTTGACGAGGGCCGCACAACCGCCGCAGCCGGTGCCGGCCTTGGTGTCGCACTTGAGCTGGCCGAGATCGGTGCAGCCGCCGTCGATGGCCGAGCAGATCGAGCCCTTGGTGACGTTGTGGCACGAGCAGATGGTCGCGGCTTCAGGCAACGCCGCCGGGCCGAGTGTCGGGGCGCCTTCGGAGGACGGCAGGATCAGGCTGGCGGCATCCTTAGGCAAGGCGATGCCGTTCTGCATGTACTGCAAGAGCGTGTCGTAGTAGCTGTTGTCGCCGACCAGTACGGCGCCAATCACGCGCTTGCCGTCAGCATCGACCACCAGGCGCCGGTAGCTGGCGCTGGTTCCGTCGATGAACTGGAAGCTGCGCGAACCCGGCGTATGGCCGTGCGCGTCGCCGATGGAACCGACATCGACGCCCAGCAGCTTGAGCTTGGTGGACATGTCTGCGCCGGTGAAGGCCTCGCCGGTATCGCCACAGAGGCGCGCCGCGACGTTGCGGGCCATCTGGTAGCCCGGCGCGACCAGGCCAAAGATGCTGCCATTCCACGCCGCGCATTCGCCGATGGCGTAGATGTCCGGGTCGCTGCTCTGGCAATGATCGTCGATCACCACGCCACCGCGCGGGCCGATTTGCAGCTCGCATTGGCGGGCCAGGGCGTCCTGGGCGCGGATACCAGCGGAAAACACGATCAGGTCGGTTTCGAGGAAATCCTCGCTGCCGAAATTCATCCGATAACGGTATTGCTCACCCGCGCTGATGGATTGGGTGCCCTTGGACAAATGCACGCCGACGCCGAGTTTCTCGATGCGCGCCTTGAGGGCCAGCCCGCCCTGCTCGTCCAGTTGCACCGGCATCAGCCGTGGGGCGAATTCGACGACGTGGGCTTCCAGGCCAAGGGTTTTCAAGGCGTTGGCCGCCTCCAGGCCCAGCAGGCCGCCACCGACCACCACGCCACGACGGGCATTGCTGGCGGCGTTACGGATGGCGTCGAGGTCTTCGAGCGTACGGTAGACTAGGCAGGAATCGCCTTCGGCGCCCTGGATCGGTGGCACGAACGGGTAAGAACCGGTGGCGAGCACCAGCTTGTCGTAGCGGATGCGTTCCCCGGCGGTGACCACTTCGTGCGCCTGACGGTCGATTTCCAGTACCGGCACGCCCAGGTGCAGCGTGACGCCAGGGGTCTGGTACAACGAGGCTTCGCCCAAGGCCAGCGATTCGGCGTCCCGGCCGGAAAAATACTCGGACAGGTGCACGCGGTCGTAGGCACGCATCGGCTCTTCGCTGAAGACATGCACGCGGTAATGGTTGAGGGCGCCGCGCTCGATCAGTTGCTCGACGCAGTGGTGGCCGACCATGCCATTGCCGATCACGATCAGCGTTTGCAGCTTGTTCAGGGAAGCAACGTTGGAATTCATAAAAGCACCCGACAAAAGCCCATCACGGTTTTTTGAAAGCAAAAAAAAGACGCCTGAAACCTTGCGGTTCCAGGCGTCTTTGCCTGTTCTGTGCGGTATCGATCCGGCGACTGCGCCCTGATCTACCGTTATCCCCCGGCCTGCTGGCACTCGATCTTCGTTGACCGACGGGGCTGCCCACTCGATTGTGTTCACGGTGGACCTGGACAACGTCTTGCAGCGAGCGTGCCAAACCTTGCTTGACCAGCCGCGACAACCTCATGGGCATCCCACAATCCCCTGTGGGAGCGGGCTTGCCCGCGAAGAGGCCCGCCCTGCCACCTCAAGCTGACCGGCGCCAGCTACCGTTTCACTAGCACCACCCTCTGCCTTGCGATGGTGCGGCAACCCACCTGCGGCTTCATAAAAGTGCACCCCTTCAAACCCGCCGGCAAAAATCCTGAACCATCGCCAACCCCGATTTTCACAATAAGTGAGGAGCCCGTCCGGTCGCCGCACAAGCAACTCGCGACGCCTGACAGTGGCTTGTTGTCCACCCCGAAACGAAGGAGATTCAACGATGAAAATCAATGAAATCATGAGTCGGGAAGTCCGCACGATCTCGCCTGATACCCCACTGCGCGAAGTCGCGCTGATCATGCGCCAGGCCGATATCGGCGCGCTGGTGATCAATCAGGACGACCGCATGGCCGGGATGGTGACCGACCGCGACCTGGTGGTTCGAGCCATGGCCGAAGGCATGAACATGGACACCCCGGTCAGCCGGATCATGAGCGATGAGGTGCGCTATTGCTTCGATGACGAAGAGATCGATCACGTCGCCAAGAACATGGCCCAGATCGAAAAGCGCCGCCTGCCGGTGGTGAACCGTGACAAGCGCCTGGTGGGCATGGTCTCGCTGGCCAACGTCGCCAGTTGCAACGCCGATAAAGTCAGCGCCAACCTGCTGCGCGGCGTCGCACGACCTCACTGACCCTTGGAAGGAGCTGCGGAGCAAGCACAATGGATGAGCGAAACCCACCTGTGGTGGTGATCTGTGGTTCCACCGCCGGCGTCGGGCGCGCCACCGCACACCGATTCGCTGTCGCGGGCTACCGGGTCGGCTTGTTGGCCCGGGGCGAACAAGCATTGGCGGCCACGGCGGAAGAACTGGATCAATTGGGTGCGACGTGCCTGGGGATCAGCGTCGATGTCGCCGACGCCGAAGCGCTATTCGATGCGGCTCAACGAATGGAGCGGGAACTGGGACCGGTCGGCGTGTGGGTCAACTGCGCGATGGTCACGGTGTTTTCGCCCATCCGCCAGTTGAATGCCGAGGAAGTCCGCAGGGTGACCGAGGTGACTTACTTGGGTACCGTCCACGGCACCCTCGCGGCGCTGGACCTGATGGGACCGCGCAATCGTGGGGTGATTATCCAGGTCGGTTCGGCGCTGGCCTACCGCGCCATTCCGCTGCAGGCGGCCTATTGCGGGGCCAAGTTCGCGGTGCGAGGCTTCACTGATTCCTTGCGCTGCGAACTGCTTCACGAGCACAGCGATATCAAGGTCTGCATGGTGCAACTGCCTGCGATCAACACACCGCAGTTCGATTGGGCGCGCAACAAGTTGGGCAAGCGTGTGCAACCGGTGCCGCCGATTCATGACCCGGACGTGGCCGCCCGGGCAATATTCAGCGTGGTCAAGCGTACGCCCAGGGAATTGTGGCTGGGTGCGGCCTCGCTCAAGGCCATCGTCGGCACTTGCCTGATGCCGGGACTGCTCGATCGCTTGCTGGCCCGTAACGCCTATTCAGGACAGATGACCAACGAGGATGACGACCCTCAGCGCCCGGATAACCTGTTCGAACCGCAGGAGCCCTTGCATCGTACCCGTGGGCGGTTCAGCGGCCGCTCACGGGACTCCGCGTTGGCCCTGAGTTCGACCCAGGTATCGGCGCTGCTGCTCGCCACCGGCGGTTTGCTGGCAGTCGTGCTGCTATTGTTTTGAGCCGACGCGGCGGAACCACCGATAACCGTATCCGTGCAAAGTCAGGCCCGATTGTTTCGTGGCCGGGTACGGACTGTCGGACAACACTTCCTCGAAACCCTCCAGGTCCATTTCCCGCAACCGCACCGTGACCGCGTCCTTGCCGAGGTTCGCCAGCATGATCGAGGTGGCCTCGCAGGCATGGGCGATGGCGAATACCGCCGGATGGTCGACCGTCAGCAGTTGCGCCTTGCCGTCGCCAACTTCCTTCAGGTCCGCGCGGGCCCGCAACAATTGACGTGCCCGGCTCAACAACGATTCGGGGTCTTTCAGTTGGCCTGCAACGTTCAAATGCGTGTAGGCAAACCGCCCTTCATCGATCACCGGGACGGTCGGCCGTCGGGCCGAGGAAAATCCGGCGTTGGCCTGGTCATTCCATTGCATGGGCGTGCGCACCGACAGACGCTCCGGGCGGGACAGGTCGTCGCCCATGCCAATTTCTTCGCCGTAGCGCACGATCGGCGTGCCGGGCAGCGACAGCAACAACGCCTGGGCCAATGCCTGGCGACGCACGTCACCGTCGAGCATTGGCGCCAGGCGTCGGCGAATACCTCGGCCATACAAGCGCATGTCCGGCTCCGGAGCGAAGGCCTGCATCACCTCTTCGCGCTCCTGCTCGCTCAGGCGCTCCAGGTCGAGCTCGTCATGGTTGCGCAGCCACACCGCGTAATTCGCGCCGTCCGGTGGTGCGGGCCGCCGGGTGATCGCCCGTTGCAGGGGTTCGGCTTCGCCGCGGGCCAGGGCCAGGAACAGGTGATTGTTGACCCAGAAATCCAGCACCAGGCCCAGGCGCTCCCCGGTGCCGAAATAATGGCTGTAGCGCTCCGGCTCGACGTCCACTTCGCCCATTAGCACCCCTTCGGGATTGATCTCGGTCATGCATTTGAACAACCGATCCAGCACCCAGACACCCTGCTCTTCATCGCCACCTCCGGCCTGTTCCACCAGATGGGAAGCGGCATCGAGGCGAAAGCCGGCGATACCGAGTTCGAGCCAGTGGACCATGACCCGCTCGATCTCCTCGACGACCCGCGGGTTCGCCAGGTTCAGGTCCGGTTCGTGGCGATAGAACAGATGCCGATAGTACTGCCCTGCCTGCTCGTCCCACTGCCAGATGCTGTCTTCCACCGAGGGAAAGATTGGCTGGTTGCCGTCGTCCACCGGCGTGTCGGACCACAGGTAGTAATCCCGGTAGACGCTGCCCTTGTCCCGTCGTGCCCGGAGAAACCAGGGATGCTGGTCGCTGGTGTGCTGCACGACCAGTTCAAGGATCACGCGGATGCCACGTTCACCGGCCTGCACGATCAGCTGGCGCAAATCCTCTTCGCTGCCAAAGCGCGGGTCCAGCGCCATGAAATCGCTGACGTCATAGCCGGCGTCCTTGAACGGTGACCGATACAACGGCATCAGCCAGAGCGCACCGACGCCCAACGCTTGCAGGTAATCGAGTTGCTGGATGATGCCCTTCAAGTCGCCACGGCCGTCGCCGTTGCTGTCGTAGAACAAGGAAGGATCGATTTGATAGATCAAGGTATTGCGGTGCCAGTTGGCTTTCATCGGTCACTCCTTATCGACACAGGACCAATGCCTGCTCGGCGGCCAGTCGACCGCTGAACGGCTGGCCTTCATCCACCCCGTCGCTGGCGACTTCCACGCGCCAGGGGTCGGCCAGGGGAAACGTCTGCTCATGGTCGGCAAAGTTGATGCAGACCAGGCGCTCGTCGCCCTCGCAACGGCGACGATAAGCCAGCACTTGCGGATGCGACGGCAGTTCTTCCCAGCCGCCCAGGCGCAGCGCCAGGCTGTTGCGTCGGCAGGCCAGCAAGCGGCGGTAGAGCGCCAGCACCGAATCGTCGGCACGTTCTTGCGCCTCAACGGACAGTGCGCCTGCATCGGGTGCAAAAGGCAGCCAAGGCGCCTGTCCCGACCAGCCGTGAGGCGCTTGCTGGGTCCAAGGCAGCGGTGCTCGGCTGCCATCGCGTCCACCGGGATCGACGCGGGTCTGGGCGGTCACTTGGGTATCTTCCAATCCCAGTTCTTCGCCCTGATAGATGAATGGCGTGCCGCGCAGCGTCAGCAACATCACCGCCGCCGCCCGGGCCCGGCGCAATGAGCCGCCGTAGCGACTGCGATGACGACTGTTGTCATGATTGGACAGCACCCAGGTGGGCCAGGCCTGCAAGGGGCCGAGGTCGTTTTCCACTTCGCGGATGCACATGCGAAACACCACCGGATCCCAGGGCGCGTCCAGCGGCGGGAAGTTGAAGGACATGTGCAGCTCGTCACTGGCGCCGTAGTAGGCCGCCACCTGCGCCGTGGACCGGATGTTCACTTCGCCGATCAGCACCCGCTCGCCGGGGTAGCTGTCCACCAGGCGCCGCAGCCCGCGCAGCACTTCATGGCTGTAGGGCTGGTCATTGATCTTGACCATGGTTTCGCCGGCCATGCAGCGCGGGTCGTGGGCGAAGCTCTGGTCCTTGCCGACGCAATGCACTACGTCGACGCGAAACCCATCGACGCCGCGCTCGAGCCAGAAGTGCAACACCTGGTGCATGGCGGCGACGACTTCGGGGTTGTGCCAGTTGAGATCCGGTTGTTGCGGCAGGAAGAAATGCAGGTAGTACTGCTGGCTGGTCTCGTCCCAGGTCCAGGCGCTGCCACCATCGATCGAGGCCCGCCAATTGTTGGGCTGGTCCCGCCAGATGTACCAGTCACGCTTGGGGTTGTCGGGGCGGGAACGCGATTCGATGAACCATGGATGTTGGTCGGAGGTGTGGTTGGGCACGAAGTCGAGCAGCACCTTCAAGCCGCGTTCGTGGGCCTGGGCAATCAATGCATCCAGGTCCGCCAGGTTGCCGAACAGCGGGTCGACGTCGATGTAGTCGCAGATATCGTAGCCCGCGTCGCACATCGGCGAGCGGTAGACAGGCGACAACCACAACGCATCGATGCCCAGCCGTTGCAGATGGTCCAGGCGTGCAGTCAATCCGGGGAGATCGCCAATGCCATCGCCGTTGGCATCGGCAAAAGAGCGAGGATAAACCTGGTAGATCACAGCGTTCTTCCACCAGGGCGAATGGAAGGAGTTGGGCATGTCGCCTCCTCTGATCGCAGTGTTTGGTGGGCAAGACCGCGGCCCCGCCTGATGCCCCTGTTATCAGGGGACATCAGTTAAGAACCGGAAAAGGCGCCTGGGGTTCGTTTTTTCTTGATGGGTGGTGGGTCAGCGGGAGATAGGTTGGATGTGCCGCCGCCTTCGTCGGATCGCCGCCCGGAGCAAGCTCGCTCCCATAGGTCGTGCAAACGACACGAACCCTTGTGGGAGCGAGCTTGCTCGCGAAGACGGTGGGTCAGCTTGAGGAAGTTCCAGCAGCCCGCTCGACCATCGCAACGATGGTCACGAACAACTCCTGCTTGGCCTCGTCCGCGCTGATGTCCCCATTGGCCGCCGCATCGGACAACGCCTCCGCCGCCCCCAGCATCGCCCGCAGGCTCGCTTGGGAAAGACGCCCGTTCCCGGCGAACGGCTCCAGTACCGACCGGCATTTATCCAGGAAGATTCTTTCGTATTCCCGCTTGATGAGCTCCAGCTCCGGTGAACTGCTCAGGGCTGCGCTGACGCCGGGAATTTCCCTGCCCTGAAGCAGCACGCACTCGACGAAGGCATCGGCAATCACCTGCGAACGACTTTCCAGAATGGGCTCGCTGGCCTCGAGCGCTGCGTCCATCAGCGCCGTCTGGCGCGCATCGAAATCCTGGTACAGCGCGGCCAAAAGCCCTGATCGAGTGACGAAATGATCGTAGACGATCGGCTTGGTCACGCCAGCCTGTTCCGCGAGCCGGGCGAGCGTCAGTGCTTCGCTGCCCTCCTCGCGCACCAGCCGCCAGGCGACATCCAACAATTGCCGTTGGCGATCCGCGCGGGCCAGGCGTCGACGGGGCGCCGGGGAAGACGATGAATTTTCTTCGGTGCTTGACATGCTAACTTTACCAACCGTAACTTACTGTTCGTAACTTAACCAAGCATACTCGCTTGACGTTGTGTGATGCCAGAAGGAGATTCGCTATGCACGCGCTAATCGTTGTTGCCCACCATGACCCCCGCTCCCTGACCCATGCGCTGGCCCAGGCCATCGGCGACGGGATCACCCAAGCCAACCGCGCCAATACCTTCGAGATTGCCGACCTGGCCGCCGAAGGTTTCGATCCACGCTTTGGCCTCGCCGACCATGCCGTCCACCGCCGCGAGGCCATGCCACCCGCGGATGTGCTGGCTGAACAAGCGAGAATCGACCGGGCCGACGCGCTCGTGCTGGTTTACCCGATCTACTGGTGGTCGATGCCAGCGCTGCTCAAGGGTTGGATTGATCGAGTGTTTTCCAATGGTTGGGCATTTGATTACAAGCTCGCCGAGTCGTTTACCCAGAAGCTCCAGCGATTGCGGGTCCATCTCGTAGCGCTCGGAGGGGCCGATGCCGACAGTTTCCAACGTCATGGCTACGACCAGGCGATGATCACGCAGATCGACCACGGGATTTTCGATTACTGCGGTGCGCGGGTGGTGAGTTCCGTACGCTTGCTGGAATCGGAATCCCTCGATCCGAAAGCCCATTTGCAAGCCGCGCTTGCCCTCGGCCAGCGGCTGTTTCCGAGGGTCGAAGAAACCTCGCACGCGCAGGTCGACGCTGAGTGCGCCTGATCAGAGTGCACGCTGGCCAGCCGTGGACAACGCGACATCCCGTTGATAGATATCCGGGATGTACACGGCCTGACCCTGGCTGTCCGCCTGCACCGTCCAATAACCCAGCAGGATCGGCAGGGGCTTGGCCAGCCTGAATTCATGAGTCAGCTCGCTGGCCAGCAACGTATCGGTCCGGGTGCGCTCGGCAGGAGTCACCAACAGGTCCCGCAGGTGCATGACTTGCTCGATACGCACGCAGCCCGAACTGAACGCCCGCGGGCCCTTGCTGAACAGCGCCTGGCTGGGTGTGTCATGCAGGTACACCGAGAACGGATTGGGAAAGCGGACCACCAATTTTCCGAGCGGGTTTTTCGCACCGGCATCCTGGCGCAGCATCAGGTCGCCAGGATGTTCCCAATCGATATTTTCCACCGCCAGCGGCAAGCCATCCCGATCGAGCACCTTGAGGTTATGCCGGGCGAGAAACTCCGGGTCGCGGCGAATCTCGGGCAGTTTGTCTTCACGCATGATCGTCGGCGGGATGGTCCACGTGGGGTTGAGCGTCAGGCGAGTGATGCGCGATTTGATCAAGGGTGTCTGGCGTTCGGCACGCCCCACCTGGGTGCGGGTTTGCCACACGGGCGCGCCGCCCTGGTAGACCGTCAGTTGCGCCGCCGCCACGTTGACCAGCACGCTATCGGGCTCCAGGTCCTGGGCCAGCCAACGCATGCGCTCCAGGTTGATGCGCAACTGCTCGCGGCGCATGGCTGGGCTGATATTCAGTTCGGTGACGGTCCAGGGCCCGACGACCCCATCGGCTTGCAGTGAATGATGAAGCTGGAAGCTTTTCATCGCCTCCACGAGGCTCGCGCTGTAATGCTCATCGGCGTCGAGTGGCGGCACGCTGAGGTAGCCTTCGTTGAACAGGCGCCGGGCCAGGGCCGGTACGCGGGCGTCGCGCTTGTCCGGTTGCAACAAGGGGCCGCTGGGCACCGATTGCCAGTTCGCCAGGGGCTGCTGTCGTTGTCTCGCGTAGAGTTCGCGCAGGTCGCGATAAAGCGCCAGGCTCGGCCGCGCCAACTCGAAAGCCTCTGCCGGGTCTTGCAGGCCCGCCACGGCGAAATGCAACACCATGGCCTGCCGGTCCGGCAACTGGGGATTGGCTTTCCAGATCGGCTCCAGGCGATTCTGTGGCAGATGGCCGAAACGCAATTCATGCAGGGCTTGCAGGTAGCGTTGGCTGATGGCGATGTCGGTACAGGCCGCGTTGGCGTAACGGCCCTCGTCCGGCAGGTCGTAACGGGCCGGATCGAGTCCGTCATCGGCCAGTTGCTGTAGCTGGGTTTGCAACGCCTGCAACCGCCCGTCGTCCGTCCAGATCGCCTGGCCTGCGTTTTGCTGGTAAAGCGCCTGCAGGCTCATCACCGTCGGAAAGTCGACGCCACCGGTCAATTCGGGGCAATTGACCGACAGTTGCGCCAGTGTGGTTTGCGCCTGGGCCGGATCGCCGTCCTCGGCCGTAGCGACCAATGGCGCAACGAGCAATAAAAGGCTCAGGTAACATGCGGACTTTTTGAACAACTGCTTTACTCCAATCCATGGCCGTCTCGTTGACGGTGAATTTTGCGACAGGTACGACCCGCCATCATGCAGACAAACAAAACCGGACGGGATGCCGCAAACGAACGCCACCGCAAGCTGCCTTCACCTGTATCGGCCTTCTTGCGCCGTCTCTGCCTGGTCGTGACCGGCCTTGGCATCCTGTGCAGCCCGGCGCTGGCCGAAAAACTCAACGCCCAGCCGCTTTACAACAGCCTCGCCCACGCCGCGCCGGAACTCAATCCCCAAGCGCTGAAAAGTGCCCTGAGTGCGATGCAGTGCGCAGTTGCCAACGGTGCTCGACAGGCTCGCCATCTGGCGGTGATCGACTATTCGCAACCTTCGACGGCCCGGCGCTTGTGGATCTTCGACCTGCGCCAGAAAAAGCTGGTCCTGCGTGATCTCGTGGCCCACGGGCAGAAATCCGGGGAAAACTTCGCCACCCAGTTTTCCAACCGACTGGGCAGCTATCAATCGAGCCTGGGGCTGTTCCGCACCCAGGAAAGCTACCAGGGCACCCACGGCTACTCGCTGCGCATGGATGGCCTGGAACCCGGATTCAATGACCAGGCGCGCGACCGGGCGATCGTCATCCACGCCGCTGACTACGTGAATCCGCTCTGGAGCGTGCGCCAGGGGCGCATCGGCCGCAGCCAGGGCTGTCCCGCCGTGCGTCCGCAAGTGGCGCGGCAAGTGATAGACAAGCTCAAGGGCGGGCAATTCATGTTTTCCTGGTACCCGGACCCGGCGTGGCTCAAGCGCTCGCCCTATCTCAATTGCCAGCCGCAGCAGGTGGCGAGCATCCTCGCGACTAGCGGGGGCTAGCAGCCCTTTTGTGGCGAGTGAGCAAGCTCCCTCGCCACAGGGATTGCAGTGCATGGGTTCGTGGTTAAAATGCCGGCCTTTCGAGTCGCTGGCGTTTTTATCTGATGAACCCTCAAGCCCTTCAAACATTGCAGAGCCATTTGCTGACGGCGCTGGAATCGGCGCCCGACGAAACCCGTCGCCTGTTCCATGGCCGAGGACGCTGCTGGCCGGGGCTGGAACAGATCACCGTCGACTGGCTGCAAGGCGTCGTGTTGGTCTCGCTGTTCAAGGAACCCGATCCAGCGCAACTGGAGGACCTGTTCGCCACGCTGCGCGCCCTCGCCGCCTCGCCCGCCTGGCAACACAGTGGTGCCCACACCCTCGCGGTGCAACATCGGTACCTGCCCGACAGCCTGACCCAATGGTTGGTGGGCGAACCGATCGATGAATGGACCCTGGCCGAAGGCGGCCTGCGTTATCGGATCGACCTGGGCAAGAAGCAGAACAACGGCCTCTTTCTCGATATGCGCCATGGCCGCGACTGGGTGCGCGCCCACGCCCAAGGCAAGCGCGTGCTCAACCTGTTCGCCTATACCTGCGGCTTCTCGGTGGCGGCCATCGCCGGCGGTGCCCGCCACGTGGTCAACCTGGACATGTCCCGCGCAGCCCTGAGCCGTGGTCGCGACAATCATCGCCTGAACGGCCATGACCTGGGCCAAGTGAGCTTTCTGGGGCACGACCTGTTCAAATCCTGGGGCAAGGTGATCAACAGCGGGCCCTATGACCTGGTCATCATCGACCCGCCTACGTTCCAGAAAGGCAGCTTCCTACTGACCAAGGATTATCAGCGGGTGCTGCGTCGCTTGCCGGAGCTGCTGACCGCCGCAGGTACGGTCCTGGCGTGTAGCAACGACCCGGCGACCGGTCCTGACTTCCTCATCGACGGCGTCATGCGTGAAGCGCCCGGCCTGATATTCGAAGAGCGACTGCCAAATCCTCCGGAATTTCCAGATACAGACCCCGCCTGTGGCTTGAAGGCCATGGTGTTCAAGCGTAAGGACCCGGCCATCGACTGAAAACTGCGTGTCGGGATTACACATTTCCACTATTTGATGGATCTTGCTCGCGACTAGACTGTTTCACGTTGTCTGCAGCGTGAACCGGTCCGGTTGCACCTGCGGCAACCTCGAACCCGGACTGTTCAAGGATTGAAGAACCATGTCGCATTCACATTCCTCTGACCCGCGCCAGCGCTGGCGCGCATTGATCGTCTTGTGCCTGGGCGTGCTGATGATCGTGCTCGACGGTACGGTGGTGAACGTCGCCCTGCCCTCGATCAAGGACAACCTGCAATTCAACGACACCAACCTGGCCTGGGTCGTCAATGCCTACTTACTGACCTTTGGCGGCTTCCTGCTGCTCGGCGGTCGCCTCGGCGACCTCTATGGCCACCGCCGGCTGTTTACCCTGGGATTGGCGGCGTTCACCCTCGCGTCGCTGGCCTGCGGACTGGCGCCATCGCAGTCATGGTTGATCACTGCCCGTGCGGTTCAAGGCCTCGGCGGTGCGGTGGTCACGGCGGTGGCCTTGTCGTTGATCATGGACTTGTTCACGGAGCCCGGCGAGCGTGCCAGGGCGATGGGCGTGTACAGTTTCGTCTGTGCTGCGGGCGGCAGTATTGGTGTGCTGTTGGGTGGTTTGCTGACCGATCTGCTGAGTTGGCGTTGGATCTTCCTGGTCAACCTGCCTGTCGGCCTGATCGTCCTGGCCCTGTCTCTCAAGTTGTTGCCCGCCGTGCGTACCGAAGGCAACGGACAACTGGATGTTGCCGGCGCGGTGACCGCCACCCTGTCGTTGATGATCGCCGTGTACGCCGTGGTCAACGGCAATGAGCGGGGCTGGACCTCCCTCCACACGCTGGGCCTGTTGGCAGCCTCGGCCTTGTTGATGCTGGGCTTCATCCTGCTCGAACGCCGGATTGCGCATCCCTTGATCCCGATGAGCCTGTTTCGCCTGCATAACCTGCGCACCGCCAATCTGCTCGCCGTGCTCTGGGCCGCGTCGATGTTCGCCTGGTTTTTCCTGTCGGCGCTCTACCTGCAATTGGTGCTGGGCTATACGCCGATGCAAGTGGGATTGGCGTTCCTGCCAGCCAACGTGATCATGGCGATTTTTTCCCTGGGTCTGTCCGCGCGGCTGGTGATGCGCTACGGCACACGAACGCCGTTGGCGGCAGGCCTGCTGCTCGCCGCCATCGGCCTGGCACTGTTCGCACGGGCACCGCTGGACGGCCAGTTCGTCGGCGATGTTCTGCCGGGCATGTTGCTGCTGGGGTTGGGCGCGGGGATGGCGTTCAATCCGATGTTGCTCGCGGCGATGAGCGACGTGGAACCCAAGGATTCCGGCCTGGCATCAGGCGTCGTCAATACATCGTTCATGATGGGCGGCTCCGTGGGCCTGGCGGTGCTGGCAAGCATTGCCGCGTACCGGACCAAGACGGCCGCGTCCGATCTCGCGCCGCTGGTTGCGCTCAACGACGGGTACCAGATAGCGTTTTTGATCGGCGCAGCGTTCGCGCTGACCGCAGCCGTACTGGCGGGCCTGCTGCTGCGAAGCACCACGACGGGACAGCAGGCGAAGGTCGACTCCGCAGCCCACCCTGCCCCTTGACGGCAGCGGGCGGCAACGGCGGGCATCAAGTGATGCCTGTCGTTGCTGCCGGTCCAGTCGAGTCTCAGGCGGCCATCCGCTCACACGCTTCGGCGCAGGACTGGCAGGCCTTGGCGCAATCCTGACAGTGGCCCGCTTCATGTTTCGCGCATTCTTCGCCGCAGGCACGGCAGATGCTCGCGCAGACGATACAAAGATCCGTCGCCACCCGACTGTCACGCTGCATCAGCGTTGCCGCGAGACGGCACAGGTCCGCGCAGTCACGGTCCAGCTCGATGCAACGGGCCATCATCTGGACATTTTCTTCTTGCAGGCAAGCGCTGGCGCAGGCCTCGCAGGTCATGGCGCAGGCGAGGCATTCGTCGATGCAGGCTTGATAACGGCTGTTCATGGCACTCTCCTTTTTTGAAGGTCGATTCAAACAATGCATACCGCCTGTTCAGGCAGGTATAAGCGTGCGACTCGGCCCATGAACCGGGGGTTTCAAAAGAAAAATTACATTTTCGTCAGCTGGACCCGCCTGCCGGTCTTCCTGCATCCCGGATCAGACCACCAGCGTCAACCACGCCGACACCAGCAGCAACACCGCCATGACACGGTTGAAGCGCCCCATCGCCACGGCGGAACGGCAGAACCTCGCGGCACCGCGCCCCAGGTAGGCCCAGGCCGTCATGCAGGGAATGGATATCGCAAAGAACGCCAGGGACAGCCAGAGCACGCGTACGGTACGGTCCGCCTCGGCGCCGGCGAATACACTGACCACCGCCAACGCCATCATCCAGGTTTTCGGGTTCACCAGTTGCAACCCGGCGGCCCCCGCCAGGCCCAGCCGGGGGCCTTCCACCGGTTTGTCGGGGTCAATGGCCTCGGCGGGCGCGCTGAAAATCTGCCAGGCCATCCAGCTCAGCCAGGCGATGCCTGCCCAGGACAAAACGGTCTGGATCGTCGCGTGCCGGGCCAGCACGTCCCCCAAGCCGGTGCCGACCACCAATACCAGCAACGCAGCGGCAGCACAGGCGCCGAGGATGATCGGCCAGGTGGTCGTCAGGCCAAAGCGAGAACTGTGGCTCAACACCAGGATATTGGTCGGGCCCGGGGTGATGGAGGCGACAAAGGCAAACAAGGCAAACGGCAGCAACTGGTCCATGGAGCAATTTCTCGGTGGATGATCGTAGGGCTGATCATCCCGATGCCGGCGTGGTCAGTCTGGAACAATTGAGCAGCGCTTGCGGTAGTCCGCCGGGCTCATGCGATAGGCGCGCTGGAACCAGCGGCCCAAGTGACTCTGGTCGGCGAAGCCGAGCATGGCCGCCACCGCCACGGCGCTTTCACCACAGGCCAGCAACCGCCGCGCCCGCGCCAGGCGCAGCTGGATCAGGTAGGCATGGGGCGCCAGGCCGAAAGCGGCCTTGAACGCGCGGCTCAGGCGAAAACGATCGACACCGGTGGCCCGCGCCAGGTCGTCGAGGCCGATGTCTTCGCTCAGGTGGCTATGCAGATAGTCGCGGGCCTGCTGCGCAACCAACGGCAGGCGCGGGTCGGGATTGATCCGTGCGCGCCAGTGCAAGTGTTGGGTGAGGTTCGCCAGCAGCGTATCGAGGGCGGTCTGGCGGACGATCAGAATGTCTTGCTCGTGCAGGCTCTGGAAAGCCGTGGCGGTGGCGCTCGCCAGACGCGCGTCATCATTCAGGGTGGCGGCAAAGCCCAGCTGGGCATTGTCCGGCGCTTCATCGAACAAGGAGCGCAGCTCGCGCTCGAGCCAGTGCGGTTCGAGGTACAACGTGCGGTAGGTGAAACCATGTTCGTGGGGTGCGTTTCCGTCATGCAGTTCGCCGGGTTCGAGCAGGAACACTTTGCCCGGTGTGCTGTTGTGTTGCTGCCTTCGGCAATGGAACTGTTGCACGCCCTGCTCCGTCACGCCCACCAGGTAGGCATCGTGCCAATGCGGATCGTAGGCATGCCCCTCGAAATGCGCGCGCACGGTCTCGATGCCGGACGTGGCGTCCTGCTTGAGATCGATCCAGTTGCGCGCGGTCATGGGCTATCTCGTTTATGTATCGGCTGGCTCAGATTAAACGACTTGGATGGGCTGGTCTGGAAGATTTGTGCAGTTCCACCCCAGCATTGTGTTCGCTCCCACAATGGATTGAGGTGCAGCCCCTCCTAGCCATCAAGCATCCGGCGTAATCACCGGCAACACGGTCTCCACGGCCAACCGTGCCAGTTCCGCATCCTCTTCGGCCTTCACCCCGGAAACCCCGATGGCACCAATGCACTCGCCATCGTGGCGGATGGTCACGCCACCTTCGAGCATGCCTTGCAAGTGCGGGGCGCTCAGGAAGGCCAGGCGACCGCCGTTGATCATGTCTTCGAAGACCTTGCTGTCACGCCGGCCCATGGCGGCGGTGCGGGCTTTTTCGGTCGCGATGTAGGCCGATAAGGGCGAGGCACCGTCCAGGCGCAGCAGCCCCAAGGGATGCCCGCCATCGTCTACCACGCAGACCGATACGGCCCATTGGCGCTGGTGAGCCAGCTCCTTTGCCGCCACCAGCAACTGAGCAACATCCTGCTCGGTGAGTACCGCTTTGGTTTTCATGAGTCACTCCGTGCTGTGCGATGAGTCCCGCCGACTAACGCCTGCGGGATCCAGGTCATTGCGATGATTATTCGCCGTAGATATCGAAATCGAAATACTTCTGGCGAATCCGGTCATAGGTGCCATTGGCGCGGATGGTTGCCAGGGCCTGGTTGAAACGGCTCGCCAGCGGATCGTTCTTGCGCACCGCAATGCCAATGCCCGTGCCGAAGTATTGTTCTTCGACGAAATTCGGGCCAACAAATTCAAAATCCTTGCCTTCCGGGCGCTTGAGCAAGCTTTCGTCGATCACCACCGAGCTGGCCATCGTTGCGTCCAGGCGGCCGCCCAGCAGGTCGAGGAAGATTTCGTTCTGCGAACCATAGCGGATTACTTCGGCGCCCGCCGGGGCAAATTTGTCGGTGACGTAGCGATCGAAGTTGGTCGCCCGCTGCACGCCGATCCGCTTGCCCTTGAGCTGCGAGGGAATCTCGCTGATGCCGCTGCCCTTGCGAAACACCAGGCGGGCCGGGATGCGGTAGTAACGGTTGGTGAAGTCGACCGATTTCATGCGCTCCGGCGTGATCGACATGGAAGAAATCACCGCGTCGACCTTCTTCACCTTGAGTGCCGGGATCAAGCCGTCGAACTCCTGTTCTATCCAGTCGCAGCGAACCTTCATTTCGGCGCAGAGGGCCTGGCCGATGTCGTAGTCAAAACCGACGATGGCGTTGTCCGGGGTTTTCGAGGCGAACGGTGGATAGGCCGCTTCGATGCCGATGCGCAACGAGTTTTCCGCGGCGTTCAGGTTGGCGCCGAACGCCAGCAACGAGACGAGGCCCAGCTTGAGTGCAATGCGTTTGATGTTCATTCATTAGCTCCGGATGCAATGTTATTGAGTTCGGACGCTCGGCGAAAAGTCGTCCGTTATGGCAGCAGCAACGTGAACAAGCGCGGGCGACGGCTCTGGTGGTCGTCTTGCCCGGTAACGGCAGAACAGCGGTCCGGCGTGCTACACCGCTGCGGTGACGATGAGTTCCAGCAGGATCTGCGGGTCATCAAAGGCCACTTGCGCGGTAGCCCGCGCGGGGGTGTTCGCGGCGTCGACCCAGTCGCTCCACAGCGCGTTCATCGCGGCGAAATCGCGGCCCATGTCCTTCATCCAGATCTGCACGCTGAGCAGGCGACGTTTGTCCGTGCCCGACGCGGCGAGCAATTCATCGACCCGTTGCAGCACTTGGCGGGTCTGGCCCTGAATGTCCTGGCTGCAATCAGCGGCGACGATGCCGCTGAGCCAGGCCACGCCGTTGTGCACGACGCTGCGGCTCAGGCGCGGGTTGCTTTCGATACGTTGGATGGTCATGACAGTTCCTCCAGTGAGTGGCTTTCGCCGGCCAGTTGAGCCAGCGTGATCGGTTTGAGGGGCGGACGAATGCGGTAATAGCCCACCTCGGCGGGCGGCACGCGACGATGGGCGGCGATGATCTGGGTGACACTCAAGCCGCACTGGCGCCCCTGGCACGGGCCCATGCCGCAACGGCCGAAGGCCTTGGTCTGGTTGGGTCCCAAACAGCCGAGGTCGACATAACGGCGGATATCGCCGGCGCTGACTTCTTCACAGCGACACACCATCACGTCATCGGCCGGCACGCAGCTCTGTGCCGGGGGACGATAAAGTGCGTCGATCAAAGGGCGCGCGGCACGGGCGCGACCCAAGGCTTTTTGAAACAGGCGCGTTCGGTTGCGCTGCCCGGCAATGGCAGAGGCGACGAGACGCCCTTCGAGCTGCGCAACCTGCGCGCCACCGATGGCGCCGCCGTCACCGGCGATATAAATGCCCGCGGCGCTGGTTTCGCCGACGCCGTTGCGGCGCGGGACCCAGCACAGCTGCGACTCGCTCCAGTCATGTTCCAGGCGCAGTGACCGGCTGATCTGCGTATGGGGGACCACGCCCTGGTGCAATAAAATCAATTCGGCGGACACTTGGTGATGCTGCCCGCCACTGACGAAGCTCAAGGCATTGGCGCGATCATTACCCTCGATGCGCAGGTTACCGGCACCGCGAAAATGGCGGATGCCGGCACGCTTCAGTTCAACCAGCAGCCCCGCGCCCTTGAGCAAGTCGCGCCAACCTCGCATCGCACCTGGAATTGTGCGCCAGGCCTTGAACAGATCGCGTCCCTGGCTGGTATCGACGAGCGCCTCGACGGCAACTCCTGCCCGCAAGTACTGCACCGCCAGCAAATACAGTAACGGACCGCAACCTGCCAGGACCACGGGACCCGCCGGGACCATGGCCGCGCTCTTGAGCAAAATCTGCCCCGCGCCGGCGGTCATGACGCCGGGCAAGGTCCAGCCGGGGATCGGCATGGGCCGTTCCAAGGCACCCGTAGCGATCAGCAGATCGCGCCCTTGCAGGATTCGCGCACGGCCTTCGACCAAGTAGTGAACCTCACGCTGCGGCGTGACTTGCCAGATTGCCGCGTTGGGCACGTAGCGGGCTCCGCATTGGCTGAAGTCGGCCGCCAACTTGGCTCCGGCGCTGTAATCGGCGCCCAGCACGGCACGGCTGCGGGCATCGGCTTGAAGTACCTGGCGATAGATCTGCCCGCCGGGGCTGGCCTGCTCATCCAGCACCGCCACCGACAATCCATGGGCCCGGGCCTCGATCGCCGCGCTCATGCCGGCCGGCCCGGCACCAATGATGATCAGGTCGATCGCGACGTTACTCATCGCTCACCTCCCCAGCCGGCACCAAGGCTGCGGCGCCGCATTGCCGACGCACGCGCATGCCCGCACGCACGGGCACCAGGCAGGATTGCACGTTGGCCTGGCCATCCACCTGCACCAGGCATTCGAAGCACACGCCCATCATGCAATAGGGTGCGGCGGGCCTGCCGCTGATAGCGCTTTCGCGAGTGTGACGGATACCGCTGGCGAGCAAGGCCGCCGCCAGGGACACCTTGTCCGGCACGCTCAACGGCTGGCCTTCGAATTCGATCGATACGTTCTGCTGCGCGACGGCCAAAGACCGGAAAAGGCTGTCAGCCGACATGGTGCATCTCCATGGATGAATTGAAGCGGTGCAGGCCGAATGGCTTCACGGCGGGGTCATCGAACTCACCGGCCATCCAAGGGGCCAGGCGCAGGGCATGAACGGCCGCCAACGTCACGCCGCTGTGGCAACTGACCACCGACAGCCCCGGGCAGCCCTGGGACATTTCGTAGATCGGAAACCCGTCGGCGCTCATCACCCGCAATGCGCCCCAGGCCCGCACCAAATGCACGTCACCGAGCAGCGGAAAACACTGCACGGCGCGCCTCGCGATAGCGGCCATGACCTGGCTACCGGTGCCATCGTCGAAACCGGCCGATTCATGGGAATCGCCCAACTGCACCGTGCCTTCGTCGGTCTGGCGAACATAGGTGGTGGGGTAATGCAGGAAGGGCTTGAGGCGTTCGGTCACCAGGATCTGTCCGCGATTCGGCTGCACAGGCACATCCAATCCAACCTGCTCACCTAACGCGCGATTGCCAAGGCCGGCGGCCAGGACCACCTGGCGGGCCGACCAACGCTGATCGCCTGTCCTTAATTGGAAACCCGTGTCATTCGGTTCGATGGCGTCGACGTGGTAGCCGTTGATCAATCTGACACCACGCGACTTGCACGCCGCGTAGAGCGAACGCAACAGTTTCAGCGGGTTCACATGGCCGTCCATGGGCGAGAAGCAACCGCCCACCACGTCGGGCCCGATGCCCGGCAGGCGGCCGCGCAGTTGCGCCGAGTCCAGCAGCTCGTAGGGGTAGTCACCGTCAAGGGCCTCGCGCAGCCAGCCCAGGCGCGCGGCTTCCTCGGCCATTTCCGCGTCGCTCAGGCACAGCTGGAAACCGCCCTGCTGGCGCAGATGGATATCGATCCCGGTATCGGCTTGCAACGCTGCCGCGAAGCGTGGCCACAACGCCACCGATTCGCGGGTCCATTGCGCATAAGGGCTCATGCCGTAGCCCTTGCCCTGAACCCAAAGCAGGCCGAAGTTGCCCCGGGCGGCGCGGATTGCGTCGTCGCCCTCGTCGAGCACGCTTACCTGGCGTCCGAGCAAGGCCAGGCCATAAGCGATGGACATACCCACCAGGCCACCGCCTACGATGATCACATCAGTTTTTTGCATGGCTGCCCTGCGCTGTATTTAGCCGCTGCGTTTCATTAGAAACGCTGATTTTTCGGCCTTGTGAATCGTCGAGGGAAATCCTAGGACGCTGCCACGCTCATGAAAAATGCTTTATTTTGGATAGCTCATGTCTTTTTGTTATGGATAGGTAAACCTATGAACCTTCGCCAGCTGGAAGCCTTTCGTGCAGTGATCCTGGGGCAGACGGTGACCCGCGCCGCCGAAATGCTGCACATCTCCCAGCCCGCCGCGACCCGGCTGATCGCCAGCTTGGAGGAAGACATCGGTTTCAGCCTGTTCGACCGCATCAAGGGGCGCCTGCAACCCACCGCCGAAGCCATGACGCTGTATCAGGAAGTGCAGCGTTCGCTGCTGGGCGTCGAGCGGATCGCGCGCACCGCCCAGGACATCCGCAATTTGAAGCGTGGTTCGTTGCACATCGCCTGCGCACCGGCCATGGGCTTGTCGTTCCTGCCCCGGGCCATCGCCGCGTTCATGGCCGAGCATGACCAGGTGCAGATCACCCTGATGGTGCAGTCATCGCGAGAAGTGGTGGACCTGGTGGTGGGCCAACGCTGTGACCTGGGCTTGATCGTCCTGCCCAACACCTACCCGAGCCCCCGCGCCGAAAGACTGCTTGCGACGCGGATGCTCTGCGCCCTGCCCGCCGGCCATCGCCTGGCGGAGCGCACGACGATCGTCCCGGAAGACCTGCAAGGCGAGCCATTCATTTCCTACCCGCAATCCATTGGCTCTCGCCAGCACATCGACGCAATCTTTGCCGCCCATGGCGTGGAACGTGAACTGCGGCTGGAAACGCAGCTCTCCCAGCCCATGTGCACCTTCGTCGAACAAGGCCTCGGCGTTGCTTTGGTGGACGCGATCAGCGCGGTTGAATACCGGGGCAATGGCATCGTCTTCCGCGCCTTCGAACCGGCGATTGAAATGGACTTCAGCATGCTGTTGCCGATCCAGGGACCACTGTCGAAATTGCAGGCGAGCTTCTTGGCGCACATGCAGCGATTCATCGAGGCGCAGGTGCCGGTGGCGTACCGCTTTTAGGTGGTCCAATGGATCCATTGAGAGCAACCAATCATCAGAAGACCCGCCAAAATCGTTGACAAGTAAATTAGTTAAGAGAGTTAATGGATCCACAGATAAAAACAAAACCAGCCTGGAGATCCGCTCATGTACCCCAAGAACACCTGGTACGTCGCCTGCACGCCTGATGAAATTGAGGAGAAGCCGCTGGGGCGGCAGATCTGTGGCGAGAAAATGGTTTTCTACCGAGGGCACGAAGGCAAAGTCGCGGCGGTCGAGGACTTCTGCCCGCACCGTGGTGCCCCGCTCTCGCTGGGTTATGTCGAAAACGGCAACCTGGTGTGTGGCTATCATGGCTTGGTGATGGGGGGTGACGGCAGGACTGTCGAGATGCCCGGCCAGCGGGTACGCGGTTTTCCCTGCAACAAGACTTTTGCGGTGCAGGAGCGCCATGGATTTATCTGGGTCTGGCCGGGTGAGCAGGCACTGGCCGACCCGGCGCTGATCCCGCATCTGGAATGGGCGGAAAGTGACGAATGGGCGTACGGCGGCGGCCTGTTCCACATTCACTGCGACTATCGCCTGATGATCGACAACCTGATGGACCTGACCCACGAAACCTACGTGCACGCGTCAAGCATCGGGCAAAAGGAAATCGATGAGGCGCCGCCAGTGACCACCGTCGAAGGCGACGAAGTGGTCACTGCCCGGCACATGGAAAACATCATGGCCCCGCCGTTCTGGCGCATGGCGCTGCGCGGCAACAACCTCGCCGATGATGTGCCGGTGGACCGCTGGCAAATCTGCCGCTTCACCCCGCCCAGCCATGTGCTGATCGAAGTCGGTGTGGCCCATGCCGGCAAAGGCGGTTATCACGCGGCGCCGCAGTTCAAGGCGTCGAGCATCGTGGTGGATTTCATCACCCCGGAAACCGAGACGTCCATCTGGTACTTCTGGGGCATGGCCCGGCATTTCCAGCCCCAGGACGAAGCGCTGACCGCCAGCATTCGCGAAGGCCAGGGCAAGATCTTCAGCGAAGACCTGGAAATGCTCGAACGCCAGCAGCGCAACTTGCTGGACCATCCGCAACGCAACCTGCTCAAGCTCAACATTGACGCCGGTGGCGTGCAATCGCGCCGGGTGCTGGAACGCTGGATCGCCCGGGAGCGGGAGCAAGAAGCGGCCCTGATCGCCAGCACGCGCCAGCCGCAACACGCGGAGCAACGGCCATGATCGAAGTCCAAGTCGCGGCGCGGCACGACGAAGCCCTGGACATCTGCAGCTACGAGCTGACACCTGTCGACGGCCAGGCACTCCCGGCCTTTACCGCCGGCGCCCATATCGATGTGCATTTGCCCGATGGGCTGATCCGTCAATATTCATTGTGCAATCACCCCGAGGAGCGACATCGCTACCTCATCGGCGTGCTCAAGGATCCCGCGTCACGGGGCGGCTCGCGCAGCCTGCATGAGCAGATCCGGCCGGGCATGCGCCTGCTCATCAGCGAACCGCGCAACCTGTTCACCCTCGCCGCCGAGGCGCGGCGCAGCCTGTTGTTCGCCGGCGGGATCGGCATCACGCCGATCCTGTGCATGGCCGAGCACCTGGCCCAGAGCGGTGCCGCATTTGCCCTGCATTATTGCGCCCGGTCCAGGGATCGCGCCGCTTTCGTCGAACGCTTGCAGCAATCGCCTTATGCCGACCGGGTTTTCCTGCACTTCGATGAAGACCCCGCCACGGCGCTGGATGCCGCTCGGGTCCTGGCGTCGCCCAGTGACGACCTGCACCTCTACGTGTGTGGCCCCGGCGGCTTCATGCAGCACATTCTCGACACCGCCAAGACCCAAGGCTGGCGGGAACCCAACCTGCATCGGGAATACTTCGCCGCCGCCCCGACCGACACCAGCGCCGATGGCCGATTTTCGGTGAAACTTGCACGCAGCGGCCAGGTTTTCGAGATACCGCCGGACAGGAGCGTGGTCCAGGTGTTGGAAAGTCATGGCGTCGAAATCCCGATCTCGTGCGAGCAAGGCGTCTGCGGCACCTGCCTGACCCGAGTGCTGGAAGGCGTGCCGGAGCATCGGGACATGTTCCTCACTGAAGCCGAGCAAGCCTGCAACGACCAGTTCACGCCGTGCTGTTCAAGGTCCAGGACGCCGTTGTTGGTGTTGGATCTCTGAGTCCGCAGCCCTCTACAAAACCCTGTGGGAGCGAGCTTGCTCGCGATAGCGGTGTGTCAGCAACGTCTTTATTGCTGAACCTCCGGCCATCGCGAGCAAGCTCGCTCCCACAGCTATTTGCGCCTCTAGTCAGGCCGCAGGATCACCTTCATCCGCTCATCCGCCAGCGTCGAGCCAAACACCTCGGCATAACGCAGGGTGGCGTTGGCATGCTCGCGCATGATCGCCTCGGCACGGGCGCCCTGGCGATTGACCAGCGCGTCGAACACCGAGTGATGCTGCATGTGGGCGTAGTTGAAACGACGGTACTCGCCGGCCATGTTCTGGCGATCGACCGCCAGGGCGGTGACGGAGGCGAATGGCAGGTGATCGTTGCGCGCCAGGGCGTCGGCGATGGCCGGGTTATGGCTGCCTTCGACGATCACGTGGTGAAAGCGCATGTTGAGGTCGTGGTAGACCTCCAGGTCTTCTTCGGTCACATAGCCTTTGGCGAACAGTTCGTCGCCTTGCACCAGGCACAGTTCGAGCGCGCGCCGAGCCTCGTCGGATAAACCGCGTTCGGCCGTCTGGCGGGCGGCTAATCCTTCAAGCACCCCACGCACCTCCACCGCTCCGGCAATCTCCTCGGCGCTGACAGAACGCACCTGGAAACCACGCCCGCCAAAACGCACCAGCAGCCCTTCCTGTTCCAAGGTACGAAACGCCATGCGCACCGGCATGCGCGAGACGCCGAACAATTGCGCCGTGGGGATTTCCATCAAGCGCTCGCCCGCCGCCAGTTCGCCTGAAGCGATCATTCGACGCAATGCGACCAGCACCGTTTGGCCGGGCTTACTCATTCAGGTGATATCCAGAGAAGAGAGAGCCGCCATAGTAAAAGGCCTGGAACGGGGTGTCACGGCGCTATATGAATCAGCAGAGGCACCTGTGGGAGCGGGCTTGCTCGCGAAAACGGTGTGTCAGTGAACATGGAAACGACTGAACCACCGCATTCGCGAGCAAGCCCGCTCCCACAAAAAGCGCTTTCAGCCGGTGGTGCCGGCGCGCAAGACGGTGGGGTCTTCTCCTCGATACAGCGCCTCGACCTTGGCCGCGCGCCATTGCAACACGGCGCGCTGGTTGATCGAGCCTTTGTCGGTGATTTCACCACGGTCGATGGAGGCCGGCTCGTCGAGCAGTGCGATCCATTCCACACGACTGGCGTTGCCATTGGCATCGCGGTTCAGGCGCTGCAACCAATCGGCAAACCATTGGCGCACCGGCGGGCTTGCCAGGACCTCGGCGTCGCTGGCGTCCGCGGCCAGGCCCGCGAGACGACGGCAGTCGTGCAGGCGCGGGAACACCAGCGCACCGAGGTGCGGACGATCCGGCGCCGTCACCACCAGGTCCTGGACGTAAGGCGTTCCCTCAAGCACCGCGCGATTGCGCAACGGCCCGACGCTGACGAATACGCCGGAAGAGAGCTTGAAATCCTCGGCGATGCGCCCGTCGAACATCAGCCCCAGTTGGGGATTGGCGGAATCGGCGAGCTTGATGGCATCGCCCGAGCAATAGAAGCCGGCGTCGTCGAACACTTCGGCAGTCTGCTGCGGCGAACGCCAGTAGCCGGGCATGATGTGCGGCCCGCGAAAGCGTCCTTCGAACTTGCCATCCACCGGCACCAGCCGCACTTCGCAACCGGGCGCCGGCAGACCGATGTAGCCAGCCATGGACAGCGGCCCGGTGGTGAAGGTGCAGGACGGCGATGCTTCAGTCATGCCCAGGCCGGCCATCATGCGGATCCGTTCGCCGCAATGTTGCTCGGCGACTTTGTCGAGTCGATCCCAGGTGCTTTGGGAAAGGCCCGCCGCGGCGAAGAAGAACAGGCTGATGCGCTTGAAAAAGCGTTCGCGCAAGTCGGCGTCCTGTTCCAGGGCGCTTACCAATTCTTCCCAGCCCTTGGGCACAGTCAGGTAGGCCGTCGGGGAAATTTCCTTGAGGTTGCGCAAGGTCTCAGCGAACCCCTGGACGGTGGGCTTGCCATCGTCCAGATAAAACGTGCCGCCGTTGTACAGCACGATGCCGACGTTGTGGCTGCCGCCAAAGGTATGGTTCCACGGCAACCAGTCCACCAGCACCGGCGGTTCTTCGCCGAACACCGGGAAGGTTTGCAGCAACATCTGTTGATTGGCGCAGAGCATGCGCTGGGTGGTGATCACCGCTTTTGGCAGCTTGGTGGAACCGGAGGTGAAGAGGAATTTGGCGATGCTGTCCGGCCCCGTGGCGGCGAAGGCTCGCTCAGCCTCGACACCACGCGGTTGCGCGAGCAGGCTGGCGAAACTTGTCCTGGTCCGGCCGGGTACGTCTCCACGCACCGTGACCAGGGGAACATCCGCCGGTAACACGGCGTTGATTGCGCGCTCGAACGGCGCGGCGTCGCTGACGAACACCAGCCCCGGCTGCAACAGCTCGCAGACATGCCGCAGCTTGGCGAAATCCTGAGACAGCAGCGAATAAGCCGGCGACACCGGGCAATAGGGAATCCCTGCGTACATCGCGCCCAAGGCCATCTGCAAATGCTCGATGTCGTTGCCCGACAGCAGCGCCAAGGGTTTTTCCGCCGATAAACCATAGGCCAACAAGCCTTGGGCGATGGCCCGCACGCTGTCGAGCATCTCGGCATAACTGACGTGACGCCAGTCGCCCTTGTGTTCCCGGGCAGCGATAAAAGTCTGGTTCGGCCGTACCTCGGCCCAGTGCACCAGGCGATCGAGCAAACGCTGCGGCAACGGCGCCAAGGGTTCGAGGGAACGCATGTGCAGGACGCCCTGCTCTTCCTTCACTTCTACGGCGGGGTGACCAATCGACACCTGGCGATAGCGCACAGGCTCGGGCCGGGAGGATGATCTGAACTCGGAACTCACGGTGCATCTCCTCCATCAAGGCACGCTCGGGTCGCGCGAAGCGAGCGGAACGTGGCAGCACCTGGCTGCGGCCTTGTCATTGTTATGTCTGGCCTGCATCGGGCGATGGCTTTCGCGGCACACCGCCGGCAATGCGACGGATTTTCAGATCGGGTAATGCCGCGGACCGTTCTGCAACGTCACCCAGCGCAACTGGGTGAAATGCTCGATGGACGCCTTGCCGCCGAAGCTGCCGTAACCGCTGGACTTGACGCCGCCGAAGGGCATTTGCGCTTCGTCGTGTACGGTCGGGCCGTTGATGTGGCAGATGCCGGACTCGATTCGTTGGGCCAGGGCCAGCGCGCGGCTGGTGTCGCGACTGAAGATCGCCGCCGACAAACCGAACTCCGAATCATTGGCCAGGCGCAGCAGCTCTTCGTCACCCTCGCCGCGCAGCAGCACCGCCACCGGTCCGAAGGATTCTTCGCGATACAGGCGCATGTCCGGCGTGACACCGTCGAGCAAGGTCGGCTGCAAGATGCTGCCGTCCAACTGGCCGCCCGCGACCAACTTCGCGCCTTTGGCCAGGGCATCGTCGATCAGGCCCTTGATGCGCTGGCCGGCGCTGGCGTCCACCAGCGAACCCAGCACCGAATCACTGGCCCCTGGATCCCCTGCGCGCAAGGTGGCGATCTTCGTCGTGAGGCGTTCGATAAAAGCGTCGGCAATGCTCGCATCGACGATCAAGCGCTCGGTGGACATGCAGATCTGGCCCTGGTTGAAATACGCCCCGAAAGCCGCGGCTTGCACCGCCGCATCCAGATCGGCATCGTCCAGCACCAGCAGCGGCGCCTTGCCGCCCAGCTCCAGCAATGCCGGCTTGAGGTGACGGGCCGACAATTCGCCGACGATGCGACCGACGTGGGTCGAGCCGGTGAAATTGACCCGCCGCACCGCCGGGTTGGCAATCAGCCGTTCGACAATGGCGGGTGCATCCGCCGGCGCGTTGCAGATGACATTGACGACGCCATCACCGAGGCCGGCGTCCTGCAATACCTGACCGATCAAACGGTGCACCGCCGGGCTGATTTCCGAGGCCTTGAGCACCACCGTGTTGCCGCACGCCAGCGGCATGGCGATGGCGCGGGTGGCGAGGATCACCGGAGCGTTCCATGGCGCGATTCCCAGCACCACGCCGCACGGCTGACGCAAGGCCATGGCGAAACTGCCGGGCACATCCGAGGGAATGACTTCGCCATTGATTTGAGTGGTCATGGAGGCGGCTTCGCGCAGCATGTTCGCGGCCAGGTGCACATTGAAGCCATACCAGTTGGCCATGGCACCGGTCTCGCCGGCGGCGGCGATGAACTCGCCGCTGCGGGCCTGCAATTGCTCGGCCGCGCGCAGCAAGCGCGTGCGACGTTCGTTGGGCGCCAACGCGGCCCAGGCAGGGAAAGCAGCTTGTGCGGCAGCCACGGCGGCGTCGGCGTCTTCCAATGTGGCGGCAGCGACGCGAGACACCACATCACCGGTCACCGGATTGCGGCGCTCGAAGGTCCGACCGTCACGGGCCGGGCACGATTGGCCGCCGATCAACAGGGGCACGTCCAGCATGGTGATTCCTCTTTATTGTCTTTATCGGAATGCATTCACAGTAGCGCCGGGAGCCGTGGGCGAACAGCTCCGAGGCGCCTTGTTGTCTCAACGCTTATAGGTTTGCAGGCCCGGCTTGATGCTCTTGTCGTCGAGGAATTGCTTCATCCCCTGCTCGCGTCCGCCTTCGGTGTCGAGCAGGCGCGACTGATCCAGCTTGGCGTAGAGGTAATCCTCGTTCTGCTCCCACGTCAGTTCGCGGCAACGCTTGAAGCCATTCTTGGCCGCACGCAGGACCACCGGGTTTTTCTCCAGCAGGTTGCGCGCCAGCTCGACGGTGACTTCACGCAGTTGCGCCAGGGGCACGCTTTCGTTGACCAGGCCCATCTCGGCGGCTTTTTGCCCGCCGAAGGTCTTGCCGGTCATGATGTAGTACAGCGATTGGCGATGGCCCACAGTGTCGGCCATGGCTTTGCTGACCAGGTTGCCGGGGGGGATGCCCCAGTTGATTTCCGAGAGGCCGAAGGTGGCTTCGTCGGCGCAGATTGCCAGGTCGCACGCCACCAGCGGGCTGAATCCGCCACCGAAACACCAGCCGTTGACCATGGCGATGGTCGGCTTGGTGTACATGCGCAGCAGTTTCCACTGCCATTGCGAGGCTTCGCGGCGAATTTTTTCCTGGAGGATTTCCGGCCCGGCGTCGACTTCGCGGAAGTATTCCTTGAGATCCATGCCAGCGGTCCAGGCTTCACCGGCGCCAGTGAGCACCAGCACGCCAGCGGCGGGATCCTGTTCCAGGGTTTCCAGCACATCGACCATCTCGCGGTTGAGGGTCGGGCTCATGGCGTTGCGTTTTTCCGGGCGATTGAGGATGACCCAGGCGATGCCGTCGTCGATCTCGACCTTGACCGTTGTCCAGCGACCTTCGTAGTTGCTCATGGCGCGTGCTCTCTTGTTCTTGGTTGAAGATGATCAAAAACTAAACCTGAATATTAGTTATGTCAATTAACTATTAATCGATTTATCTTTGTTTTTTCTGCAGCTGGATTGGCGCACTGAACGACAAATATGTGAACGACCGTAGCCATCGCCCGACAACCTCGGCAAACTGGATAGCGTTGTTAACCACTGACTTTGAGGATGCACCTTTCGATGGCCAAGTCTTCCAAGCTCGCCGACCCCGCCGCCGAGGCTCCGCTCGACGCCAGCGACACGCAGGCATCGATGGATTCCGCCCTGGACGAGCTGATCGGCTACGCCTTGCGTCGCGCCCAGTTGAAGCTGTTCCAGAACCTGATCGGCCGTCTCGCGGTCCACGATCTGCGGCCCGCGCAATTTTCAGCCCTGGCGATCATCGACCAGAACCCGGGCCTGATGCAGGCAGACCTGGCCAAGGCGCTCGCCATCGAGCCGCCACAGGTGGTGCCGTTGTTGAACAAACTGGAAAGCCGGGCCTTGGCCGTGCGGGTGCGTTGCAAGCCGGACAAGCGCTCCTACGGAATTTTCCTGAGCAAGACCGGCGAGACACTGCTCAAGGAACTCAAGCAGATCGCCACGGAGAGTGATCTCGATTCCACTGCCGCGCTTTCCGCAGCAGAGCGCGAGGAGCTGCTGCGGTTGTTGAAGAAGGTTTATCAATAGAAGACACCGCTCCCCCGTGGCGAGGGAGCTTGCTCCCGCTGGGTTGCGCAGCGACCCCTTTTAATCTGCTGTCTCGATACTCCAGATTGACCGAGGCGTCTGCGCAAGGGTCTGCTGTGCCCGAAGCGTCGGACCGGCCCAGCGGGAGCAAGCTCCCTCGCCACACAAGCTCTTTCACACGGAGCCAATCACCAAATCGGCACGCTGTACGTCACCAGAAACCGCGTCTGGTTTTCATCGCGAAACGCCGCCGTGCCGGGGAAATCGTTGCGATAGATCGATTTGCGCGCCAGCAGGCCGACGTTTTTCAGCGGACCGCTCTGGATCACGTAGCCAAGCTCCATCTGGAACTCTCGCTCCTTGCGATCCTCGGCGTTGAGGGCCGCGAGCTCGATGTGATCGCCACGCACGTAGCGCAACCGGGTCCGCAGGCCTGGCACGCCGACGGCGGCGAAGTCGTAGTCGTGGATCGCTTGCCAGGTGCGTTCCTTGGCATTGAGGAAGTCCGAGCTCATGGTCATTTCGCTCAAGCCCATCAGCTCGGTGCCAGACACGTACGGCGTCGCGGTGTCGCCGCTGGCATGCATGTAGCCCAGGCTCACGCGATGGCCGCCCAGGCGATACCCCACCAGCGCCGATACGTTGCGATTGTCCACCTTGCCAGCCTTGGCGGCGCCATCGTCGTCGCTGAAAAAGCTGCGCAGGTCGGTGGTCAGCACGCCGTCGCCCAGCGGCAGGTTGTGCAGCAATGCGAAGGTGTCCTGTTGGTATAGGTCAGCCACCTCGGCGTGGTAGACGCGCAGGCTGAGGTCCTTGTTGACCTGGTAATCGCCCCCCACATACGCCATATGGGACGTGGTCGCCGCGCCGTTGAAACGACGATTGGGCGACGCGATGGTCATGGGCTGGTAATCGGTGGAGTCGCGCCGGGCGATGCGGTCGATATAGCCGGTGTTCAGTGTCAGGCCATCGAAGTCCTTGGAGCTGAGCGTCGTCCCGCGAAACGTCTGCGGCAGCAACCGTGAGGGGCTGGCGAAAGCGAACGGCAAAAAGATCGACACGTCGCCGGTCTTTACGGTCGTCTGGGCGAAGCGCAGTTTTCCAGTCAGGCCCAGGCGCGAATACTCGTCTGCCGCGCGCTTATCGCTGGCGGACACCGGCAGCAGCTCAGTGCCGCTGCGATCCGGCGATGAGTCGAGCTTGATGCCGAGCAATCCCCGCGCATCGAGACCAAATCCGACCGCGCCCGGGGTGAACCCCGACTCCATGTTCATGAAGATGCCCTGGGCCCATTCCCGGGCCGCCGTCTTGGCGCCGTCGTCCTTGTAGTCGCGGTCCAGGTAGTAATTGCGCAAGGTCAACGTGCCATGGCTGTCGTCGACGAAGCCTTCGGCCCACGACGCGGCGGAACACAGGCTCAGACCGGCCAGGGCGAGCAGGTGAATGATCGGTGAAACGGCGGGCACGTGGGCGTACCGGATAACGTTCGGCATGTTCGATGTCCATTTTTTGTTGTTGTTTTTCTATCGAGGCGGGCGCCGGATGGCAGCCCCGCGGACAAAGAATGGAAATGATCGAGGCGCCTCGTCAATTGAGAATGTCCGATAATCGAACGTTAATATCTTTAACCAGTTTTACAAAGGACATGCTCTTTCCAAGCAAGCCTTTGATTTGCCGGGTGATCTGCGTCTGTTTTCCAGTCAGCACAGGACGATTCATTTTTTAGTTAGCTTTGTTATCTTAATCGCACCTGCTGGTTGCTTTGCGCCACAGTCCTGACAAAAACAATAAGAGGATTCGCCATGAACCATTCGCCGCGCCGGGCGACGTTGACCATCGCCTTGTGTTTCATCGTCGCGTTGATCGAGGGGTTCGACCTCCAGTCAGCCGGCACCGCTGCCGCCGGCTTGCGGCAGACGTTCAGCCTCGACCCGAAAATGATGGGATGGGTGTTCAGCGCGGGCATCATCGGGTTGCTGCCGGGTGCATTCTTCGGCGGCTGGATCGCCGACCGAATCGGTCGCAAGAAAATCCTGATCGCCGCCGTCCTGCTGTTCGGCGTGTTTTCCCTCAGCACTGCTTATGTCGAACACTTTTCCAGCCTGCTCGTGGTGCGTTTCATGACCGGACTTGGGCTGGGCGCCGCCCTGCCCAACCTCATCGCGTTATGCGCCGAAGCGGTAGGCGAACAGCGGCGCGGCACGGCCATCAGCGTGATGTACGCCGGTGTTCCCCTGGGCGGCGCACTGGCGGCAGTGGTCGCGATGACGTTTGGCGAGCATTGGCAGATGACCTTTTTCATCGGTGGCCTGGCGCCCTTGCTGGTGGTGCCGCTGATGCTGTTGTGGCTGCCGGAGTCGAGCGCGTTCAAGCAGGTCCGGCACGTCAGTGGCGAAGCACGCAGCTCCGTCGGCCAAGCGTTGTTTGGCGAAGGTCGAGGCATGACCACGCTGGGTCTCTGGTTGAGCTATTTCTTCACCCTGACGGTGATGTACATGTTGCTCAACTGGCTGCCCTCGTTGCTCTTGGAACAAGGCTTCAGCAAACCACAGGCCGGCCTGGTGCAGATGTTGTTCAACATCGGCGGAACCCTCGGCTCGCTGCTCGGCGGCCTGCTGCTGGACCGTTGCAACGCCATCAAGGTCGTGCTCTTCGTTTACGCCGGGCTGTTGAGCGCCCTGGCCGGGGTCGGGGTGTCAGTCGGCATCGTGCCGATGGGCATTGCCGGGTTCGCCGCCGGGTTGTTCGTCATGGCCGCACAGCTGGTCCTCTACGCGTTGGCGCCACCCTCCTACCCCACGGCCGTCCGTGCCACAGGTGTCGGAGCCGCAGTGGCCATCGGACGCCTGGGCTCGGTGGCCGGGCCGCTGGCCGCCGGCCAGATCCTCGCGGCCGGGGCCGGTACCAGCACCGTATTGCTGGCGACCTCACCGGGACTGATAATTGCGACGCTGGCCATCCTCGGCGTGATCCGCAACGCGGGCGGAACACGGGTCAGCACGGTGAACTCGGCGGCGGAGCACTCCTGAAAACAGGAACAGCGGGATACACCGTGCTACCGCCTTCGCGAGCAAGCCCGCTCCCACATTGGATTTGTGGCGGTCACAAGATGCGCATACGTCGCAAAACCCTGTGGGAGCGAGCTTGCTCGCGAAGAGGCCGGTACTTTCAGCATCTCCATCGACTGTCATGCCGCCTTCGCGAGCAGGCTCGCTCCCACAATGGATTTTCGGCGGTCACAAGATGCACATACACCGCAAAACCCTGTGGGAGCGAGCTTGCTCGCGAAGAGGCCGGTACTTTCAGCATCTCCATCGACTGTCATGCCGCCTTCGCGAGCAGGCTCGCTCCCACAATGGATTTTCGGCGGTCACAAGATGCACATACACCGCAAAACCCTGTGGGAGCGAGCTTGCTCGCGAAGAGGCCGGTACTTTCAGCATCTTCATCGACTGTCACACCGCCTTCGCGAGCAGGCTCGCTCCCACATTGGATTTGTGGCGGTCACAAGATGCGCATACGCCGCAAAGTCCTGTGGGAGCGAGCTTGCTCGCGAAGAGGCCGGCACTTCCAGCATGTCCATCGACCGTGACACCGCTTTCGCGAGCAGGCTCGCTCCCACTTAGATTTGCGGCGGTCACAAGATGCGCATACGCCGCAAACTTACAGGGGCAATGCGCCCCGCTCAAAGCGCCAAAGCAATAGCCTCCCCAACCTCCTGGGTCGAACCCCGGCCGCCGAGATCAGGCGTAATCGGCCCCTCGGCAATCACCCGTTCAATGGCCCTGAGAATCCCGTCATGCGCCGCACGATAGCGCTCATCGCCATTGCCCAGGAAATCCAGCATCAAGGCCCCGGACCAGATCATCGCGATCGGGTTGGCAATGTTACGTCCATAGATATCCGGCGCCGAACCATGCACCGGTTCGAACAGCGAGGGATAGCGGCGCTCCGGGTCAAGGTTGGCCGAAGGCGCGATACCGATGGTGCCCGCGCAGGCCGGCCCGAGGTCGGACAGGATGTCGCCAAACAGGTTCGACGCCACGACCACGTCGAAACGATCCGGTTGGAGCACGAAGCGCGCACAGAGAATATCGATGTGTTGCTTGTCCCAGGTGACGTCCGGGTACTGCTGCGCCATGAGTGCCGTACGTTCGTCCCAGTACGGCATGCTGATGGAAATGCCGTTGGACTTGGTCGCCGCCGTCAGGCGTTTGCGTGGTCGGGCCTGGGCAAGATCGAAGGCGAACTTGAGGATCCGGTCCACGCCGCGTCGCGTGAACACCGACTCCTGCAGCACGAATTCATGTGCGGTGCCCTCGAACATCTTGCCGCCGACCGAGGAGTATTCGCCCTCGGTGTTCTCACGAATCACCACGAAATCGATGTCCCCGGGTTCGCGTCCGGCCAACGGGCACGGCACGCCGGGAAACAACCGTACGGGGCGGATGTTGACGTATTGGTCGAAGTCCCGACGAAACTTCAGCAGCGAGCCCCACAGCGAAATGTGGTCCGGGACCTTGTCCGGCCAACCCACGGCACCGAAGTAGATCGCGTCGAAGTCCTTGAGCTGCTCGAACCAGTCGGAGGGCATCATCTGCCCATGTTCCAGGTAGTAGTCGCAGTGGGCCCAGTCGAGCACTTCGATGCTCAAATCCAATTGCCACTTTTTCGCCGCCTGCTCCAGCACCCGCAGGCCCTCCGGCAAGACTTCCTTGCCAATGCCATCGCCGGCAATCGCGGCGATCCTGAATGACTTGTTCATCAACCCAATCTCCTCTGTCCAAACGGTGAAGGGATCACAGCCCACCGATGTGGAAGGCTTTGACTTCAAGGTATTCGTCCAGGCCGTACTTGCTGCCCTCGCGGCCCACGCCTGACTGCTTGATACCGCCAAAGGGGGCAACGTCCATGGAGATTAGCCCGGTATTGAGGCCGATCATGCCGAACTCCAGTGCCTCGCCGAACCGCCATGAGCGGCGCAAGTCCTGGGTAAAGAAATAGGCACCCAGGCCATAAGGCGTTGCGTTGGCCAGGGCCAGCGCCTCTTCTTCCGTGCTGAAACGCATCAATGGCGCGACCGGACCAAAGGTTTCTTCATTGGCAAGCAACATCCCCGCGTGCGCCTCACCGAGCACCGTTGGCTGGACGAACTGGCTTTCGCCATCGGGGATGCCGCCGCAGAGCAGGCGCGCGCCCTGGCTCAACGCCTCATCGATATGCCGGGCAACCTTGCTGACCGCCGCCGCGTTGATCAGCGGGCCCACGTTCACCTCGGCATCCAGGCCATCGCCGACCTTCAGCTTGCCGACCTCCTCCACCAGGCGCCGGGCGAAGCGATCGTAGATGCCGTCCTGCACGAGGATCCGGTTGGCACAGACGCACGTCTGCCCCGCGTTGCGGAACTTGCTCAGCATGACGCCGGCCACGGCCTGCTCCAGGTCAGCGTCGTCGAACACGATGAACGGAGCGTTCCCCCCCAGTTCCAGGCTCAGGCGCTTGATGTGTTCGGCACTTTGGCGCATCAGCAGCCGACCGACCGCAGTGGAGCCGGTGAACGAGATCTTGCGCACCGTCGGGTTGCCGGTCAGCTCTTCGCCAATGCCGGCGGGCATGCCGGTCACGACATTGAAGACCCCGGCCGGAATGCCGACCCGTTCAGCCAATACCGCCAGCGCCAAGGCCGACAGTGGTGTCAGGTCCGAAGGCTTGACCACAATTGTGCAACCGGCGGCCAGGGCCGGCGCGCACTTGCGGGTGATCATCGCGTTGGGGAAATTCCATGGGGTGATCGCGGCACAGACACCGACCGGTTGCTTGAGCGTCAATAACCGACGATCACCGCTCGGGGCCTGCATGGTTTCGCCGTAGACCCGCCGTGCTTCTTCGGCGAACCATTTGACGAAGCTGGCGCCGTAGCGGATCTCGCCCATGGCCTCGGTCAGCGGCTTGCCCTGTTCACAAGTCAGGATCAGCGCCAGGTCGTCGAGGTTATCGAGCATCGCCTGATACCACCGGTCGAGCAACGCCGCTCGCTCCAGCGCCGGGCGCGCCCGCCAGGCCGGCCAGGCACGGTCGGCGGCCTCGACGGCGCGCCGGGTTTCGCTGGCATGTATCGCCGGTACCCGAGCGAGTACCTCGCCGGTGGCCGGGTTGATGACGTCCAAGGTAGCGGCGCTGTCGGCACCGACCCACTGGCCGTCGATGTAAGCGAGTTCCACCAGCAGGCTGGGGTCTTTCAGGCGATTCTTGAGCATGGCGTGGAGTCCTGTTTTGAGACAGCCTCCAGTCTATTGAGTCGTCCTGGACGAGGATGCTGAAAACGCCGGCCCTACAGCCGTGAATGCTGAATTTCAGCCTTCGACGGCACGCTTTACCGTGGCACTACCGAGCGCGCATCGAACCCAACAACCCTTGCAGAAAACGTTCGCCCGCGTCCATCTGGCTGACCTCGACGAACTCGTCAGGCTTGTGCGCCTGTTCTATCGAACCGGGGCCACAGACCACCACCGGTACGTCCAGGCGTTGCTTGAACAACCCGCCCTCGGTGCCGAACGAGACTTTGGCGGTGCCGGTGTCCGGGGCGGCGAAGTTTTTCAGGAAGCGCACCGCTTCGACACTCGGGTGGGTATCGAGGCCTGGGTAGACGTTCAAGGTCTGGATGTCGATGTCGGCCACGCTGGAGAGCTTCCTGGCTTCGCGCACGATCAGCTCTGCTCGCTCGGTCATCTGTTCCAGGAATCGGTCGAGGTTGTCCGCCGGCAAGTTCCGCACTTCGAAGTCCAGGGTGCACAGGTTTGGCACGATGTTCAGCGCCTTGCCGCCGACGATCTGCCCGACATGCACGGTGCTGTAGGGCACGTCGTAGTCGGTATCCCGGGCCCCCTGCTCTTGCAACTGCTGCTGGCTCAGGCGCAGCGCCGCGATGAAGTCGCAGGCGACATGGATCGCATTGACCGAGCGTGGCGCCAGGGACGAATGCGCTTCCAGGCCGCGACAGTACGTGCGGTAAGAGCCCTTGCCCTTGTGTCCGAGCACGAATTGCATTTGGGTCGGCTCGCCGATCACGCACAGGAACGGCCGGACCGGTGCCAGGTGCAGCACATCCAGCAGGCGCCGCACCCCGACGCAACCGATCTCTTCGTCATGGGACAGCGCCAATTGCAATGGCCGGCTCAAGGGCTCCTCCGTGGCGTCGAGCATGGCGTCGATGGCCAGCGCAATGAAACCCTTCATGTCGCAACTGCCACGCCCATAAATCCGCCCGTCCCGCACCGTCGCCTCAAACGCCGGGACAGTCCAGGCCTGCCCCGCCGCCGGCACCACATCGGTATGACCGGACAGCAGGATGCCCGGCACATCCCGTGGTCCGGCGCTGGCAAACAGATTGGCTTTCTTGCCCGTCTCATCCTTGACGATGAGCGACTCGATGCCCTTGGTCAGCAGCAAGTCCCGTACATACTCGATCAAGGCCATGTTCGACTCCGAGGAGACGGTGTCGAAGGCCATCAGCCGTTTGAGAATTTCCAGTGCCCTGGGTTTCATGCGTACGCCGCCACGGTCAGAGGGTTCGATTGCTGAGTTTTTATCAGTTCGGCGCTGTCATGGTGGCAGAGAATTTCACTGCCGCCGGCGATGGTCCGCCGCTCTGGCGCGACACAATTGCAGAGGCCATCCACCCGCACCGGGCAGCGGCTGAGGAAGGTGCACAAGCCAGGCACATTAGCTCGGGGCCCTAGGGTCGGCAATGTCTGGCACGTCGTTGCCCCGCAGCTTTCCAGCCAGCCCTGACGCAGTTCCGGCACGGAATGGATCAACAGGTCGGTGTAGGGATGGAACGGTGCTTGTGCGTAGGCGTCGCGGGTCCCGGCCTGGATCTTGTGGCCGCTGTACATCACCACGATGTCGTCACACAGGGCCCGGACGGTGGAAATGTCGTGACTGATGAACAGATAGGACACCCCGAGTTGCTGGCGCAGGTCGCGCAGCAGTTCCAGGATCGCCGCCCCGACCACCGTGTCCAGCGCCGAAGTCACCTCGTCGCAGAGAATCAGGTCCGGCTTGGCCGCCAAGGCCCGGGCCAGGTTGACCCGTTGTTTCTGCCCGCCGGACAGCTCGTTCGGCCGCCGGTCGGCCATCGTGCGCGGCAAACGTACCAGGTCCAGCAGCTCACCGATACGCTCGCGCAACGCCGTGCCCTTGAGGCCGAAATACATCTTCAACGGACGACTCAGGAGGGTGCTGACGCTGTGCATCGGGTTGAGCGCGGTGTCGGCATTCTGGAAAACCATTTGAATGCGTCGGAACTGCTCGTGAGTGCGTGACGACAGGCTGCCACCCAAGGGTTGACCATCGAAGGTCAAGCCGCCAAGGGCCGGTGTCAACAGCCCCGCCACCACTCGGGCCAAGGTCGATTTGCCAGAGCCCGACTCGCCAATCACGCCGATGGCCTGGCCTCGGCGGATCGTCAGGTCGATGTCTTCCAGCACGCGAATGGCGGGCATGCCCTGGGCATTTTTGTTGCCGTAGCCGGCGGTCAGTCCCTGGATGGTCAGCAACGGTGTTTCTTGCGCGATGTCGGCAGGTGGACGAATCGTCGTGTCCGGGCGCGCCGCCGCCAGCAAGCTGCGGGTGTATTCGTGGGACGGCCCTTGCAGCAAAGGTGCCGTGGCGCTGTGTTCGAAGATTTCACCGCCGTTGAGTACGACAATCTGGTCAGCCATCTGTGCCACGACCGCCAGGTCGTGGGACACATAGACCGCCGTCGCCCCGCGCTCATGGACCACTCGCTTGAAGGCCCGCAGCACATCGATCTGCGTTGTTACGTCCAGCGCCGTGGTCGGCTCGTCGAGCACCACCAGCAACGGATCGCTGATCAATGCCATGGCCGCCATTACCCGCTGCAGTTGCCCGCCGGACACCTGGTGCGGATAGCGTTGGCCGATGCGATCCGGGTCCGGCAGGGCCAGGTCGCGGAACAGTTCGACGGCCTTGGTTTCAAGCTCGGCCCGGCTGCCCAGGCCGTGGATCAATGCGCCCTCCACCACTTGATCAATGAGTTTTTTCGCCGGATTGAACGCCGCCGCGGCGCTCTGGGCGATGTACGACACTCGGTTGCCCCGCAGCTTCTGCAATTGGCTGTCGTTCAGCGCCAGCATGTCATGCTCACCGACGTGCACGCTGCCGCCGGCCAACCGGCAACCGCGTCGGGCATACCCGAGCAGCGCCAGGGCAATGGTGGTCTTGCCGGAGCCGGATTCACCGATCAACGCCAGCACTTCACCCTTTTCCAGGGAAAAGCTGACGCCCTTGACGATATCGACTTCTCCACGCTCGCCACAGGCCACGACTCGCAAGCCCTCGACTCGAATCAATTCGCTCATCTCAATGGCCTCCCGTACGTCGATTGCGCCGCGACGACACCCGGTCGATGAACAGATTCACACCGATGGTCAGGGTGCCAATCGCCAGGGCCGGAATCACGATGGCCGGCGCGCCCTGATTGAGGCCACCGATGTTTTCGCGCACCAGGGAGCCAAGGTCGGCGTCCGGCGGTTGCACGCCCAGCCCGAGGAAACTCATGCCGCTGAGCAGCAGCACGATGAAACCGAAGCGCAGGCCCAGGTCCGCCAGCACCGGGTTGAGGATGTTCGGCAGGATTTCCACGCAGGCAATGTATAGCCGACGCTCGCCCCGGGTGCGGGCGACTTGCACGTATTCCAGGGCTTCGATATTCACCGCCATGCTACGGGCGATGCGAAAGGCGCCGGGGGTGTAGCTCAACACTGCGGTACAGATCAGCAAGGTGACCGAGGAACCGAAAGCCGAAACCATGATCAACGCGAGCATCTTGCTCGGAATCGAAATGAACGCGTCCATCAGCCGGCTGATCAGCTCATCCAACCACTTTGGCGACACCACCGACAGCAAGGCCAGGCTCGTGCCCAACGTGCTGGACAGCACCGCGGCTACCAGCGCGAGGCCGACGGTAAAGCGTGCGCCGACGAGAATCCGGCTGAGCATGTCACGGCCCAGGTAATCGGTGCCGAACGGGTACGCGGCGCTGAAGCTGTCGAAGACATTGTCAGAGACCACCTCACCCACCGGGTGCGGCGCCAGCCACGGGCCGAATATCGCCACCAACAGCCAGATCGCACACATCGCGGCGCCGACCAGGCCCAGCCAGGACGCGCCATGGGGGTCTTTGCCCAACCCCAGCGCTGCGGCCGCAGGCGGGGATTTCACAATGAGATTGTTCATTGGTTTCTCAGCCTCGGATTGGAAAGAATCGCGCACAGGTCGGCAATCAGCACCAACGCCAGGTACGCGGTACAGAACAACATCGTGCAGCCCTGGACCAGGGCCATGTCGCGATTGGTCACGGCATCGACCATCAGGCTGGCGATACCGGGGTAATTGAAGATCGTTTCGACGATCACCACCCCGCCCAGCAGGTAGGACAGGCTCAGGGCGATGGCATTGGCGATGGGCCCGATGGCATTGGGCAAGGCATGGCGAAGCACGATGCGGACATTGCTCACGCCTTTGAGCCGGGCCATCTCCACATAGGGGCTGTCGAGCTGATCGATGACCGCCGCCCGGGTCATGCGCGACATCTGCGCGACTATCACGCAGCACAGCGTCATCACCGGCAAGGCGTAGGTGCGCATGAATTGCCAGGGTGAGGTGATGTCACTGGCGTAGGACAACGCCGACAGCCAACCCAGGTTTACCGCGAATATCAGCACCGCCAGGGTGGCCACCAGAAATTCCGGCACTGCCACCATGGTCAGGGTGAAAAAACTCAGGAAACTGTCGATGCGCCCGCCCCGGCCCATGGCCGAGCCGATACCCAGCGTCAACGCCACCGGCACTGAAACCAATGCCGTGGCCGCCGCGAGCATCAAGGTGTTGGGGACCCGGCCGGCCATCAGATCGATGACCGGCATGGCATTGGAAATCGACATCCCCAGGTCACCGCTGAGCAGGCTCGTCAGCCAGTGCAGGTAACGCAACACACCAGGCTGGTCGAGGCCCATTTTCGCCCGCAGGGCGGCGACCTGTTCCGGTGTCGCGAACTGGCCCAGGGACTGTTGCGCCGCGTCGCCCGGCAGCACCGCCGTGATGGCGAACACCACCATGGACACAATCAGCAAGGTCAGGACCGCCGCCCCCAGGCGTCGGCCAATCAACCACAGTGTGTTGCTATTCATCAGCCGCCCCTCATGCAATGCAGCGTGAACCCGAGGTTCATCAGGCGTCCAGCCAGACTTGCTCGGCGAACATGTAGCCCATGAAACCGCCCAGTGGGTTGGCGCCATAGCCTTTGACGCGCTGGTCGGCGCCGTCGATGTTGCTGATGAACACCGGCACGCCGATACCGCTGTGTTCATGCACCAGGGCTTGCATGTCGCCGTACATCTTGCCGCGCTTGGCCTCGTCGGTTTCCCCTCGCGCCTGTACCAGCAGTTGGTCGAACTGCTCGTTTTTCCAGCCCGACTCGTTCCACGGGGCCGTCGACTGGAAGAACTGCGAGAAGATCATGTCGGCATTCGGACGCGGGTTGATGTTGCCGAAGCTCAGCGGGTGCTTGGCCCAATGGTTCGACCAATAGCCATCGCTGGGCAGCCGGTTGACGTCGAGCTTGAGCCCGGCCTCTTTGGCCGATTGCTGCAGCAGCACCGCGACGTCCACCGAACCGGTCGCCGCGGGCGAGCACATCAGCGGCATGCTGATGCTTTCCATGCCGGCCTTCTTGAGCAGGAACTTGGCCTTTTCCGGATCGTAGGCCCGTTGTGGCAACTCCGCGTTATAGAAACGCGCACCGGGTGCGATGGGATGGTCGTTGCCGACCCGGGCGTAGCCACGGAAGATCGCCGACTTGATCTGCTCACGGTCCAGCAACAGCTTCATGGCCTGGGTGAATTCCGGGCTTTGGCCCGGCATCTGGTCCTGGCGGATGATCAGGTCAGTGTAGTTGCCCGACGGCGAATCGATGACCCGGTGCTTGGCGCTGGCCTTGATACGTGTGGTCGAGCGTGGGTTGACCTCGTTGACGATGTGCACGTCGCCCGACAACAGCGCGTTGATCCGCGACGATTCGTCGGCGATGCCAATGAATTCGATCTCGTCCAGGTACGGCAAGCCGGGTTTCCAGTAATTGGCATTGCGCGCGCCCACGGAACGCACGCCGGGCTTGAATTCCTTGACCTTGAACGGACCGGTGCCAATGCCCTGGCTGAAATCGCTGGTGCCTTCGGGCACGATCAGCATGTGCGAGACGGCCAGCACCGACGGCAGTTCAGCGTTGGGGCCGCTCAACTGTATCTGCACTTCGTGGGTGCCAACGGCTTTCACATCGGCGAACTGCGACGCCAGCGGCAGGACCTTGGAACCGGTGATCGGGTCCTTGTGGCGCAACAACGAGAACACCACGTCGGCGGCGGTCAGGGCCTTGCCATTATGGAACGTCACTTCTTTGCGCAGGCTGATCACCCAGAGGGTAGCGTCGGTGGTTTCGATGCGCTCGGCCAGCTCCAGCTGCGGGACCATATGGCTGTCGAAACGCGTCAGCCCGTTATAGAACATGTAATGGCGCACGTAGTCGGTGGAGGACGAACCTTTGGCCGGGTCCAGGGTGTCGGCGGTGGAACTGGTCGAACCGGCGACGCGGATCCGCCCGCCCGGCTTGCCTTTGCCAGGGCTTGCGGCCTCGTCATCGGCTAACAGCTTGCCGGCGGTGCCGAACAGGCTGCCGGCACCGGCCACCGCTACCCCGGCCAAACCGAGCATCTGCAATGCATTGCGGCGTGACATGCCGCGATTGAGCCCTTCGAAAATGCGCAGACTTTCCGTACCTGTTACCAGCTGGGTGTCGATACTGTTTTTCTTGTCAGTCATGTCAGTTCTACCTTTCGGAAGTGATAAGGCTCGATGGCTCGCGATTAACGCAACGTGGTGAAACGTGAAGCGTCCCCACTAACTCAATGCAAATAGTCCTGAAGCCGGTAATACGCCCCCACGAGCGGCAGGAACCAGGGCTTGCCGAAATGCCCGGGGATGGCCGGCCAATCGAGCTCGCGCCAAGGGTTAGCCTCCAGGTTGCCAGCCATGACGTCGGCCATGACCTGGCCCATGTGCACCGACATCTGTACGCCATGGCCGCTGTAGCCCATGGAGTGATAAACCCCGCCATGCTGGCCGGCCCGGGGCAACCGATCGGAAGTCATGTCCACCAACCCGCCCCAGCAATAATCGACCTTCACGTGGGCCAGTTGCGGGAACATCTGCACCATCGCCGCGTGCAAGACCTTGCCGCTCTTGGCGTCGGACACGCTGTCCGACATGGCAAACCGCGCACGCCCACCAAACAGCAGGCGGTTGTCCGGCGTCAGGCGAAAGTAATTTCCGATCATGCGGCTGGTGACATACGAGCGATGGGCCGGCAGCAGGCGGTCGACCAAGGCCTGGGGCAACACCTCGGTGGCGATCACGAAACTGCCCACCGGCACGATCCTGCGCCGATACCAGCCCAACCCGCCCTGCTGGCAGGTGCCGGTGGCCAGCAGGATTTGCGTGGCCTGCAGCGAACCCTTGGTGGTATTGACCCGATAACCGCCCGCACTGGCTTTCCAGTCCGTCACGGACACGCCCTGGAAAATCAACGCGCCGTGACGCGCGGCGGCCTCGGCCAACCCGACCCCGAAGCGCCCGACATGCATCTGCACGCCATTACGCTGCAGCAGGCCGCCATGGAATTGGGCCGAGTCGACTTCAGCGCGGGTCTCCTGGGCGGACAACAA
Organism: Pseudomonas alvandae; assembly: GCF_019141525.1. Lineage (GTDB taxonomy): Bacteria > Pseudomonadota > Gammaproteobacteria > Pseudomonadales > Pseudomonadaceae > Aquipseudomonas > Aquipseudomonas alvandae. The sequence goes on from NZ_CP077080.1 coordinate 3,576,448, forward strand.
CTCGACCTCGGCATCGACCTCGCGGCGAATCAATTCGCACGTGCGCGCCAGCCCTTCGTAATGCATCGGCTTGGCGGCCAGCTTGAGCTTGCCATTGCGCTTGAGATCACAGGCGATCCGCTCCTGCTCAACCAGCGAGACAACGCTCTGTACCGCGCTTTCATAAGCCTGGTAATAAGTGCGCGCCTTATCGGCGCCGAGGCTGGCACTGAGGGCCGCGTAGTCTTGGGCAACGCCGGTGTTGCACTGGCCGCCATTGCGCCCCGACGCCTCGCCAATCACCCGCCCGCCTTCCAGCACCGCCACGCTGGCCCCCTTCAAGGCCAGGGCCCGGGCCGCCGCCAGGCCGGTGAAACCACCACCGACGATGGCCACGTCGACCTGCCCGGGCAACGCGCCGAGCTGGGCACCGGTGAACGCCGGTGCGGTATCGAGCCAATAGGACTCACTGCCCATGTCAAAACCCCTTTAGCCTTGAAGAGAGCTCAGAAACTCAGAGACCGACCAGCCCGGCCAATCCGCCGATGTCCGGGATCTGGTGGTAACCAAAGGCCGCGTTCGCCGGGTGTTCATGACCACGGGCCACGAAGGCTTTGTGCTTGATTTTCATGTCGTGGGCCGACATCAGGTCGTAGCGGAAGCTCGAAGACACGTGCAGGACGTCCTCCGGCCCGCAGCCGAGGTTATCGAGCATGTACTCGAAGGCGGCCAGGCGTGGCTTGTAGGCTTGGGCTTGCTGGGCGGTGAAGACTTTATGGAAAGGCGCACCGAGCTTGTCGACGTTGGACATGATCTGCTCGTCCATCGCGTTGGAGAAAATCACCAGGGGAATCTTGTCGGCGATTTTCGACAGGCCGGCCGGCACGTCGGCATGCGGGCCCCAGGTCGGTACGGCATCGTAGTAGAGCTGGCCTTCGCCTTTGTATTCGACGCCCCAGCGTTTGCAGACTCGCGCCAGGGCTGTCTTGAGAATCTCATCATAGGGTCGCCAGTCACCCATCACCTGGTCCAGGCGATACGCCGAGAAATCCTTGACGAACTGCTCCATTTGCTCGGCAGGGACCCGGTCGGCGAACAGCTCGCGCGTCATGGTGCCCATCTGGAAATTGGTCAACGTGCCGTAACAGTCAAAGGTAATGAACTTGGGGCGAAGGAAGCTCATGAGTGCAGTCCTGAGTGATGGTGGAGGTCATGAGGGGCAAGCGATTGCACCGTTCTGGAGGTGGAGGTGCGACGCTGCATCACGGATTTATTACAGCATCATGAGACCGCGCATATACCGTTAAAAGTATAGGTCGCTTGGCACAAACCACCGTTTTTCGGGGCCCGCTCAGCAGACTGTGCGGGATGCGCCATGCCTGGGCATCCGGGCCTTTTTCAAGGCGTCCGGGGCCATTTATGGTGCGCGCAAAGCCTCTTGAACCGCGGCGTGCGGCAGAATCTGCGCCGGCACAACGAGAACGGGCGCAGCCCCTGCGGGTGCGCCCGTTTGTTGTCTTGCCAGTGAGATTTCCGCGTCTCTAGAACTCCGCGACCTTGCCCCAGGACGAAGACTGGAAACGGTCCGGATGATAGGGTCGTGGGTCAACCAGGGGGGCCATGCCCGTGACGATATCGGCGATCAGATGACCCGCGCCCGGGCCGATGCCAAAACCGTGGCCACTGAACCCCGCCGCCAGCACCAGGCCCGGGAGCTCCGCCATTTCACCGATCCCCGGGACACCGTCAGGCGTGCTGTCGACATAACCGGCCCAGGCCCCGGTGATCGATGAGGCCTTCAGCATCGGCACCAGGTCGATCGCACGCTTGTACGTCAATTCAACCACCCGGGTATCTGCCTTGGGATCCAGGATCCGCATTCTCTCCATCGGGGTGGGCTGGTCCAGGCGCCAATGACCCAGGCCTTCGTGCCCCGCCTGGAACCCTTGCAAGCCACCGGGCGCCAGCTTGCGCCAGCGGCGCTGGAACATCGGCAGGAACTGCGGGGCGAAACGCAGCAGTTGCGGCGTCGGGTCAACCCGCCCCCTGCCACTGATTGCCAGGGTGAAGCCGCCATCCGAGCGCCGGGTCATGGAAATGTCGGCGGTGTGCAGCGCATCCGGGATCTCCGGGGCGCCCTTGGACACCGCCATTACGGTCTGGCGAATGGTCGCCTGGGGAAAACGAATGCCGTACTGCCGGCAGAACGACGAGGCCCACGCGCCGCCCGCGAGAACAGCAAGAGGGGTGCGAATGGTGCCCTTCTCGGTCACGACGGCGGACAGCCGTCCGCCCTCGGTCTCGAGGCCACGCGCCGCGCACCCTTGATGCACCGTGCCACCCAGCTTGATGATTGCCCGCGCCACCGCCGGTGCCGCGCGGGACGGGTCAGCGGTGCCGTCGGTCGGTGAAAACACCCCGCCCCTCCAGGGTTTGCCCGTCACTCGACCGTGTTGAGCAGCCTGTTCCGCCGTCAACATATGGGTTTTGACATTCACGGTCCGGGCGAACTCACCCCATTGCGCCCAGCCGTCCAGCTCCTTCTCACTGTTGCTCAAGTAGAGCAAACCACAGCGCTTGAAGCCGGTGTCCTCGCCGGAGTCCGCTGCGAACTGCTCCCACAGGTCCAGGCTCTTGGTCGACAGCGGCAACTCACGGGCGTCTCGATTCTGTTGCCGGCACCAGCCCCAATTTCGACTCGATTGCTCGGCACCGATCCGGCCTTTTTCCACCAGGGCGACTTTCATGCCGCGCTTGGCCAGGTAATAGGCGGTAAAGGTCCCGATGATGCCGCCGCCAATCACGACCACATCAGCGTGCGTCGGCAGCTCGGAACTCGTCTCTACGGAAGTTAACGGTGCAGGCATTTGTCAGGATGTCCATTGGGGGCCGGGAAGTAAAAAGCACATCGTCTTCACGGCTTTATTACAACACCGGGAAACCGTGCATAAACGGTTAAAAGCATAGGCTCCCTGGTACAAACCACCGTTTTACGAGACCTGTTCAGCAGACTTTGCGGGACGCCACGAACGCGGGCATCGAGGGCCCCGCGCCGCGCCCTTATAGCCCCGCTGCCTGCGCAATCTGCAAACGCCAGTTTTCGGCTTCCTGCCAATCGTTGCCAAACGACCAGGTGGTCCACAGAGGTGTGCCTGAACCGATCTGAAGCTGGATTTGCAACGTAAAGGTGTGGTGAGTGGTACTCGACGTATAAGTGGTCGAGTCCGACGTTCCTTTATCGATCTCGCCCCCGAAGTGGGTGTTATTGATCCTGCGCTCACTGTGCTTGGTATGGGTGCGGGAGGTATGCACGGTCTCGGTTCGCTCATCGACCCGGACCTGCCGAACGACCCGTGGCGCGTCAATCAGGGCGTGCTCATGGCCGGACTCCGCCGAATAGAGGTACAGCACCGCAGTCTCTGGAAATAACCCCAGCATGTCTCCCCCACGGGATATCCAGCGATACGGGCCCAGTTCCTGCTCGGCGAGAAACTCGGTGCATGCCTTATGCAGGACAACGGGGACGTTGTCCTCGGCACGTTTCAGGTCACGGCTTTCCTGGCGCCAGAACCACTGCAGCGGCACGCTGAATACCCAGGTCACACACCAGAGCAGGCCCGCCAGCAGCGGCCCACCAATGTAATGCCCCGCCATCACCCATTTGATCAGCCAATAAGCGCAAAACAGGCCCTGCACAATCTTGAAGGGTTTCAGCACAACCTGCTTGCGCTGGGCCAGACGCTCCTTCGCGGGAGGGATCTGCTGGCGCGCCTGCTCGACGCTGGGTGAGATTGGGAAACGGGTGACTTCGGGATGGGTAACGAGCTCGCCTTGCGACATATAAGCTTCCTGGTGACTGCCGTGTCAGTGCCGGGGGACGGCGTAAGGCTCGCACTATAGCGGGTGTGCTTGAAATCGACGAGTTGCTCGTTGGAAACAAAATCCGGTTCATTTGAGGACAATGACCCGGGGCGAGGGAGGTTGCTCCCGCTGGGCCGCGAAGCGGCCCTAAACCCTCCGAATACGAAGCAACAGACACACCGCACCCGCCGATTTACGACTGCTTCGCAGCCGAGCGGGAGCAAGCTCCCTCGCCACGAGCCCATCATGTTTCTCAAGTAAGCAGCATCACCTACCCCTGTTTTTTCTCGCCCGAATGGCACTGCTGCTTCGGATCCTGGGGGCAAATAACCTATAGCCTCCAATCTGGGCCCGGACCTCCGCCCGAGCCCAGCCACCGATCAATAATCCCAAGAGCCCGCGACCCAGCGAAACGCATCACCGTTGACCGCCACCCGGCCCACGGAAGGAAACGAAAGGTGAGTGGCCACGAACAGCTCGCCGCTCGCCGCGGCTTCTTGCATCAGCCGTACACGAACGCGCACCGCTTCTTCAGGGTCGTGCTCGAAGCCGTTCTGCCAATCGGGATGGTCGAAGGCCACCGGGAACAGGGCATCGCCGGCAAACGTCAGTTTTTCATTGCCGGACGTCACATGCACCACGCTGTGCCCCGGCGTATGCCCGCCCGTGCGCTTGACCACCACGCCCGGCGCCACTTCATATTCCTGCTCGAAGGTGTGCAGTTTGTCGTGGTACGCCTCCATGAATTGCTGCGCGGTGGTGTGCAACACTTCCGGTATTGGCGAAGGCATGACAGTGCGTGAGAAATCGGGGTTGGCCCAGAACTCGACTTCGGTCGCACACACATGAATCTTCACATCCGGCCGCAGACGGCTCTTCACCTCATCGACCAGCAGCCCGCCTATGTGGTCCATGTGCATATGGGTGATGACCACGTCGGTGATGGAGGAAAGCTCGATGCCGGCCGCTTCCAGTCGCTTGGGAAACAGGCCGGCGCGGGGGAAGCCGGGAAACTGGCCACCCAGGCCGGCGTCGACCAAAAGGGTCTGCTCGCCGCTGCGCACCACCAGCACGTTCAGCGCCCAATCGAATGCGTCGGGGCCGAGGTACATATCCTTGAACCACGCGGCGCGGGCGGCCGGGTCGACGTTGGTGGACATGGTCGAGGTCGGCAGCGGCAGCACGCCATCGCTGACCACCAGCACATCGATGTCGCCGACCTTCAGTGCGTAGCGCGACGGAACCAGTTCTTCGGTCGCGGATACCCCTTGGATCGCTTGTTTTTGCGCGGTGTCTTGCTGATGCATCGTCATGATCGCTCTCCTGTCATGAATGGGGCGAACCGTCTTTCCTGTGCCAGAACAACGGTTCACCTGGAGAACGAGTGTGCGGCGTGGCGTGGCGCGCTCGATACCATACGAGGGTATGCCGCGCCCACATCTTGGCGTGATCGTTTCAAACAAACGGCTGGTGATTTGCAAGATTGGGCAATCATCGGACCGGATCGTGCAAGCTATCGTCCCCAATGCTTCCTATAGTAATCGGTGCCCAACCATCTGGAGCTGGTCCGACTATGAGCGCCCTCAATATCAATGGCCGTGAGCACACGGTTGACGTAGACCCTGGCACCCCGATCCTGTGGGCCCTGCGCGACACGCTGGGCATGACCGGCACCAAGTTCGGCTGCGGCGCGGCCTTGTGCGGCGCCTGCACCGTTCACCTGGATGGCCAGGCCATCCGGTCCTGCGTGACGCCGGTCGCGGCGGCGATTGGCAAGAAGATCACCACCATCGAAGCAGCCACCGATGGCAGCGACCCGGTGGGCAGCGCCGTCCACGAAGCCTGGGTCAAGCACGACGTGGCGCAGTGCGGTTACTGCCAAAGCGGCCAAATCATGAGCGCCACCGCATTCCTCAAGGCCCAGCCCAAGGGCAAGCAGCCGACACCGGCCGAGATCGACTCGGCCATGGCCGGCAATATCTGCCGCTGCGGCACCTATGCCCGAATCCGCGCCGCGGTGGCTGATGCCGCCAAAGCCCTCGCCTGACAGGGAGTTCGCCATGCTCAACGAGATTTTTCCAACCGAACTTCCGCGCGCCTTGCAGCACCTGCTTGAGCGCGATGATGCGGACGGTCCAGCGACCCTGCCCCGCCGCAGCTTCCTCAAAATCGTCGGCATCGGCGGCCTGGCCTTGGGTGCGTTTCCTCACCTGGCCCTTGGGCAGCAAGCCAATGGCGCGGGCGAAGGCCCCCTCAAGCCGACCCAGCAACCTTCGGCCTTCGTGCAGATCGCGCCGAGCGGCGAAGTGACGGTGACGATCAATCGTCTGGAGTTCGGCCAAGGTGTGCAGACCGGCCTGCCAATGATCCTCGCCGAAGAACTCGACGCCGACTGGAGCCTGGTGCGCACGCGCAACGGCAGCAACGACGCGGCCTACATGGACCCGGCCTTTGGCATCCACCTCACCGGCGGTTCCAATTCGATCAAGAACAGCTACACCCAATACCGCGAACTGGGCGCCCGCGCCCGGTCGATGCTGCTGTCCGCCGCGGCGGCGCGCTGGAACGTCGACGCCGCCAGCCTGACCACGCAAAACGGCACGGTGTTGGGCCCGGGCGGCCGCAAGGCGACCTACGGCGAGCTGGCCGAAGCCGCCATGGCGATGCCCGTGCCGGAGAAGGTCACGCTCAAGGATCCCAAGGATTTTCGCATCATCGGCCAGGCCACCAACCGCCTCGACGCCAAGGCCAAGAGCAGCGGCCAGCAGGATTTCGGCATCGACGTGCATTTGCCGGGGCAACTCACCGCAGTGGTCGCCCGGCCGCCGGTGTTCGGCGCCCGCATCGCCTCCCTGGACGACAGCGCCGCACGCACCACCAAAGGCGTAAAAGCCGTGCTGCGCGTGCCGCTTGATGGCGGTGCCGAAGGTGTCGCGGTGATCGCCGACGGTTACTGGCAGGCGAAGCTGGGTCGTGACGCGCTGAAAGTCGAATGGGACGCGGCCAAAGTCGAAAAAGTCGACACGGAAAAACAACTGGCCCAGTACCGCGAGCTGGCTGGCCAATCCGGCCCGCTGCACTTCGATGCCGATATGAAGCCCCTGGCCTCCGCGCCGCACCAGTTGGAGGCCGAGTTCGTATTCCCTTATCTGGCCCATGCGCCCATGGAACCGCTGAACTGCACCGTCCAACTGTCCGAGGGCCGTGCCCAATTATGGGTGGGCACACAGTTCCCCGGCGGCGATGGCGCGGCGGCGGCCAAGGTGTTGAACCTCAAGCCCGAGCAAGTCCAGGTGAATGTGCAGACAGCGGGCGGTGGTTTTGGCCGACGCGGCGTGCCCACCAATGATTTTGTCGTGCAGGCCTGCGAAGTCGCCAAGGCCGCCCGCGCCGCCGGGCTCGATGCGCCCATCCGCACCCTGTGGAGCCGGGAAGACGACATCAAGGGCGGCTATTACCGGCCCATGCACCTGCACCGCGCGCGCATCGGCTTCGACGACAGCGGCAAGGTGTTGGCCTGGGACCACGCCCTGGTCGGCCAATCCATCCTCACCGGCACCCTGTTCGCCGGGCAGATGAAAAACGGCATCGACCCCACCGCCACGGAGGGCATGCGCGATCCGTATCCATTGCCGATGCGATTGACCGTGCATCATCCGAAGCTCAACGTGCCCGTGCTCTGGTGGCGCAGCGTCGGCTCGACCCATACCGCTTTCGTGATGGAAACCCTGATCGACGAAATCGCCCGCACGACGAAGCAGGATCCAGTGGCATACCGGATGAAGCTGTTTGGCGAGCAGAGCCCGCGCCATCGTGACGCGCTGCAACTGGCGGTGGACAAGAGCGGCTACGGCAAGCGCCAGCTACCGGCCGGCCAAGCCTGGGGCGTGGCGGTACATGAGTCGTTCAGCTCGGTGGTGGCCTACTTGGTCGAGGCATCGGTGCAGGATGGCCGTCCGGTGCTCCACAACGTCACGGCAGGCGTGCATTGCAATCTGGCGGTCAACCCGCGCAGCGTAGAAGCCCAGGTACAGGGCGCCGCGCTGATGGGGTTGTCAATGTGCCTGCCTGGTGGCGCGGTGACGTTGAAGGACGGCGTCGTGCAGCAAAGCAACTTTGCCGACTTCAGCGTGCCGCGCATCACCGACATGCCGCAGATCGCCGTGCACATCGTCCCCAGCGCCGAGCCGCCGACCGGCATGGGCGAACCCGGCCTCCCCGCCTTGGCGCCGGCGTTTGCCAATGCCATTGCCAGCCTGACGGGCAAACCGCTGCGGCAGTTGCCGTTCAGCCTGGCTTGATTGGAAGTAGATGCCAAACCCGTGGTGAGGGAGCTTGCTCCCGTTGGGTCGCGAAGCGGCCCCAAACCAGCCACCGCTGGGTGTCAGGCTGATCCCAGCTAGCCTTGTGGGGTCTACTGCGCAGCCCAGCGGGAGCAAGCTCCCTCGCCACGGGGACACCGCTTGTCAGCTATTGCGGCGACTTCACAGATGGTCTGCGTCAATCACAGCCTGGGCGAAGGCCTGCGGTGCCTCTTGCGGCAGGTTATGGCCCACGCCACCGTCGATCAGTCGATATTGGTATTTACCGGTGAAGCGCTTGGCATAGGCTTCTGCCGGTGGATGCGGCGCACCATTGGCGTCGCCCTCAAGCGTGATCGTCGGCACGGCGATGGACGGAAAGGTCGCGAGTTTCTTTTCGAGCCCTGCGTATTTGGCCTCGCCCTTCAGCAGCCCCAGGCGCCAACGATAGTTGTAGATTGAGACAGCCACGTGATCGGGGTTCTGCAAGGCCGCGGCGCTTCGATCGAAGGTCGCGTCGTCAAAGCTCCACTTCGGCGAGGCCAGTTTCCAGATCAGCTTGGCGAAGTCATGGGTGTTCTTCTCGTAGCCCAGGCGACCACGCTCTGTCGCGAAGTAGAACTGATACCACCATTGCAACTCGGCGGCCGGCGGCAGCGGAGCCTTGCCAGCCTCCTGGCTGCCGATCAGGTAGCCACTCACCGCAACCAGCGCTTTCACACGCTCCGGCCACAATGCTGCGACGATGTCGGCGGTTCTCGCGCCCCAGTCATAGCCGCCGAGCACGGCTTGCTTGATGTTCAGTGCGTCCATGAAATCGATCAGGTCACTGGCCAGCGCCGATGGCTGGCCGTTGCGCAGGGTCTTGCCCGACAGGAAGCGTGTATCGCCGTAGCCCCGGGCATAGGGGATCAGCACGCGATAGCCCTTCTCGGCCAACGCCGGCGCCACATCCGCATAACTGTGAATGTCGTAAGGCCAGCCGTGCAGCAAGATCACCACCGGCCCGTCGGCGGGACCGACTTCAGCGTAGGCCACGTCCAACAGGCCAGCCTTGACATGCTTCAACGGCCCGAACGAAGTGTGGCTGCCCGGGATGATCGTGCCGACAGTGGTGGCGGGAACATCGGCCGCATTTGCCTGGAACGATGCCAATCCCAACGCGCCCAGTTGCAGCAGCGCGCATGCGAGGACGGTGGGTGCAAACCGGCGACGGTGGCGCTGTAGGTTTTCTGGCTTCGACAAAGTGGTGTACATGGTAGATCTCCTTGAAGGCCGACGCCTCAGTTGTCCTGGCCGCAATCCTGGGCAATCGCGCTGTAGTCCAGCGCCCGGATCGCGCCGGTGGAGTCCAGGTAGGTCATGCGCGATTCGACGACGCCGCAGCCCGACCCCGCCCCTTGCTTGACCGACAGCACCTTGGCGATGTCCAGGTGGTCGCCGTACATGTAGGTGTGCGGCTTGACGGCGTCCTGGGCGTTGGCTACCACGGCGCCGAGGCTGAGGATGGCAAACAGTGAAGCGATGCTGAGGTTCTTGACGTTCATGGCGATGTCTCCGACGTTTGAGTGAGTACCTGGGACGGCGTGTGCTGTCTCGATGGGGCTCATTTGACGCCGGGGAGGTATCTCGGGTGTGTCGCCGATGGGCTTGAAGGAATCGTTTCGTGTCTACAAAGGCTCTGGATACACAGCGATACATTTGCCTCGGGAGGACTTCGATCTTTTCCTGCCGGAAGTTTGCTTTATCATGGCGACCACCCTTCCCCGACCTGATGGAACCACCATGACTTTCGATTTCGACCAGGTGTTCGAGCGCCACGGCACCGGTAGCACCAAGTGGAGCCGCTACCCGGCCGAGGTATTGCCGATGTGGGTGGCCGACATGGATTTCGCCGCGCCACCGGTGGTCGTCGATGCGCTGCGCAAGCGCCTGGAGCATCCGATGCTCGGCTACAGCGTGGCCCAGGACAACCTGCGCGCCGCCATCGTCGCCGACCTCTGGAGCAAATACGCCTGGCGCGTCGAGCCCCAGCAGATCCTCTTCCTGCCAGGGGTCGAGCCGGGCTTCAACATGGCCTTGCATGCGCTGGTGGAACCGCAGCAGAACGTCGTGGTGCAGGTGCCCAACTACCCGCCGCTGCGCAACGCCCCGGGGAACTGGGGCCTTAAGAAAGTGGAGCTGCCGTTCAACCCGCTCAACGGCGAATTCCACACGGACCTGACCGGGCTGAAAGCTGCGTTGCACGGCGGCGGCGCGCTGCTGCTGAGCAACCCGCACAACCCGCTGGGCAAGGTGTTCGGCCACAGCGAATTGAAGGCAGTGGCAGACATCTGTGTCGAGCAGGACGCCTGGATCATCTCGGATGAAATCCATGCCGAGCTGTGCTTCGACGGTCGCAAGCACATCCCCACCGCCACCCTGGGCGCGGAGATCGCCGAGCGCACCATCACCCTGATGTCGGCCAGCAAGGCCTATAACATCGCCGGCCTGAAGACCTCTTTCGCCATCATCCAGAACGCCAAGCTGCGGGAACGGGTCAACGCGGCCAGGGCCGGCATGGTCGACAGCGTCAACGCCCTCGGCCTCGAGGCCACCCGTGCGGCCTACAGCGAAGCGGGTCCGTGGCTGGAGGCTTTGAAGGACTATCTGCAAGCCAACCGCGATTACCTGGTCGAAGCCGTGAAGACCCGTCTGCCGGGCATCACCATGACCGTGCCCCAAGGCACCTACCTGGCGTGGCTGGATTGCTCCGGGTTGGGGCTGGACGACCCGCAGGGTTTCTTCCTCAAGGAAGCCAAGGTCGGCTTGAGTGCCGGGTTGGATTTCGGCGACGACGCGGGGCAGTTCGTGCGATTGAACTTCGGCTGCCCACGGGCGTTGCTGGAGGAAGGGATTGCGCGGATGGAGCGCAGCCTGAAATCCCGAGCCTGACCGGATCTCTTGTGGCGAGGGGATTTATCCCCGCTCGGTTGCGCAGCGACCGCAAAAAACAGGGCCGCTGCGCGACCCAGCGGGGATAAATCCCCTCGCCACAAAGGCACCAATCTCAGACCATGCTGGTGTCAGTCATACATATCCGGCGTATGCACAAAGCACAACTTGTTCCCCTCCGGATCCCGGCAATAGGCGCCGTAATAATCCTTTGAATATTGCGGCCTCAGGCCCGGTGCGCCTTCGTCGAAACCGCCCAGGTCGAGCGCTGTCTTCCAGGCGTCGCGCACGGCTTGCTGTGACTCAGCAGCAAAGCTGACTTGCATGCCATTGCCCCACGTCGCCGGCAGCCCATTGATCGGCACCTGGACGAACACTTGCGGCCAATGCTTGCCAGGCTGATGCCAACCCTCCCCCGGTGGCCCCGAGTCATCCTCGCTCTCCATGCGCACCAGGCCCAGGCAGCCGAGCACGGCATCATAGAATGCGACCATTTTCGGCAGGTCCCGCGCGCCAATCTGTATGTGACTGAACATGCTGTTTCTCCTGTTGAATCTTTCCTGACATTTGAATAGACGGCCTTACCCACGTTCACCCGGACGTAGGGTCAGTCGACGAACCGCTGCCGGTCACGCTCATCGACCGACGGGAAAATCCAACCGAACTCTGCTGGAAAGCCCGAAGTCCACCCTCCATCGCAACCACTCGCCATGGAGAACGATTATGGCCAATTACCCAACCCCGCCCTTCCCCAAGCAACAACAACCCGTACCGGGCAGCCAGCAGAAAATGGACCCTTACCCGGACTGCGGCGAACAAAGCTATAAAGGCTCCGGACGCCTGGCGAACAAGATCGCGCTGATTACCGGTGCGGACAGCGGCATCGGGCGCGTCGTGGCGATTGCCTTCGCCCGTGAAGGAGCGGACGTGGCGATCTCTTATCTGAACGAGCATGAAGACGCCAAGGAAACCGCTCGTTGGGTCGAAGAAGCTGGGCGCCAATGCCTGTTGCTTCCGGGTGACCTCGCCGATAAGGCCCAGTGCCGCAAGGTCGTCGACGACACCGTCGCGCGCTTCGGGCGTATCGACGTGCTCGTCAATAACGCCGCGTTCCAGATGACCCATGAGAGTCTGGAAGAAATCCCCGACGAGGAATGGGTCCGCACGTTCGATATCAACATCACGGCGATGTTCAGGATCTGCCAGGCCGCAGTTCCGCACATGAAGACCGGTGGCTCGATCATCAACACCACGTCGGTCAATTCCGACATGCCCAAGCCGACATTGCTGGCGTATGCCACGACCAAGGGCGCCATCGCCAACTTCACCGGCGGCCTGGCGCAGATGCTCGGGCCCAAGGGTATCCGCGTGAACAGCGTCGCGCCAGGGCCGATCTGGACGCCGCTGATCGTCGCCACCATGCCCGAGGAAGAAGTGCAGAATTTCGGGTCCCAGACGCCGCTGGGCCGCCCCGGCCAACCGGTGGAAGTGGCACCGATCTTCGTGCTGCTGGCGTCGGATGAGTCCAGCTACATCTCGGGCTCGCGGTATGCGGTGACGGGGGGCAAGCCGATCCTGTAGGCACACGCACATATCCCGTGGCGAGGGAGCTTGCTCCCTCGCCACAGAAGCGTCCTTCGGATCACTCCTTGGCAATCACCGAAATCTTCCCGTTACGCTCGATAATCGCAAACTTGATCTGGTCCAGGGTCTCGATGCCCTGGCTGGAGCGGGCCGCTTCCATGATGTCTGCCTCGATCAGCCGGGCGTGGCGCATGCGCCCCTCCAAGATACGCCCGTCCTCGACGATGATGGTCGGGCCGCCGTCGATCAGCCGGGACACCCAATCGGAGCGCAGCTTGAGCAACGAAAACCCGACGTCGATGGCGATCAGCGTGACGATGACCATGAATGAGTTGGTCATCGAAAAGTCATCCCCCAGCAGCGCCTGCTGGGTCGCCTCGCCGATGATCATCAGCAGCACGAAGTCGAAGGTGGTGATCTCAGCCAGCGAGCGACGCCCGGCGATCTTGAACAACACCATCAATACCGCGTACATCGCGGCGGCGCGCAATACCGAATCCATACGTCACCTAAGGAAAGATGAATTGATTGAACGTCACCACCGCGCCATGGGACGTGGCGATGCGGGTTTGATAGGTGCCAAGGCCTTCGCCGAGCAACGACAGGTGCAGGTTGGCCTGCCCCTCGCCATCCGCCTGCAGCCAGATTTTCATGCCCGGTCCTGCGGCCGCCGAGCGCATGGGCTGCGGCTGTACGCTCTGCACGTCGAACCCTTCCAGCCAGTCACCCCCGAGTTCCACCTCCAGCACGGCGCCAGGCGCGCCCTTCAGGCGAATGATCATCGGGTTGGTCGAGCCGTTGCGGTGGAATTTTTCGTACTCGACACCAATGCTGCCGTCGGCGCTGTGCATTTCGCGGCTACTCAGCGGGCCACGGGAAAACAACCCGAGCAGGGTCAGGATCACCAGCAGCACCAACACGTACCAACCCACCCGTTCGAAACGCCAGACCTTGTGCTGGAACGCCATGTCCTCGCGCACCGGGAACTCGCGGCTACGGTGGTCATCCTGGTCGTCCTGGTCGTATTCGTCGGTCATGACGGTCCTCCCTATCGACGGTCGCCCGTCAAAGCCCGCTGGTGATAGCCCGGTATCTGTTGCAAGGCGTACTCACTGGAGAGACGTTGTACCTGGGAACGATCGCCGAAGAACCGCTCGCGGCGACTGAACAGCGCGCGTTGCCCGTCCACTTCGAACGCCCAGGCAAAACACACCGTGCCGGCGGGAATACCGTCCTTGTCGTCCGGCCCGAGCAGGCCGGTGGTGGCGACCGCGACGTTGGCGTTGGCGTCGCGCAGGGCGCCGAGGGCCATTTCCTCGGCGACTTCACGGCTGGTCAGGTTGAAGGTGTCGATGGTTCGTGGCTTGACCCCGAGCAGGCGTTGCTTGGCTTCTGGGGAATACACCACATAGCCGCTTTCGATCAGCGAACCGCTGCCCGGCACTTCGGCCAACAGCGTGACGATCAGCCCCGCAGTGCAGGACTCGGCGGTGGTCAGGCGCAAGTCATGTTCGCGCATGTACTCGATCAGGGAATGGGCAACAGTCATGGCATACAGTCCTTCATGGATGCTGATGGGTTGACCCCCGCCGTTTCGAATCATTCCCTTTATCGCGCCGTCGCCCGCAGCGGCCAAATAAATGAAACCCCTGGCCAATCCTGTACCTCATAACCGTATGAGCCTCATGCAGAGGCTGTCCTGATCAGGAGGTCGTCATGTCCGTGCTTTTCGTCAAATTGTTCACCCATCCCGAATTCGCCTGGGGTGACATTCGCGAGCAAGAGCAGGCTCATCCCCACCATTACCTGGCGCATCTGCTGTTGCTCGCGTTGATCCCGGCGGTGTGCCTGTTCATCGGTACCACCTGGACCGGTTGGAGCCTGGCCGAGAACGAAACCGTGCGACTCAGCCACGCCAGTGCACTACAGCTATGCGTGCTGCTGTACGTAACCATCGTGGTCGGCGTGTCGCTGATGGGGTTGTTCATCCGCTGGATGTCGCGCACCTTCGAAGTCCGGCCCACGGTCAACCAATGCATCGGGTTCGCCGCCTACACCGCTACCCCGTACTTCCTGGCCGGGATCTTCGGCGTGTATCCGAGCCGCTGGCTGGCGGTGGCGGTCCTGTTGGCCGCTTCAGTCTATTCGACGTTCCTGCTGTTCGTCGGTTTGCCCAAGTTCATGGGTTTGAAGAAGGAACAGGGCCTGCTGTATTCGGCCAGCGTCTGGGGCGTGGGTTTGCTGGTGCTGGTGACGATCCTGGTGGAAATGATCCTGCTGTGGTTCAACTATCTGCAGCCGGAATACCTGCGGGTTCCGGTAGGCTGAATAGCTTTTGAAGGTACACAATGTGGGTGGCGGCGGCGTAGCGAAGCGTGAGTTTTCGCAATCTTCGCGTAACCCGACTATCCTGCGACTTTTTGTATCCCGAATCGAGTCGGCAGCGCTGGACCGCCCCGCCGCCCTTAAGGCCAAATTTATATGCCATCTTCAAGCAAACGCTCTCCCAACGTGCCACAGCGACGAGAGCTGAGCCCCAGCAGCCTGGATTTCGCCGTGGTCGGAATCGGTGCTTCCGCGGGCGGGCTACAGGCCATCAAGCAGTTTTTCGAACACATGCCCAAGGACAACGGCATGGCGTTCGTGATCGTTTTGCACCTCTCCCCGGATCATCAGAGCATCGCCGACAAGATCATCCAGGAATCCACCAAGATGCCTGTGTTGCAGGTGACCGAGGCGGTGCCGATCGAGAAGAACCATGTCTATGTGATTTCCCCGGCCCATCAGTTGACGATGAACGACGGCTACCTGAAGGTTTCCCCGGCCGAGCCGCGCCAGGGCGGGCACGTGGCGATCGACCTGTTCTTTCGGGACCTGGCCGATGTGCACAAGGACCGGGCATTCTGCCTGGTACTGTCAGGCACCGGCTCGGACGGCGCCGTGGGCCTGTCGCGCATCAAGGAACAAGGCGGCGTGACCATCGCCCAGTCGCCCCAGGACGCCGAGTTCGATGGCATGCCCCAAGCCGCCATCGACACCCAAATGGTCGACCTGGTCCTCCCTGTCGTCGAGATGCCGCAAAAGCTCTTGGAGCTCTGGCGCAACTCCCAGGCCATCCGCCTGCCGACCGCCAACGATCCGGAGATCCATACCCAACCGCCGGCCTCCGAGCGTGAGGCGATCGCCGCCGAGCAATCGCTGCATGATGTTCTGGTGCTGCTGCGCGCCGGCACCGGCCATGACTTCAAGCATTACAAGCGCGCCACCGTGCTGCGGCGCATCGAACGGCGCATGCAAGTCACCACCCAACCGGACCTGGGCGCCTACTACAGCTACCTGCAGAATCATCCGGAAGAAACCAAGGCGCTGCTCGGCGACCTGCTGATCGGCGTGACCAACTTCTTCCGTGATCGCGAGGCCTTCGAAGCCCTTGAGCGTGACGTCCTGCCCAACCTGCTCAAGCCGGTGGAACCGGGCAGCGTGCCGCCGGAGGAGATCCGCGTCTGGTCAGCCGGTTGCTCGACCGGCGAAGAGGCCTACACCCTGGCCATGTTGCTCAGCGACCAGCTGCAACACGACGCCAGCAGCGCCAAATTGCAGATATTCGCCACCGATATCGATGAACGGGCGATTACCGTGGGTCGCGGCGGCGCCTATCCGGAAGCGATCATCACCGACGTCCCCCCCACCCGCCTGCGTCAGTACTTCTTGAAGGAAGGCACCAGTTTCAGGGTTCGCAAGGAAATCCGCGAACGGGTGCTGTTCGCCAAGCACAGCTTGCTGTCGGACCCACCTTTCTCGCAGATTGACCTGATCGTCTGCCGTAACCTGCTGATCTACCTCGACCGCGAAGTACAGCGGGAAATCCTGCAAATGTTCCACTTTGCCCTGCGTCCTGGCGGTTATTTGTTCCTCGGTTCCTCGGAATCGGCGGATGCGTGCCATGAGCTATTCAGCCCGGTGGACAAGCGCAACCGGATCTTCCGGGCCAAGTACGGCACTGCCAGCAGCCGCCGCACCCCGACCATGCCCCGTGGCGGCTACGTGCGCAGCACCTCGTCCCTGGTCCCCGTCCAGGTCCCGGTGCCGCGCAAGGTGTCGTTTGCCGATATCCACCTGCGCGCCATCGAACAGGCCGCGCCACCCAGCTTCATCGTCGACAGCAATGGCGACATCCTGCACATGATCGAAAGTGCCGGTCGCTTCCTGCGCCATGTCGGTGGCGAAATGTCGCGCAACCTGTTGACCCTGATCAATCCGCAACTGCGCCTGGAAATCCGCACCGCGTTGTTCCAGGTCAACCAGAACGGCCAGCCGGTCAAGTCGCGACAGGTCAACATGGAGCGCGATGGGCGACGTTTCCTGGTGGACCTGCTGGTCCAGCCGTATCGCGACGAACTGTCCGATGGCGAGTTCGTGCTCGTGGTGTTCGAAGAGGAAGAAGTCGACCCCATCCAACAGGTCGACACCATCACCAGCCAGACCGAAAACCAGGTCCTGGCCAATCTGGAGCGCGAGCTGCAGCGGACCAAGTTGCACCTGCAAGACACCATCGAGCAGGCCGAAGTCTCCAGCGAGGAGCTCAAGGCCTCCAACGAAGAAATGCAGGCCATCAACGAGGAACTGCGCTCCGCCACCGAGGAGCTGGAGACCAGCAAGGAAGAGCTGCAATCGATCAACGAAGAGCTGCTGACGGTCAACTACGAGCTCAAGACCAAGGTTGAAGAAACCGACAAGATCAATGATTACCTGACCAACCTGATCGCCTCCACCGACATCGCCACGGTGTTCATCGACCGCAGCATGCGCATCAAGTGGTTCACCCCTCGGGCCACGGAGATCTTCAGCATGCTTCCGGTGGACACCGGGCGTTCGTTGCTGGACATCACCCATCGCCTGGACTACCCCGACATGGCGGCGGACGCGACCCAGGTGTTCGAATCCCTGAACATGATCGAGCGCGAAGTCAGCAGCAGCGATGCTCGCTGGTACATCGCCCGGCTGCTGCCGTACCGCTCCAGCGAAGACCATATCGACGGCACGGTACTGACGTTCATCGACATCACCAAGCGCCGAGCCGCCGAAGAAGAGCTGCGCCTGGGCGAGGAGCGCATGCGCCTGGTGGCGGAAAGCACCCGCGACTACGCGATCATCCTGCTGGACGAGCACGGCGTGATCACCAGTTGGAACACGGGGGCGGAGCTGATTTTCGGCCACACGAAGGCGGAAGCGGAAGGCAGCTACTACGACTTTGTCTTTACCCCCGAAGACCGCGCCACCGGCGTCCCCGAAACAGAACTGAGCACTGCACGGGCCAAAGGCCGTTGCGAAGACGAGCGCTGGCACCAGCGCAAGGACGGCAGCCGCTTCTTCTGCAGCGGCGAAGTCACGCTGCTCAGCGGCGACTATTTGCAGGGCTACGTGAAGATCGCCCGTGACCTCACCGGCCACAAGCGCCTGCATGAGGAACAGACCCAACGGCTGACGGAAACCCAGAACTCCAGCCATTTGAAGGATGAGTTCTTCGCGGTCATGTCCCACGAGCTCAAGCACCCGTTGAACCTGATCCAGCTCAATGCCGAGCTGCTGCGGCGCCTGCCGGTGACCAAGACCGTCACCGCGGCAGCCCGGGCCGTGAACACCATTTGCGACGCGGTCACCAGCCAGGCGCGCATCATCGACGACCTGCTGGACGTGGCCCGTGTCCGCACCGGCAAGCTCAAGCTCAAGCGCCAGCCGGTCGATCTGGCTCGCGTGCTGCAAGACATCTACACCGTGGTGATCAACGACAATCACCCGAACAAAGTCACCCTTGAGCTGCCTGAGGGCTCCAGCGGCGAGCTGGTCGTCAATGCCGACCCGACCCGGCTGGAGCAGATCATCTGGAACCTGGTGAACAACGCGCTGAAGTTCACCCCCAACGGCGGCCGGGTGCAACTGGTCGCCAGCCATGACGACCATATGGCTCGCCTGGACGTAAAGGACTCTGGCGTGGGTATCGCGGCGGAGCACCTGAACGAAGTGTTCGACCTGTTCGGCCAGGCCGAGACCCAGCACGCCACCCACCAGCGCGAAGGCCTGGGGATCGGCCTGTCACTGGTCCGGCAATTGACCGAAGCCCACGGCGGCAGCGTCGAAGTCAAGTCCGAAGGGCTGGGCAAAGGCTGCACCTTCACCATTCGCCTGCCCTTGAGCAATGCCGCGATCGAACCTAAACCGCAGTCTTGCGACGAACAGTCCGGGCGCCTGGGCGGTTTGACGATCCTGCTGGTGGATGACTCGCCCGACGTGCTCGACACCCTCAAGCTGCTGCTGGAGATGGAAGACGCCATCGTGGTTGCCTTCGATCAGCCGTTGGAGGCGTTGGAAGCCGCCAAGGATGGCCGTTTCGACGTGGTGATTTCCGACCTCGGGATGCCGGTGATGAACGGCCATGAACTGATGCAGGCCCTGCGCAAGCTGCCCCATATCAAGCACATCCCGGCCATCGCCCTGACCGGCTACGGCGCGTCCACCGACCTGAATAAATCCCAGCAATCGGGCTTCGACCAGCACATCGGCAAGCCGGTGTCCTATGACGAGTTGATTGAAACGATCGAGCAGTTGCGGCGTTCGCAGGTTTATTAAAACCAGGGCCTGACCGCTAACTTGTGGCACGAGATTCATTTGTGGCGAGGGGATTTATCGAAACGTCGCACCGCCCCGCTGGGCTGCGCAGCAGCCCCTGGTTGTTTGTCAGACACAGCGAGGTGTCAGGTCTTAGGGCCGCTTCGCGCCCCAACGGGGATAAATCCCCTCGCCACAGTGATCCCCTCGCCACAATCGTTCGATCTGCCATGTGGTTCCACCTGTCACAAAAGGGGTCCGCTCAAGCTACTTGACAGTCTTCTTCATCCCAATCCGCCGCCGCATGTCGGCGGTGATGCTCTGGCGGGTCTTGCGCAGGTCAGCCCAAGGCTCATGCCCCACCTCTGCCAGTCGCTCATGGACGTTGTGCACGTTCCACAGGTTGGCGCCCTTGAGCTCGGCCACTTCTTCGCGGTAGATCGGCACCGACACCGGCAACCCCTCGCGGGTACGGGCGGCGTAGGCGCAGATGGTCGTGGCGCCCAGGCCGTTGCGCAGGTAATCGATGAAGATCCGCCCTACCCGGTTCTTCGGCCCCGACACCGCCGAGAAACGATCAGGCAACAGCTTGGCGATGTGGCTGACGATGGCGTGGCTGAAACCCTTCACCTCGTCCCAGCCCAACTTGCGGGTAATCGGCACGACAATGTGAATGCCCTTGCCGCCGCTGGTCTTCAGGAATGCCTTCAGGCCCAGTTCATCCAGTACCGACAAGGTCAGTTGCGTGGCTTCCACCATGCTTTTCCAAGGCAGTGCCGGGTCCGGGTCAAGGTCCAGGACGAAGCGATCAGGCTTGTCCAGGTCCACGGAAGTGCCGTTCCAGGTGTGCAGCTCCACGGTGCTCATCTGCACCGCGCCAATCAGCGCCTCGGCGTTGTTGATGATCATGATGGGTTGCCCGGTCAGGTCCTTGTCCAGGCTGGTGATGCCGGGAATGGCCAGGCGTTCGGGGTTCTTCTGGAAGAACAACTCCCCTGCAATGCCATCCGGCGCCCTGACCAGCGCCACAGGACGGTCGGCCAGTTCCGGCAGGATGAAATCGGCAACGCTGGCGTAGTATTCGGCCAGTTGCATTTTTGTCGTGCCGCTGCTCGCGTCGATGACCCGATCCGGATGGGTGATGCGGACCTTGCCGTCCAACGTTGGCGACTGCGCAGCCTTGGGCTTGGCTTTGGCTTTGGCTTTCGCCTTGGCCGGCGCCGCTTCGTCCTCGTCCTTGGCCGCGGTCTTCTTCACGGTTTTCGGCAATTCCTGGGTGATCGCCTTGGCCGGCTTGTCGTTGCGCAAGCCATGGAACACGGCATGGCGTACCGAGCCTTCCTTGGTCATTTCGGCAAACGCCACTTCCGCCAACAACTCCGGCTGGAGCCAATGCACGCCCTTGGCGTCATAGCCGGTGGGCGGATTGACCACGGCAGCTTTTTTCGTTTCCAGGGGCAACAACTGCTGATAGATGCTCTTGAGGGTGGTTTCGTTGAAACCGGTGCCGACCTTGCCGGCATAGCGCAATTCGCCGCTGTCGACGTCGTGCAGGCCCAGCAACAGCGCACCGAACGCGCTGCGGGCGCCCTTCGGGTCACTGAAGCCAACCACGACGAATTCCTGGCGATTCTTGCACTTGAGCTTGATCCAGTCGCTGCTGCGCCGGGACACATAGGCGCTGCCCTGCCGCTTGCCGATCAACCCTTCCATGCGCATCTGGCAGGCGCTGTTGAGCAGTGCTTCGGGGGTCTCTTCGAAAGAGTCCGAGAAGCGCAGCAAGGGGTCTTCATTGGGTTCGAGGACGGCGGCCAACGCGGCCCGGCGTTCCTCCACCGGCACTTTGCGCAGGTCCATGCCATTGAGGTACGGCAGGTCGAACAGGTAATACGCAATCTTGCCGCTGCTGCCGGCGTCGAAGGCGTTTTGCAGGGCCTGGAAATCCGGCACGCCTTGCTCGTTGGCGACGACCATCTCGCCGTCGAGCCAGGCCGATTCCAACCCCAGCGCCGCCAGGGCCTCGGCCTGTTTCGGCAGCTTATGCGTCCAATCGTGGCCGTTGCGGGTGATCAAGCGCACGTCGCCGTTGTCGATGCGCGCCATGACCCGGTAGCCGTCGAACTTGATCTCGTAGAGCCAGTCGCCGTCCGGGGCGCTTTCCACCAGGGTCGCCAGTTCCGGCTTGAGGGTTTCGGGCATCGGGCCGGCGACGGCGCCGCTGAGGGTGGTCTTCCCCGTTTTTTTCGTCGACTTCGGCTTGGCAGGTTCTTCCGGCTGCTTGACGGGTTTTGCAGCAGCGGCCTTGCCTCGACGCTTGGGCACGATGGTGCGGTCGCTGAGCACGCTGTCAGGCTCGGCCGCCACCACGTCGTACTCGCTTTCCGGCCGGGCCGCGTCGTCCTGATGCTTGATCAGGAACCATTGCTCCTGCTTGCCCGGCATATGGGTGCGCACCAGGTTCCACAGGCCCGCGAGCTTTTCCCCGCGCAATTCGAACTTGAGCCGGCCCTTTTCGTAGGCTTGGTGCACATCGCCCTGGGGAATCCACACGCCCCGGTCCCAGACGATGACGTCACCGGCGCCATAATGCCCCTCGGGAATGCTGCCCTCAAAGGTCGCATAGTCCAGCGGGTGGTCTTCAACGTGCACCGCCAGGCGCTTGACCTTCGGGTCCAGGGACGGCCCCTTGGGCACCGCCCAGCTCTTCAGCGCACCGTCCAGCTCCAGGCGGAAATCGTAATGCAACCGAGTGGCATCGTGCTTCTGGATGCAGTATTGCAAGGCGTGGGCGGTTTTCGTCGATTTGCGCGAGCGCTTCGCCGCCGGCTCCGGGGTGGCGGCGAAATCGCGCATGCGGTTGTAATCGTCGAGGTTCTTGCTGGTCATGGGCCACCTGCTACTTGCGCAAGGGTCGGATCGGCGACGGGCATTCCGGCGGTTTCCGACAGCAGTTGATCGACCACCCGGCCCAGCGCCTCTTCAGTCGTATCGCCCAGCAGCAACCCCTGTTCATAGAGCACCACTTGCCGATCAGCACTGGTGCCCTGCTGGATGATTCGGCGCGCTTGCTTGAACACGTCCTGCACACCCAGCGCCGTCGCGGTTTCGCCGAAGGTCTGCTCGGCGAGGTTCAGCCACTCGCCAATGAGCATCGGTTGATCCTGGCCCTCGACGATAAACTCCGCGAGGATCCCGTGACGCTTGGCCCGGTAGCGGTTTTCCTTGAGGATCCAGTGGGACATCAGGCTGTAGTTGGCGCCGGGTTTGAGCTGGGCGATAGCATGGGCAATCATCAGCCGAAACAGCGAAACGAGGCACAACACATCTTCTATCCGTGGGCAGGCATCGCAGATGCGCAGTTCCAGGGTCGGATAACGCGACGACGGCCGCAGCACCCACCAGCAATCGCTGGGTTGGCGGATCGAGCCGGTGCGGGTGAGCATGTTGACGTAGCCCTCGAACGTCGGCTCATCCTCGAAGAATTCCGGCACGCCCATGCGCGGCCACTCATCGCAGGCCACTTGGCGATAACTGCTGAAGCCGCTGTAGGCGCCGTTCCAGAATGGCGAAGACGCACTCAGCGCCAACAGCATCGGCAGCCAGGGCAACACCTCGTTCATTACCTTGACCCGATCATGATCCGCTGGCACTTCCACGTGCACATGCAGGCCCGACAGTACGCTGCGCCGCGCCACACGCTGGTAATCGTCAAACAGTTGCTGGAAGTGCAGCTCGTCGGTGGGTTGCAAGCCGACGGTCGCCATGGGATGCGACCCTGCACTCAACAAGCCAAGGCCATGGGGCGCCAGCCGCTGGGTCAGGCCGCCGCGTACCTGGGCCAGGTAATCGGCGGCCTCGGCCAGGCTGCGGAAGATGGGCGAAGCCATTTCCACCTGGCTCTGGAACATTTCATGGGCGAAATGCTTGCCCAGCTCCTCCCGACAGGCCGCAACCGCTGCCGCGGGCGGCTGCTCGGGCATGCGGCGGGTTTGCAGGTCGGTGATGAAATATTCCTCTTCAATGCCGAACTTCAGACGCCTGTTCATCGATGTTCCCTCCGATACCCGCACCCGTGCGGGTGACAACCAACGCCACCACGGCGATCCTTTCAACGTCCTGATAACCCGGCGTCAGCAGCTCCTCGCCGAATACGTCCGGGTCCAATTCCCTGTAGGTCCAGGCAAACTCCGCCGAATCGCGCCACGCACCCAAGGCTTCGAGGAACGGGTCGCGACCATCGACCATCGCCACGCCGGTGTAGAGCACCAGCGAGCCGCCAGGCGTCAGCCGGGGCAACGCCTGCTCGACGATCCGCAGCGACAACCCGGCGCCCAGCGTTCCGCCGCCATGGCGATACGCGCGCTCGGCGGGGTCGGCCATGTACGGCGGGTTGGCGACGATCAGGTCGAAACTGCCGTCGACGTCCCGCAGAACATCGCTGCGGGCGATCTCGACGTTGGCAACCTCGGCCAGCGCGGCGTTGACGGCACACAGGCGCAACGCCAAGGGGTTGATGTCGACGGCCAGGACCTGGGCCTCGCGGCGGGCACGGGCGATGATCATCGCCCCGACGCCGGCACCGCAGCCGATGTCCACGGCGCGATGCACGGCCGTGAAGTTCTGTTGCAAATGGGTATGGATCAGATGGGCGAAACGGTAGCTGTCGGGGCCGAAGAACACCGCGTCATTGGCCTGGGTCGGGAACTGCGAATGGGCGAACAGCATGCCGTCCAGGCTCGACCAGCGTACGCGGCTGCGCAGCAGGCCATCGCGTTCTTCCAACACTTCGGCTTCCTGCAATTGGCGCTGCTCGTCGGCGGAAATCAGCCCCGGTGCGAAGGGCCGGGACCAGCCGAAGACATCCCGCAGGGTCTTCGAGCGTTCGTTGCCGGGCCGTTGGTTGACCCGTTCATGGGTCAACGGCGTCGGCGTGATAAAACGGTAGCCGTCGGCGTGCAGGCGGCGACCCAGTTGCAGCAGCGCCAGGTCGGGTTCGGACAGGCGATCTTCCTGATTCATGCAGGGCTCCTAACGAAGGGCGGACTTGAGTTCGATGAACCGACGGGTCGCGAACAACCCGGCCGGATGGCTGTGGCAACGGGCCGAAAGCCAGGGCATCAGCATCTGCATTTGCTCACGGGGGGCCTTGCCCCGCAGCGTCTGCTGCAGGTTCAACACATCCGGGTCTTGGGCCGGTGCCGGCGACTCATGCGCCCCGCCGTGGGGACGGCGGGCGCCGGGGCGACCGCGTTGATCCAGCCAGTCACCCGCAATCCAATCGTGCAGCAACTGCTTTTCATACGGGCTGAAGACGCCGAACATGGCCGCGCCCGCGCCTTCGATCAGGGTCCAGAAGCGGCTGTTCTGCGGGTCTTCGTGGCGCTTGATCCATCCCTTGTTCTGCATGGCGTTCAAAAAACCCTCCAGTTGCCCCGGCTCCGCCAGCCATTGGTTGACGGTCTTGCCTTCGAACTTGCAGTAGTCGGAATGCATGTGCTGGCCGAACGGGCGCTTGCGTTCCAGCATGTCGAGCACTTCACGCTCCAGGTCAAACGATTCGGTGATCGCCCGGCTGCCCTGCCCCAGGTCGTTGAGGCGATAGCCCAAGGTGACGCGCTGCCAGAACGATTCACGCCCCGCCTCCATCGGCATCAATTGCAGCAGCGATTGCACGGCCTTGTGGGCGTGACCGGTGCTGGCGTTGTCGATGGTCACGTGGAGGGTGAAGTAATAGGGATCGATGTCGAGTTCGCTCAGCTCATAGGCGCTGATCAGCAGATGCAGCGGCAGTTGCTCGTAACCGAGGTTGTAGCCGATGACTTCGGGCAGGTACTCGTCGCCGGCATAGCCGAGGGCCAATTGAACCGCGCCTTGCAGATAGCGCTCGTCCTCGATGTCGGGCATATCCTGCAAGCCGTGTTCGGCCAGCAGCTTGCGGTAGAGCACGACATGGTTCTGCGCGGGAACGCCATCCCCAAGCTCTTCCAGATAGGTGCACAGCAACCCTTCGAAGCGATGGTCATGCCAGTGTTGGAGTACGCCATACAGCCAGGCGCCGTCCACCAGTTTGGTTGGCGCCACGGCCTGGAGAAAATACAAGGCATGGGCCTTGCTACTGAAGAACTCCCGGGGGCCACCGCTCTTGCGCCGTTCTAGGTAGTCGGCGTATTGCCGGGCCACGCCCGCGCTGTGCTGCTCGACCCAGGCCAGCAATGCCGCGGGGTCGTCGGGGATTTCCTGGGGCAATGCGCTCGCCTCTTCAAGGCAAGGTTGCAGGAAGGCTTGGGCGACAGCTTGCTTGTCAGCATCGTCAGGCCCTTGCAGCAGTCGTTCGTAGCATTGGCGCACATTGCCGGCAGCGGTCATCGGTTGCGCAATGGCAGGCCGGGATTGAAGGGGTGTCAGCGCAGTCATAAGGGCCTCTCGGGTTCTCGGCAGGACGCTGAATCAGCACGTCTCTTCCATTGCAGAGCCTTGCGAACGGCAAAAAATTCCCCTGGACCGAAAAGCGGTCGGATAAACGGGACGCAGGCGATTTGCGGCGGAAC
Organism: Pseudomonas alvandae; assembly: GCF_019141525.1. Lineage (GTDB taxonomy): Bacteria > Pseudomonadota > Gammaproteobacteria > Pseudomonadales > Pseudomonadaceae > Aquipseudomonas > Aquipseudomonas alvandae. Next base: position 3,602,261 of record NZ_CP077080.1, read on the forward strand.
CCTCGCTTCGCCGTGGCCCTCGAATGAAGCAAGCCCGTCCAGGTGAAGCACCGTTATCCAAGGAGCAACCATGATCTTCACAGTGTGGGTAGCCGTGCTCGGTGCGGTCTTGCTGACCTTGGCCCTGACCGCCTCCTACCTGCGCTGGATGCCCGTGACCACTTCCGCGGTTTGCCTGGCGCTGGGGGTTGCCATCGGCCCGGCGGGGCTTGGACTGCTGAGGCTGGGAGTCGATGACTCTTCGGTGTGGATGGAGCACCTGACGGAAGTCGCCGTGGTGTTTTCGCTATTCGTCAGCGGGCTCAAGCTGCGTTTGCCGTTGAAGAACCGCAGTTGGCGAGTGGCGTATGGGCTCGCAGGTCCGGTGATGATCCTGACGATTGCCGGGCTCTGCCTGGCGTTGCATTACCTGTTTGGGCTCGGTTGGGCGCTGTCGTTGCTGATCGGCGCGATGCTGGCGCCCACCGATCCAGTGCTGGCGGCGTTGGTGCAGGTCAACGATGCCCGGGATGATGACCGGGTGCGCTTCGGCCTGTCCGGGGAAGCCGGATTGAACGATGGCACGGCGTTTCCCTTCGTCATCCTGGGTCTGCTGATGTTGCGCGAGGACGACAGCGGGTTTCTCGGCGAATGGGCGTTGCGCAACGTGCTTTGGGCGGTGCCGGTGGGCTTGCTGATCGGCTATTGGCTGGGCCGTGGCATCGGCAAGCTGACCTTGTCGATGCGCCTCAAGAACGCCGACAGCACGCTGTCCCCCAACGACTACCTGGCCCTGGCCTTGATCGCCCTGGCCTATGTCGCGGCGGAATCGGTCCAGGGCTACGGTTTTCTCTCGGTTTTCGCCGCGGGCCTGGGGCTACGACAGGCAGAGGTCCAGTCCACCGATGAAAACGCGCCGCCCGCCGAGCACCTGGTGCAGCCGGTGGTCGGCCACGAAGCCGTCGATCCCGAGCAGGCAGTGCACGGCGACACCCAGGCCTTGGATGAAGGCCAACTGGCGGCCGGCGTGATGATGGGCGACATGCTGGCGTTCGGCAGTCTGGTGGAGCGTTCGATGGAAGTGTTCCTGGTGACGCTTCTGGGGGTGGTCCTGGCGAATCATTGGGACTGGCGGGCCCTGGCGATTGGCGCCTTGCTTTTCGCGGTGATTCGCCCGCTGAGTGTGTTGGCGATGCCATGGGGAAGACTGCTGGACCACCCGCAACGGCTGTTGATCGGCTGGTTTGGCATACGCGGCATCGGCAGCCTGTTCTACCTGTTCTATGCCCTGAACCATGACCTGCAGCCCGAGGCCGCGCGCCTGTGCATCGACCTGACCTTGTCAGTAGTTGCCCTGAGCATCCTGGCCCACGGAGTGAGCACCCAACCTGCACTGGCGTGGTATGAGCGCCAGCAAAAGCGAGGCTCAGCGATCAACCACCGGGATCGCTGACCTGGATAAACACCGAGTAGACCCCGAGCAACACCCAGAACGCCGCAAAAATCCACGGTGTGCGCACCGAAAACAACAGTGACTTGCGATACCCCTTGTGGGTCGACTCCCGCTCGCTGAACAGCGGCGATTCATCGTAGGCCAGGCCCATCAGCGGTTCACTGCGCAGCAATTCGCTTTGCTTGAAATGCCAATGGTCGATGATTTCATAAGCCGCGCGAATGCCCGGCCAGGCATTGAGCGAGCTCAAGAAACCGAGCAGCGCCAGGAACGGCGGCACGATCAGCGTGAAGAGCTTGCCCCATTCAGGGTTCAGGTTGGCCATGCACGAAGCGAACGCGATCACCAGGAAGGATTGGGCGGCCAGGTAGGCGTCGGTCCGATTGGCGAGGATGCTGGTTTCGTACTGGATTTCCCGGCGATAGAAATCCAGTCGTTCCTTGGGGGATCCGAAGAGCTTGGCCTTGTGTTCGGTCAGTTCTTCTTCCGGGGTTTGCTGGGTAAGGATTCTGGGCATTGCGCAGCGGGGGCCTTGGGTTTGAATGAATGAATTTGGAACGGCCTATGGGGGGTGAGTTCAAACCGATGGACCGGAGGTGGTCGCCACAGAAGTTCGTTTCCAATGTGTGCTCACCGGCCCCTGTGGGAGCGGGCTTGCCCGCGAAGAGGCCGGTACATCCAGCATTTT